>CAYUPJ010000006.1:30879-45617 GCA_964446635.1 uncultured Anaerolineae bacterium
AAAGGAGGGCATCCTGGCCTGAGTGGCCGCAGGATGCCCTCCTGTGTTCTTAGAGCCGCATCAACTCAGTTCTAATTGTTGCTTGGGGTGGGTTCAGGCGGCGTCTCTGGGATGGACACGGGGCGGGATGGTGAAGGCTGCTCACCAACGCGCTCATCAGCGCCGATGTCCGCTACAGCGTGATTGTCCTCATTTCCGTCAACAGGACGCGAGTCGCCGTCGAGGTCGGTGCCTGCTGGTGTCGCTGGGTCGCCAGCGTCAATACAGGGTGAGTTTGCTAGCAAGTGGTAGTTGCCACCCGACGGATTATCCAAGCGGGGATCCTGGTGGATGTCGTGGACACCTGGGGTGAGATTGTAGTAGTCATCGGGGATATTACCCCAGATGTTGTTGTAATCACTGCTTAGCGATCCGCCATGGTTGTGGATGCCACCGGACGTGAAAGCGGTGTTGATGGCGATGATGTTATTGCCGATGGTGGGTGAGCCTCTCAGGTTGAAGATGCCACCGCCGAAGATTGTCGCCAAGTTGCCGACGATGGTGTTGTTGGTGATGGCGGGTGATCCACTGGCGACATAGACGCCACCGCCAAAGACAGCCGCCGAGTTGCCAGCGATGACATTGTTGCGGATGGTAGGTAAGCCGCCGTCAATGTAGACCCCGCCACCGAAGTAAGCCGCCGTGTTGTTGCGGATGATGTTGTTCTCCACCGTCGGAGAGGCATTCTTGATGTAGATGCCGCCCCCGTAGTCCGCGTTGCCACCCGTGATGGTGAAGCCGGCGATGATGGCGTCGCTCATGATCTCGGCTCCACTGGCCGTAACCACTGGACCGGAACCATCCCCACTGATTACCGTCACCTCAGTCCTGGCCCCATAGATCTTGACACCACTCTTCATGTTGATGGTCTCGTTGTATGTGCCAGGGTTGACGATGATGGTGTCGCCATAGCTGGCCTCATTGACGGCTGCGTTGATACTGCCATATGTCTCACCGGTGTTCACGTTTTCTATCATACCGGTGAATTGGACTTCAACCGTCGCAGACTGTGAGTCAGCACTGACGGTGACAGTAGCCTTACCCACTCGATCACTGGAGGTCAGTAGAGCTGTAGCAACTCCACCGGTCGTGGTGGTGACATAGGGATCGGCTGGGAAGCGACCAGAGGTGGTAGTGAAGGTGACCTGCGTGCCATTGGCTATGGGGTTACCATCTTTGTCGGTGACCTCCGCAGTAATCGTAGAAGTAGAGACGCCGTCGGCGACTATTCTGGTTGGATTGGCTACAACTACAATCATAAAAGGCGGAGGGCTTACCGTGACGGCCGCAGTGCTGGTGTTGTTGGTGGGATCGACCTCCATCCCTACACCGGAGATCTGAGCGGTGACAGGGATGACTGCGCCTCTTGAGGCTTCAGGGCTAACTTCCGCTACGACGGTGATTGATCCGGATTCCCCTGGGTACAGCTCCGGAATCAACCAACTGTGGGATTCCAAAGATGGCGTTACTTTGTCGTCGCAGATAGAGCGGGTCTTTCTTAACCCTGGGGTTTCAAGGTCAGTGATCTGGACATCGAAAGCTGTAGCTGCCCCATTGTTGGCGTAGGCCAGAGTGTAGGTGATGGTTGCCCCTGGCGAGACATAGGCTGGCGGTGTGGTCTCATAGCTTATTGATAGATCTATTTGGGGAGAGACTATGTACGCCTCACCAGCCTTTTCGCGACTACCGTCTGGATTGGCCCAGTTGGCTCCCATGATGATGTCATCATGAGCATCACCATTCACATCTCCGCTGGCTACCGCGACACCAACCTGGTCACCGGCATCAGTTCCGCAGATAGTCAGAGCATTCGCGCTGCCCAGGTCTAAAGTGCCTGCGATAGTTGCTGAGCCGAGGATTACACTTACTTCGCCAGCTTTGTCTTGGCTGTTGTCCGGACCGCCAGCGTAACTAGCCCCTATGAGGAGGTCAGCGTAGCCATCGCCATTCACGTCGCCGCTTGCTACGGCGGTTCCGGCTCGATCGCCGCGATCGGCTCCGTAGATGGTGAGGTCGGCCTGTTTTCGTAGGTCTACGGATTGTAGGTATGAGGTATCGGCGATGGAATCTGAGCCTAGTACCACGTAGACCTCACCGGCCCAAGTGCGCCCATTATATGGGCCATTAGCATAGCTGGCCCCGATAAGGATGTCGTCGTAGCCGTCACCATTCACGTCGCCGCTGGATACCGGTGCTCCGGCACGGTCTTGCTCATCAGCGCCGAAGATGGTCAGGTCGGCGTCGGTGCGGAGGTCGCGCATTCTGTTATCGAAACTCTTCGAACTCAACACCACATAGGCCCCGCCAGCCTGAGGACGCTGGTTTTGCTGGCCATCCGCCCACAGGGCCCCGACGATGATGTCTCCGTATCCGTCGCCGTTCAGGTCACCACTGGCTACAGAGTCACCGGTGTGGTCTCCTTTCTCTTCCCCGTAGATGATCAGGTCGGCTTGGCCGTACAACTCCATCGTACTGGGGAAAGAACTCCTACCTAGCACCACGTACACTTCACCGGCATCCTCGCGTCGGTGGCCTGGTCCCAGACCATCGGTCCACTCAGCTCCGATGATGATGTCATCGGGCCCGTCTCCGTTTACCCTACCGATAGCTAACGAGGTCCCGATTTGGTCACGGATGTCTGGGCCGTACATGACAACATCGGCTTGGGTGTTCAGGTCCATCGTACCGCCAATGGACGCTGAGCCGAATACGACATAGACTTCACCGCATTCGACACGTCTGTTGCCAGGCCCGTCAGCCCACTCGGCGGCGATGATGATGTCGGCATATCCATCGCCGTTCACATCGCCACTGGCCACAGCACTGCCGGCGTAGTCATAAGAGTCGGCTCCGTAGATCACTACATCGGCCTCAGAGGCCAGGTCTACGGTGCCATAGACATCGGCCGGGCCAAACACCACGTAAACACGACCAGCGAATCTGTGTCGGGAATCCGGCCCGTTGGCTCGGAAGGCCCCGATGATGGCGTCATCTAGACCATCGCCGTTAACGTCTCCACTGGCGACAGAGTAGCCGGTATAGTCGTTGTTGTCGGCTCCCCAGATAATCATATGCCCTGGGACATTAGAAGTCAGATCCCAGTATAGAGCTGCCGGAGCCGCCAGCGCTTGGTGTCTCAGTTGCGATAGAGGTAGACCGCTCAGGATCAGCAGGGCTGAAGCCAGTAGGATTAGGAGCGATCGCCAGGATGGTAACTTGTTTGCTTTTCTCCTTTCTTTTCTTTCCAAAGTGCGAACTGGGATAGTCTTTGAACTAAACAATACTTGGCTTGTCATTTTGAGCCTCCTCTGGTTGGTTATTGTGCTCGTCTCTGATAGTGGCAGGCGAGTTCAGTATATAGCGTGGGGACGCAGGAACCTCACCGCGCTTCTTCAGATCCGAGCTACAGCGGATAACAACTGGTTCTGTTCTATGGGTTGCACTTGTTAGAGCTCATTTGAATCCTAACCCCCTTTCTTTCAAACTAACGTACCGCTGCTGGCCGATAATCAGATGATCCAGTACGTCAATGTCCAGTAGCTGGCCAGCCTGGCTGATGAGTTCTGTTACTGCAATGTCCTCAGGTGACGGGGTGGGGTCGCCGCTGGGATGGTTATGGACGACGATGATGGCCGCGCCGTTTTGTTTGATTGCCTCCCGAAATAGTTCGCCGACACGGATAACAGATGTGTTCAAACTGCCGATGTACATGGTGGGAGTATCGAGAACATAGTTCTTGCTGTCCAGGAGGATGATACGCATGTGTTCTTGTTCCAGCATGCCCATCTCGATCATCATCAGGTTGGCCGCGTCGGTGGGAGACTTGATCTGAAGGCGTTCCTCAGGAGAGGCGATAAGCAGCCTTCGCCCTAGCTCCAGCGCCGCTTTTAGCTGGGCTGCCTTGGCTACCCCTATCCCTTTCTCTTCGCAAAGCTCACTGAAACTGGCTCGTGCCAGACCAATGAGGCCGTCGAATTTGGCCAAGAGCCGCGCTGCCAGGTTGAGGACGTTCTCCCCACCCACGCCAGTTCGCAGTATAATGGCCAAAAGCTCAGCGTTGGAGAGAGAGCCAGCGCCGTATTTCTGCAGTCTCTCCCGTGGTCGTTCTCCGGCAGGCAAGTCTTTGATAGTAGGATGGTACTCAAGCGTTGTCTTGTTCATGTTTCCTCCTTCTCTCCTCTCTTGTGTGAGATTTCTGCGGCTTTGCTGTGAACTCCGCCTCGTCACTGAACTATAGCTGAGGTGTTCACGTTTGTCAAGGAGAGAGAGGCCCCAACCTCCAGATTGGCTAACTGCTCTTCGATTAGATTTTCAACTCATTTCAACACAATACAGCATATTTCAAGTTATTTCTCATCGTTTCTATGCTATATTATACCACAGTTTGGGGAATATGTCAAGACCCAATTTGACTATGTTAAGTTCTTCTGCAACTATGTTAAGTAATCTGTGGTCCGGCCTCGGTTGTCATTCTTGCCAAAGACGGCCGAGTGTACTATACTTGGGCCAGATTCAGGAGTAGAGGAGTATCTATGTATGATGTGATTGTCGTGGGGGCAGGACACGCTGGCTGCGAGGCCGCCCTGGCGGCAGCGCGGATGAGCTGCCGAACGCTATTGGTGACGATGAATCTTGACCTGATTGCCACCATGCCTTGTAATCCGGGCGTTGGAGGGCCTGCTAAAGGACATCTGGTTAAGGAGATTGATGCTCTGGGTGGTGAAATGGCCTATAACCTCGACAAGACCTTCATCCAGATTCGCATGCTTAATCTTTCAAAGGGACCAGCCGTGCGTGCACCCCGTGCTCAAGCTGACAAGAGACTCTACTCCCTGGCTATGAAGAACGCCTTGGAGAGTATCCCTAATCTGGACATAAAACAGAGCTTGGTTGAAAAGCTTCTTGTAATAGGCAATCGGGTCAAGGGTGTAGTCACAAGCCTTGGTGTTGAGTGGCAGGGCCACACAGTGATCCTTGCAACGGGCACGTTTCTGGGAGCGAGAATCATGACCGGCGAGATTACTTTTCCCGCCGGACGGGCTGGCGAGTTTCCCGCCACTGGCCTCTCGGCCTCATTACGAAAGTTAGGCTTCACTCTGGGTCGCCTTCAGACCAACACCCCGCCCCGCATCAATGCTCGCACGATAGATTTCTCTCAAACCATCCCCCAATTGGGCAACGATACACCGCTGTATTTTAGCTTCCGACAGTCAACTTCTAGTTTTCATTATCTGGAACCCCATCCTGTCTATCCCATCCCTTGCCAAACGGATTGGCGCCCCCAGTTGCCGTGCTATCTGGTTTACACCAACGAGGATACGCACCAAATCGTCCGCGAAAACCTCCATCGCTCACCCATTGCCTCGGGCTTCATTGAGGGAGTAGGGCCACGCTATTGCCCTTCTCTCGAGGAAAAGATTGTGCGTTTTGCTCATAAGGATTCCCATCAGCTATTCCTGGAGCCTGAAGGGTGGCAAACTACAGAAGTCTACGTGCAAGGGATGTATACCGCCATGCCCTACGATGTGCAGCTTGCCATGTTGCACAGCATCCCTGCTCTACGGGAGGCTGAGATCGTGCGACCGGGCTATGCTGTCGAATATGACTTTGTGTCCCCCGATCAAATCAATGCCTCGCTGGAGACAAAACGGGTGGAAGGGTTATTTCACGCCGGGCAGATTAACAGTACTTCAGGTTATGAGGAGGCTGCTGCTCAGGGTATCATGGCTGGTATTAACGCTGCCCGCAAAGTGCAGGGCAAAGAGCCTATTGTCCTAAGGCGTGACCAGGCTTATATTGGCGTCCTCATTGATGACCTAGTGACCAAGGAGATCACCGAGCCCTACCGCATGATGACTTCCCGTGCCGAGCACCGGCTGCTGTTGCGCCAGGACAACGCCGACCTGCGCCTCTCGCCCATTGGCTACGAAGTGGGATTGCTACCGCGGGAAAGGTATGAGGCGGTGGAGGAGAAAAGGAACGCCATTGAGGGCGAGTTGATGCGACTCAAGAAAACGTGGTTGGCACCCTCGGAGGAAGTCAACGAGGAACTGATCGCACGGGGCCTCGATCCCCTGGACGACGGCGTCAATGCTTTGTTATTCCTCCGTCGGCCGGAGGTGAGTTATGAGCTGATAGAAGCTCTCGTCTCCGGCAATACACCATTGCCCGCTGAGGTCATCGAGCAGGTGACGATTGAGGCCAAGTACGCAGGCTACATCGAAAAGCAGCGGCAGGAGGTGGAACGGATGAAGCGGTTGGAGGAACGTCCGATCCCGCCCGATTTTGACTACGAGGTTACCGTAGGCTTGAGCAACGAGGCTCGAGAGAAGCTAGAGCGGTTTCAGCCTGCTACTGTCGGTCAAGCCTTCCGTATATCAGGTGTCAACCCAACGGACATCTCAATCCTGCTGGTCTACTTAGAGAGGGCAACCCGTTAGCGCCCCAGTTTTCCAAAAGATAAGAACATGGTATAATACTCGCATCTATGTCTAAAGGAGCAGTTGGATATGCCACAACTTGAGGACATCGGGACAATCTTGTTAGCTATCGTGGCCTTCGTCAGTGCTTTCATCGTAGCCTTCTGGATGAGCTTAGTCATCTGGACCTTTCGCGATATGCGCTTGAGGTCGAGGGATATCTTTGCCCAATTGCTTGCCTCCTTGGTGGTCTTGATCTTCGGCCCTTTGGGCTTGCTCATCTACCTCATTCTTCGTCCCCAAGAGACTCTGGCGGAGGCTTACGCAAGGACCCTGGAGGAGGAAGCCTTGCTACAGGATATCACCGAGGAAAAGCCGGTGTGCCCTGAGTGTAAGCACAGGATCGAGCTAGATTTCATTCTCTGCCCCGCCTGTCATACCGAGTTGAGGAAAGCTTGTCCCCACTGCGGTCGGCTGTCGCTGTTACGATGGGACATCTGCCCTTATTGCGGAGAACCTTTTCCAACTCCCCCTGAACCTGAGTTGGCCGGATCCCCACTGGAACTCGAACCGGAAACGGAGCTGGATATAGAAGCGCCGCCGGATCTGGAAGTGGAATCCGAGGCGGAAACCGAACTGACCGAATAGGGAGCTCGCAAGTGGCCGCTGAACTGAGAAAGCTGTCAAGAGAAGAAGTTCGGCAGATATTGAGGGATACTGCAGTGAGGGCCTTTGTGAAGGCCGATCTCAGAAACGCCGACTTGAGAGGCATGTCGCTTGCCTATGCTAACTTGGCGCGAGGTCTTCTGGGAAAGGCCGATCTGACCGGAGCCGATTTGGAGGGAGCTGACCTGGCTGGAGCTCAGTTGGTCGAAGCTGTGCTAGTAGAGGCTCGTCTGGTTGGAGCCAACCTGAGCATGGCTAACCTGAACGGGGCTGATCTAACAAAGGCTGACTTGACCGCAGCGAATCTGAGAGGGGCCAACTTGACGGGAGTCCTTTTGGAAGGGGCAAACCTATCGGCAACTGACTTGGTGTGCACTAGCCTGATAGGAGCTAACCTGGTCGGTGCGGACCTATCAGGAGCTGATTTGCTGGGGGCCAATCTGAAAGATGCTAATTTGGAAAGGGCTGACTTGAAGGGAGCCAATTTGGAGGAGGTCAACCTGGAAGGGGCTAACTTGAGGGGAACCACTATGCCCAATGGCTTTGAGCACCCTGACCGCAATAAAGGAGGGGGACATGCTACCAATACGTGATTTCATACCCACCCGCCGCTTCCCCGTTCTTACAGTCGGTATCATCGTTGTTAACATCATCGTTTTTCTTTACGAGTTGCTGGCTGAGGCGAACGGAACGCTGGAACAGACCTTCTACACTATGGGCATGGTGCCTTTCGAGGTGACGCACAATTTTGGACCGGCCGTCGCTTTCAGCTTCGTAACAGCCATGTTTCTCCACGGAGGGCCTATGCATATCGCTGGCAACATGCTCTATCTGTGGATATTCGGTAACAATGTCGAGGATAGTATGGGACGGCTGCGTTTCTTGCTTTTCTACTTGATTACCGGAGTAATAGCCAGTACCACCCAGGTGTTAGCTGGCCCTAACTCTCAGCTACCTTCTATCGGGGCCAGCGGGGCCATCGCTGGTGTCTTGGGAGCTTACATTGTCCTCTTCCCCAGAGCTAGAATCCAGACGCTGCTCTTCCTGGGTTACTTCGTGCGTCTGGCCCAACTACCGGCCCTATTGGTGCTGGGGTTCTGGTTTGTGCTGCAGCTTTTTAACGGTTTAATTGCCTTCGGCATGACACAGTTGGGCGGTGTAGCCTGGTTTGCCCATATCGGTGGGTTCGTTGCCGGATTGTTGCTGGTGCGCTTGTTTATGCTGGGACGTCGCCAAAGCCAGTAGGAGGAGTGGTACAGGTGACGAGCGAACATTGTCAAAAAGGAGGGATCATGACTGACCAAGGTGAACGGAGACGAACAACTGAAGAATGGGAGGACATTGGCCGTCGGATCGAAGCGAAGATCCGGGGGGAAATCGGCAAGCTAGCCGGAGCCCAACCGACCGACGATTGGGAGACCATCGGCCGGAGAATTGAGGGCAAGATCAGGACCGAGCTCGCTGATTTGGCGGGGGCTGGACCTGAGGCCGATTGGGACGAGATCGGGGAACGGCTGGAAGGCCGCACTAAAAGGGCTGTCGGCACCTGGGCTGGCGCTCAGCCCGAAGACGACTGGGACACTGTTGGCCGGAAGATGGAGACCAAGATCAGAGCCGAGGTCGCCAAGTCGGCCGGCGCTGAGGAGGAAGTGGACTGGGAGCAGATCGGTGAGCACATCGAGGGCAGGGTGAGGACTGGCCTGGGCAAGTGGGCTGGTGCTCAGCCCGAGGACGACTGGGACACCGTCGGCCGCAAAATGGAGTCCAAGATCAAGGCCGCGTTGCGTAACTGGCTGAGCGAAAACGAGCCAGCAGAACAAGAGTAGAGCTCTGATTGTAGCCCCCTAGTTGAGTTATGTTGGGCAATCGTGTTACCACCTCTCGTAGTGCACCTTGCTCTCTTGGTACTGAGTCCGTGGCGGCTTGCTCTCGGCGGGATGGCCGACGGGCACCAGGCAAAGGATGCGGATTTCCTCAGGAATGGCCAAGACTCGACGTGCGTGAGGCTCCCTGTCGCTGTGGGGGTACATGGCCACCCAGACGGCCCCCAGGTTCATAGCTGCAGCCGCCAGGAGTAAATTCTGCGTGGCTGCGCTGGTGTCCTCGACCCAATGGCGGGAAGCGCGTTCGTTGCCGCACACCACGAAGACCACCGCTGCGTCGGTGCACATGTGGCTCCAGGTGTGGGTCTGGGCCAGTTGTCTCTTGAGATCAGGGTCCCTGACCACCACGAACTCCCACGGCTGAAGGTTGCTGCCCGATGGTGCGGCCATGGCTGCCTCGAGAAGCTGCCGTATCTGCTCGTCCGTCACCGTCTGATCGGTGTACTTTCGAATACTGCGGCGCTTCTTGATCAGTTCCAGCATATCATTCTCATTCATCATCTCCTCCTTGCTCATATATGCTCCAATTCGTTTGTGCTATCGTCAGCCACTGGACTTCGGGCAAAACAACCATGTCAACCAGAAACCCGCTTTCTCATGCTAAACTGCCGTGCGTTTTGCTTTGAAACAAATTAGTTCACTCAGATTTCAGTGGCGGAATCACTGGAAGGTGGGTTTCTACAGCTTTGTCCGGAGTCCACGATCTAGTCAACCAGTGCGAATTATATCATCTACCTTCAGCGCCGTCAACCTGCTTTTGTGTTATGAGGCGTTTTCTGGTACAATACGATGGATACGAGTAGAGTTGTCGTTGAAGTAAAGAATGAACTGTCGTTTTACCTGAGGGGAAGCCATGCCGCTAAATGTCCCAAGTCGTCACAATGAGAAGCTGTCGCGGGTGTTGGCGCGAATCAATGAGGATCTGGAGCTACAGCAATTGTGGAAATGCGCCAACATCAACGCGGTAGATCGCTCAAGCATGAGCGATCACGGGCAGGTGCACATCCAGATTGCAGCCAACGCGGCCCTGAAGATGTTGCGGCTCCTGGCCGACGCCGGGGTGGAGACCAGTGTCGTCAAGGACTACGGCCTGGCATACGAAGATGCCGAGGTGGTTGTGGTTCTGGCGACCTGTCTCCATGACGTGGGGATGGCCGTTCATCGCGAAAATCACGAGCAGTACAGCCTGACGTTGGCTGCCCCTAAGGCACGGGAGCTGTTGACCGGCATCTACGAGGAACCAGCGCGGACCATTATGGTCTCCGAGGTGCTCCACGCCATCATTGCTCACCGTTGGGATATGCCTTGTAACACCATCGAGGCGGGGATCATCAAGGTGGCCGACGCCCTGGACATGACCCAGGGGCGGTCGCGGATTCCTTTTGAGGCAGGTCAGACCAACATTCACTCGGTCTCGGCGATGGCCATTGACAGCGTCGCGCTGGAAAAGGGCGAGACGGCTCCCATCCGAGTGGTGATCACCATGAGCAACTCCGCCGGCATCTTCCAGGTAGACGAGCTCCTGAAGCGAAAGCTGAAGAATTCCACCATCGCTCCCTACGTCCAGGTGGTGGCGCGAATCGAAGGCGAGACAGAGAAGCGGCTGGTGGAGTTCTACAGCATCCCCCAGGAGCCGCAATGGGAGGAGGTGGTAACATGACATAAATCAGAAGGCGGCACGATTTATTCGCACATACCAATCATATTCTCTGAAGGAGGTCAAATTATGCTTACCGATCGTATCGTTAGTGCGTTCACCTTCCGGCGCGAGGTCTACAGGGAGGTGGAGAAGGACACCAAATTCACCCAAACAGCCTGGCTGTTGGTGATCGTGGTGGCATTCCTTAACCAACTCGGCTCACGTGCATTCAAGAGTCCACTCTATTGGCTAATCGGCGCTATCGTGGCCACGATCTTTGCGGTCATCGGTTTCGCCGTGGGTGCCTTCATCGTCAACTGGGTGGGGCGCACGGTCTTCCACGCCGATGTCACCTTCGAAGAACTGGTGCGCACCCTGGGCCTGGCCTACGTCTGGAAGATCGTCGGAGTCCTTGGAGTACTGGCCGCCTTGTCCGGTGCCCTGGCTTGCCTATTGACTCCGGTCCGCATTGCCGCCTGGATTTTGTGGCTGATCTCCTGGTTCGTGGCGGCAAAGGAGGCCCTGGACCTGGAGTGGGAGCAGACCATTGCCACCGTCATCCTGGGCGGGATTGCCCAGGTTGTGATCATGCTCATTGCTGGCGTGGTGCTGGGCGTGCTGGGTCTGACCGCCGCGGCCTTGGGAGGGCTTATTTAGCAAAGGAGGAAAAATGCAAACCAAGATCGAGTATCGCCCATCGTATTCTCTGGCCATAGTCGCGCTCGACCCAGGAGAGACAATCCAGGCCGAGGCCGGGGCCATGGTCAGCATGTCCCCCGGCATCACTTTGGAGACCAAGGCTGCGGGCGGCCTGATGGCTTCTCTCAAACGGTCAGTCCTGGGCGGGGAGAGCTTCTTCATGAACACTTACCAGGCTCCTTCGGGCGGTGGGGAGATCACCCTGGCTCCGACTCTGCCCGGCGACATGGTGGCGCGGGAGCTGCGCGGTGAGACCCTGTTGGTCCAATCAGGCTCCTACGTTGCTTCCTCGGAGGGGATCAACGTGGACACCGCCTGGGGCGGAGCCAAGACCTTCTTCGCCAGAGAGGGGTTGATCCTGCTGAAAGTCAGCGGCACGGGGACGCTCCTTCTGTCGAGCTACGGCGCTATCCACGAGGTGGACCTGGGGTCAGGCCAGAGCTACACCGTGGATACCGGGCACCTGGTAGCTTTCACCGAGGGGATAGGGTTCAGTGTCCGGCGTGTCGGAGGCCTCAAGTCTACCCTGTTCAGCGGCGAGGGGCTGGTGGTTGATCTCGCGGGGCCGGGCAAGGTCTTCATGCAGACCCGCAGCGAAGATGCTTTCCTGAGCTGGCTGATCCCCAAACTGCCCCAGGAACGGCGCGGCAGATAAAAGAACTTTCCGGGCGATGGCGGGGTGGCCTTGAGATGGCCACCCCGTCTCACATTTGGAGAAAGTGGGGACGCTAAGGAGGACGAAATGCGAACTTTGCGGATAGGGCTGGCGCAGATCAACCCCACGGTTGGGGACTTGAAGGGCAATGTGCAGAAAATCCTGGACTACATTGGCCAGGCGAGGGAAGTTGTGCGAGGACATTGCCATTCTGGCCTATCTGGTTAAGCCCGTCAAAGACTCCGAGCTGGCCGCCGCCATCGAGATCGCCGTGGCCAGGTTTGAGGAGTGGCGGGAATTGGAAAGGGAGGCGGAAAGGCTCCAAGAGGCTCTGGCGGCGCGCCAGATGGTTGATCAAGCCAAGTGCGTCCTTATGGAGCGCTATGGGCTGACCGAGGAGGAGGCCTTCACGAAGATCCACCGCCAAAGCAGGCAGAGCCGAAGGCCGATGCAGGAAGTGGCCGAGAAAATCCTGCGGGAGGAGTAGCTGCTTGACAGTTTTGGAGGTCTCGTGATATAATGTTGATAGTTAAACCAATAGGCAGGCCAGGTAACGGGGTTGGGTTCGTATTCTTATAATCTCGATCTTGCAGTCTTGCCCGGGGCAAAAGTAACATTGTTTCACGCGGGCGATTGGTCTAAAAAGCCAATTGATGAGAATACTGTGTGGCAGGATAAGGCACAAACAGATGACGCAGGAAATTTCACAATCCTAGCGTGACAAATCCAAGGCCATTTCACGCAGCCATTCGTGTTGAGAAGGAAGGATACAAGCAGGTAACAAAGCTTTTCCTGCATAAGAGTCCAGCATCTCACACTATAGTTATCATCATGGTATTAGCTGAAGGCTCAGGTGATGAAAAATAAGCATACGAAGCGGCCTAACTGGTCTGGCGTCACGAGAACGTCTGATGGCAACGCAGAAACAGGAGTTCGTAGACAAGGGAGTAGCCGTAGTAGCTACTGGCGCGAGCCTGCGTGAACCGGTGGAGTGGTACAGTATCAACTGGAAGCAAGCTCACCGGGACGTGCGTCGTCTTCAGACCCGTATAGTAACAGCTTTGAAGGCTGTCAAAGCCGCGTCCCGTGAAAAGGGCGTTTGTCCAGGCTTGAGCCGGATGAGGGGAAACCATGCCCTGAGCCTGCCGAAGGGTCGCAAGTCCGGTTTTTAGGGGGCGGGGCGGCGGCAACGCCGCCTTGCTACCCGACCGGCAATGGACATGAACCTTTGGAACAGGACATGGTGATTCAATCAGTCGCTTGTGGAGGTTGAGGTGTTCAAATTTTCAAGGGTCTTCATTGCAGCAGGTGTCCCGGTCGGTCTTTTAGCGGCGGCTGTCTTCACCGCTGGCCCAGATAAGAGTTGGGTCGATTTCATCCTAAGTGCTATCGGCTCGGATTTGGTGTTTGGGTTTGTCCTGGGAACTGTTGCCTACCTTTTTTCGAGCGGATTCAGGGCTTCAGGTCGCAATTTCGTTGCTTTGTTCATTGTGATGGGTTTTGTAGGTGTCATGGTTGGCGAGCTGGTTTTCTTTGTCGGTAATGCTCTTCCTCATGGGCACTGGGTGCGGATTCAGAATCCGCCTGAAAAGGTGATGGACTTCACCGGTCCCACATGCTACGGCTTGGGAAATCACACGGTTTATGTCAGAACCGAAAATGGTAACTTCTACTCTTACGACTGCTTTGCAGGGAGTCAGTGCTTGTGGAGGAGGGTCAGTTCAGTTCCAGATCAAGAATCTGTAGACTCCGGATTCTGTGCTCCGGGGCTCAGGCGAAAGTATTGGATGCCTCTCGCGCCTGGCGAAATTGTTGCATCGTACAAGATAGATGATATGGGAGCGGATTGTGGAGGCCAGACGAACTATATTCTTCTGGGAGATGAGAGTATTTGGAGGTGGAGCAGGGGGTCGTGTACTCTTGCCGATTTTGTATTCTTCTTTCTGTTTGCAGTGGTGTCACTAGTGTCGAGTATACTAAGTTGGGTGAGCCTAGTGATTCTAAGGGCGAAAGGCGGCTGGCACAATCGTTCAGCCCAAAAACAGTGAGGCAAAATGCCGCCACTCCCGAACCGGACGTGACAGTTTCCCGTCATCCGGCTCTTCAGGTGATGGGTTCTTGTCATGAGCACCGTTTGCCTTCATAATGACAGTGACTATGGAGCAGCGCCAGATTAGAGAGCGCTCGGTTCCGCCGATGGCCGTCTATGTGGTGAACCTCCATGATGTCGTCTGACATGAAGCGCAGACCGCAATGCTGACAGCGGCCTCGCTGCTGTTTCAGCAAGAGGACAACCCGTTGCGGTTTGGAAGGGTCTCGCCCCAGGCAGGGCACCCAGTAGGCCCAGTCGCCGTCCCTTCGACAGGCTCAGGGCAGGCTTGGGAGGCCCTGACAATTCCTGGAGGAAATCCAGGTAGGCTGAACCGAAAGGCCAAGTAGGGACGCCGAAGGTTGCAGGGAGTTGGATCAGTCCGTAGTACTCAGAGACGGTAGGGCCGTTTGCAGGGGGAAGGGACTGACAGGCATACGTAGCCTGCATAGGTAACATTGACCAGACACGGAGGGCTGGTTACTCAATGTCAACCTCACGGCAGGCAATAGCGAACTTCGGTATAGTCCGAATGGCGGAAGCGCGTATGCCTGAAGAGCCCGGTGCGAGAAAACCCTTGGGTTGAGCTTGTCGAAACCGCACGCCGGGATCTGTGCGGGGGCGGTTGGGTAACTGGCCGTCCTACCGC
>CAYUPJ010000007.1:0-42437 GCA_964446635.1 uncultured Anaerolineae bacterium
TGAGGCAGACCTTGAGCAGATTCAGCAGCTTTTTTTGGTCCATCCAGCACTTCTCAGCCACGGAGACCCCCATCCAAGCTGCAGCTCACGCAAATAGAAGAGGGGAGCAGGGCTGACACTTCGCTCCCCTCACTGGTGCGGCCGGCCCTCCTCAACCGACCGCAGGGTGGATAATGCTACAGCACCTTTAGAGCGAGGAGGAACTCGGCGCCACGGATGGGATCCGCTGCGGGGCGACTCCGCCGAAGCCACCCATCATCCCGCGCCCGAAGCCACCCCTCATCCCATGCCCAAAGCCGAAGCCACGGCCCATGGGGAAGAAGCCCTGTTCTAGCCCCTGCAGCAACCAGTCGGCCTGCTCTTGGGTAATGTACCCGTCCTCCAGGGCCTGCTCGATGGAATCCCGGACGGCAGCCTCCATGGCAGCCTGGTTCGCAGCTTCTACAGCGTCCCGCAGGGTCTGCAGGTCCACACCGGCCTCATCAGCCAGGTCGGCTAGCGTCCTGCCACCCCAAAGTTGGGTGGACAGCTCATCGGCGGTCATGCCGAGAAGCCCGGCAGCGGCTTCCAGCCCCGCCTGCCCGCCGACGCCTCGGCCAAAGCCGAAGCCACAGCCCCAGCCATAGGTCTTGGGTGTGGGTGTGGGTGTGGGCTCGTCGGCGAATACGTACGCCGCTCCAGCCAGGCTCGCCACCAACACCACGATCAGCGCCACGCCGCCCAGAACGGCCAGTCTCTTCTTAGTCATCCGGTTCACCTCCTTCTTCGTCTGGATTTGGGTTGGATTTCCTCCAACCTGCCTCTATTGTACCAAAAGAAGGTGAAGATGTGATGAAGAAGCTGTTAAGGTTGGATATAGATCTCCAGCGCGTCAGCCGAGCACCACCCGCTCCTCACCGCTGTAGACATGCATCTGCTCGCCACGGGCATAACCGATGAGGGTCATGCCCCAGGCTTTGGCCATCTCCACAGCTAAATCAGTGGGCGAGGTGCGCGAGACCAACACGGGCACTTGCATCTTGGCCGCCTTGTTCAGCATCTCCGCCGACAGACGCCCCGTGGTTAAGAGGATACGATCCCTGGTATCAATCCCCTCCAGCAAACACTGACCCTGGATTTTGTCCAGAGTGTTATGTCTGCCTACGTCTGAGGCCACGACCAGAAGTTGCTGGCCGTCGCTAAGAGCCGCGGTGTGCACGCCACCTGTGCTACGGTAGAGCTCAGCCTGGCGATAAAGCCGATGCATCAGGCCAAGGATTTGGGATGGTGTCACCTGCAGACTTGTGTTGAGCCTTGTCGAAACAGTGGAATCCAGCTTGCTCGTCTGCATCGTCAGGTCGGCGAAGGTTGTGCCGCCCCCGCAGCCTGAGGTAAGGACGCGCCTGGTTGGCAGCTCAACATCGTGGGTCAAACGCACATCTATCGTCTCCTCCTCATCGCAGACCCGTAGCAGCGCCACCTCATCTAAGCTACCAATGATTCCCTCCAGGGAGAGGAAACCCAACGCCAGGTATCTTAGATTGTGGGGGGTGCAAAGAAAAGTAACTAACTCGGTTCCATTGACATACACCGTCACGGGAACCTCCCGCACTACCTCCTTCTCCTCGGCTGTCATGCCATCAGCCGTATAACATTTATAGCCCAAGCTCCGACTAGCTACAACCATCATCTCCTCCTCGCCAAGCGCCTGGCTTGCTCCAAATCGGCGGGTGTGTTGATGTTGAAAAACGAAAGGCACTGGGGATCGAATAGTTTTATCTCCTGCTCTTCAACATAGTGCACCCGTACCTCAGGGAAGAAATCAAGGATTTTGAGGTCACCGGCCGAGAGTAAACGCTCGATGGGCTGCAGACATTCCTTGGAGTAGATGGCGTGCAATGGTTCTGTCATCCCTCCGATCCGAGGGATGACCACATCCTGACCGGGGGACAAGAGGATCATGTAGCGCAGGAGCCTGAGGTCTAGAAAGGGCATGTCGCAGGCCACCACCAAGCCGTGATCGTGGCATGCCACTCTGAGCCCGGAATAGAATCCCCCCAGAGCTCCTTTGCCAGGATAAATATCGCCCACCAACCTCGTCTTCAGATAGCCGTACTTGTGAGGGGAATTGGTGACGATGATGACCTCGTCGCCTATTCGCGCCATTTTCTCTACGATTTCCTCGATCAGAAAACGGTCACCGATCCGGAGGAAGGCCTTGTCAATGCCCAGTCGCTCGCTCTCTCCCCCAGCCAACACGATACAACTGATAGGGTGTCGAACCTCGCTTTTTTCCTTTCCCATCTCACCAGTAGTATACAACAGAAAGCAAGCCCTGTCTAGTCGTGTTCGTCGCTAGCGGGCACCGTTTGACCACTACGAGAGTGAGGTCGTCTGACTGTGGCCGGCTGTGACCAGCATTGGCATAGGTCAGCCAGCCAGTGTGGATGTCCAGCGTGGCATAAAAGGCAGTCACGAAGAGTTCCGTACCACTCTTAATCACTCCGCTCCGCCGTCCTCAGGTAGCGTGCATCCTTGAACGGCTTGACTTGGGCACCGACGTTGTTTTTCAAGATGTTGCCGGAGATGTGCATCAGCGTGTCGCCGTAGTCGGTGTCCACTCCCATGCTGGCCAGGCAAGGATAGTGATGATGCAACAACCCGGCCTTCTCCTCGGCATCATCGGCCGAAACACCCACCAATCCTTGGGCCACGTGACGGGCGCAGCCGCAAACGGCGTCGCGCAGAACCTCTGCAGAGGTGATGCACCGTGTTTGGGAATCCACGGTGATTTGCAGGTCTGGCTGGCCAAAGTGGCGTGCAAATTCGGCGATGAGCGGATCATCGTACTCGATCCGCTGGCGGCGGCCGATGCTGTAGTGGGTCGCGGTCCTTGTGTTGAGCTTTGTCGAAACAAGCGAACACAAGGGCTTGGGCGTCACGCACACTATGCCCATATCCTCAAACCAGCCTCGCAACTGGCGGGCCAATCCTCTCGGCAGCCAGACCTCGCTATCCACGGCGGCGATAACTGCCCGGGCTCCGGTCATCCGCGCGATGTTGGGAAGCAGTTCCGCTACGCCGGGGTGCTCACCGAAGGACAGGATCAGGTCGGCTGGCGGGAGTGCGTCGGGTAGGTAATCCTCAGGATAGTCTATCACCGGCGGCAGCACCGACGGCGCTTTCCAGACTTCGGTTACCCAGTCTGCAGAACCGTGAGCGCGGATATTGTCCACGTGCCGTTGTCCATATTCGCCTGAGATGACCGCCAAGATGCGCATATCACTCACTCCCTGTCTTCTAACACCTGTCACCAAAAAACGGCTGTCCTTATTATACAATCAGGGCAGCCGTTTGTCTATGACCCAAGTCACTTTTCCCTACCCGCCTGTCGCCATCCCACTCCAGCCCCTCCCGATTCACTCTGCCGGAGCCGATCGAGAGGCCAGCCACCGTGTGCCGACCGACGTTGGCCTGGATCAACCCTGCCGTCCCGCCGATCACGAAGCCGAAGATGGAGCCCATGATGAACTTCAGGGCGGGGGTGAACTTCACCGGCCGGGCCAGCCAGATGGTCATCAACGAGGCGAAGATGGTCAGGCCCATGGTGAAGAACTCCCCCCAGGTGATGAACTGCCCTGAGAGCAGTCGCATCACCAGCGGCTGGGCCCGGTCGCCGAGGAGGTGGTGGCTCCACACACCCAGGGAGACCAGCAGATCGGCCAGGATCACCGTCCTCACCACCGCTTCCCCGTACAGTTTCCGGCCCACCAGCAGCGGGATCAGGAGATACCACACGCCTGCGGTGTACATCAGCACGTTCCCGTCGGCGACCATGTCCAGCCCCCACCAGAACCAGTTCTTGTAGACCAGGGCATCCACCGCGCCGGGATCAAGCGGGGCTTTGAACAGAGCGGCCAGACTGTAGACCAGGATCAGCGCCCCGGCCGAGAGCAGGACGATGGCGTTGATCGCTGTAGCCCCACGACGGGCGGCAGTCATCCACGTCCCTTCAGCACGCGCCTTCCCTTCCGCCGCCTGTCAGGGGGCGGATGTTCGGCGAGCAACAGGTTTATCCAATCGCTCTAGTTCGCGGGTAGCCGCCTGTAAGATGCGAAGGTGTTGAAGATGATGAAGCCACCCATGGCCAGGCCCAGCAGGCCAAACAGGTTAATCGCCACCTCGCCGATCTTCATAGTGGCCAGCAGGTCCGAGCCAGACTCCAGTTGGCCGAGCTTGTACCCCTCGCCCAGGCGGGCCTGCACGGCCGCTTCCA
Source organism: uncultured Anaerolineae bacterium (assembly GCA_964446635.1). Classification (GTDB taxonomy): domain Bacteria; phylum Chloroflexota; class Anaerolineae; order VGOG01; family VGOG01; genus CAYUPJ01. Next base: position 4,256 of record CAYUPJ010000007.1, read on the forward strand.
CGTTGGCGCGCTCCACGCCAGGAGCGAGCAGCGCCTCCACGGTGTTGATGCGGCCAGGCTGGTTAAATAGCGTCTGCGCTGCAGCCAGGGGCACGTACACCTCCTCCACGCCCGGCAACGCTCGCGAGGTAATGATGCCCACGATCTGGAAGCCGGTGGAGCCAGACGACGCGGGCAGGGTGAACGTATCACCCACGTTCAATTTGGCCTGCCTGGCCAGGCTCTCCGGGATGACCATGACGTTCCTATCGCCAGCTTGCAGGAAGCGGCCAGCCACCAGGTTGTATGGGCGAACATCTGTCGCCGTGGCCGGATCGAGGCCGGCCACAGTGACGGCGCTCGCAGGCGCTGCGGCGGGCAGCACGACGTTGCGGCGCAGGGAGGCCGTGGCGTGGGCGATACCTGCCACGCCGCGCACCGTCTCCAGCACGCTCAGGCCGAAGGTCTCGCCCGTGTCGCTGGTAACGGCCAGGTCCACCTTGCCCGCCGCGGCCAGCATGTTCTGGCGGAACGACTCGGTGAACGCCGGCAGCAGCCCGTTGAGGCCGAAGATGACCATCACGCCGAAGATGATGGCCAAGGTAGTGAGAAATGTCCTGAGTTTGCGCCCCCACAGATAGCGGGCGGCGAGAGTTAGTTGCAGATTCATAGCATCCTCCCGTGAACAATCTTCCCATCCTGCAGGAAGACGATCCGGTCAGCACAAGCAGCGATGCTCTGGGCGTGGGTGACCATGAGGACAGCGCGGCCCCACTCATCGGCGGCCTGCCGGAAGAGGCTGGCGATTTCGTCGCCGGCGCGGGAATCGAGGTTGCCGGTCGGCTCGTCGGCCAGGATCAGGGCGGGCTCGGCGACGAGGGCACGGGCTACGGCGACGCGCTGCTGCTCGCCGCCGGAGAGCTGATCGGGCCGGTTCCTCAGCCGGTTGCCCAGGCCAATCTTCTTCAACCAGTCGGCTGCTTTCTGCCGTGCCAGGCCTGGTTTCACGCCATTGAGGATCAGGGGCAGGGCAGCATTCTCGGCGGCATCCAGCACCGGTATGAGGTTGAAGAACTGGAAGACGAAGCCGATCCTGCGGCGGCGGAGCTCGGCCAGGCGAGTATCGTCGAGGGTGGAGAGATCATTGCCATCAAGCAGCACACGGCCCTCGGTAGGCCGATCCAGCCCACCGATCAGATGCAGCAGGGTGGATTTGCCGCAGCCGCTGGGCCCCATCACGGCCACGAACTCGCCGGCCGCCATGGACAGAGTGACGTCGTCCAGGGCACTCACGGCGGTCTCGCCTCTCCCGTACACCTTTGTTAATCCTTCAGTCTGGACGATGTTCACAAACATGGCCAATCTCCTCGTTTGGTACTCCAGAATGTTCATGGAACCGGGCTGAACGCCTGGCGCACTCGTTCGCCGAAGGCCCGGCCAAAGGCCACGGCTTGCGCTCGCTCCTCAGGAGTGGGCCGCCAGGCCAGGGCCAATCCCTCCTGAACGACGTCAATCCCAGCTTCCTGCAGCCCTTCCTCCAGAAGCGGCACTGCCCCGCCTCCCCATCCGTGGGAGCCGAAGGCGGCTCCTATCTTCTTCACCGGCCGCAGCCCGATCAGGTGCTCCACAAGAGCGGCGATGTTCAGAAGGGGCCGGCGGTTATGGGTGGCCGATCCCACGACGATCCCTTTGGCCTCCAGCAGGGCTCCCACGACCGTGGTGTGGTCCGTCTGAGGCACCGCGAAGAGTTGTCCCTCCACTCCCGCTTCGACGATCCCCTCCAAGATGGCCCGGGCGAGCTCGGCGGTGCTTCCCCACATCGTTTCGTAGACCACCAGCGCCTGAGGCTGCGCCTCCCCGCTAGCCCAGCGCACGTACTGCTCGACGATTTGAGTGGCCTCTTTTCGCCAGATCACCCCGTGGCTGGGAGCGATAATCTTGAGCTCCAACCCCATCCCTTGGACTTCCTCCACCTTGCGCAGGATCAGCCGACTGAAGGGGGTCAGAATGTTGGCAAAGTACTTACGCGCTTCGTCCCAGAGGATCGCCGGATCCACCTGATCGGCAAAGCGCTGAGCCGAGGCCAGGTGTTGCCCGAAGGCGTCATTCGGCAGGAGCAGTTGGTCCTCGGGGATGTAGGTGAACATGCTGTCCGGCCAGTGCAACATCGGCGCTTCCAGGAAGGTGAGCGTCTTGTGTCCTAACGAGATGGTATCCCCGGTCCCCACAGCCTGGACCTTCCAGCCGTCGGGGAAGTACTTACCCAGGGACTCGACGCCACGCTTGCTGCAAACCAGGGTCGCCTGGGGGGCGCGGGCCAGCACGGCCGGGATCGCACCAGAGTGGTCCAACTCCCCGTGGTTGGCGACGAGGTAGTCAATGTCCGCCGGGTCCACCACTTCGGCGATGCGGCGGAAGAGTTCATGCTCGAACCCCGGCATCACCGTGTCCACCAGGGCGATACGGTCGTCCACGATCAGGTAAGCATTGTACGAGGTGCCCCGCTGGGTGTGATAGGTGTACCCGTGGAAATGGCGCACCTCCCAGTCCACCGCGCCAACCCAGTACACGTTCTCGGTAATCTGCACAGGCATTGTTTTCTCTCCTTCTCCAAATGTCTTATTATATCATCAGGATAGCCATCTGTCTATGACAAGAATCACTTTTCCCTACCCGCCTGCTGGGATTATGAGAAAATCCTCATAAGAATTTCATCGTGCTCTAACCTGAAGGGGGTATAATGGTCTCAGAACAACGGAAATCAAAGCTCCGTCGTTCGAGACCACGAGGGAAAGGAGGTGACAAACCATGAGAAAATGGCTAATCGGCGGCGGAATCCTCGCCGTACTGGCGGTAACTCTGCTGGTGGGGAGCATTGCGATCAGTGTCTTCGCCCAGACGCCAACCCCACCCCAGGCCACCATCACGCCGGAACAGGCCAAAGCTGCGGTCCTGGCGACCAACCCCGGCACCACTGCTGTCGAGGTGGATCTGGACCGTGAGGGTGGCGTACAGGCCTACGAGGTCAAGTTGGACAACGACCTGGAGGTGAAGGTGGACGCCAGCAACGGCACGATCCTGGGTACGGACCAGGAGGACGCTGACAAGGGGGCTAACGACCAGGACAACGTCCAGGAGGAGGTCGAGAGCCAGGCCGACAGTGCAGATGGAGCGGCTGATGATCAGGACAACGTTCAGGACGAGTTTGAGAGCCAGGCCGACGATGCACTGGAGACGCCCCACGCCGAACACGCACCGGGGCAGTAAAGTCTCTTGACTGGTGCAAACAATCGCATCAAAGCATACTGGGGCCGGCCGGATGCCGGCCTCAGTGCTGCAAAGGTTATAGGAGGCAACCCATGAATTTGAATCGACGCAGCCTTGCCGTGGCGACGCTCATCCTGACACTGGCGCTCGCCGCGTGCGGGGGCAAACCGGCAACGAACGATACCCTTCAGCCAACACGACCTGTCGCGAATAACAACGAGGGCGGCAGTGAAGAGGGCGGCGTGGAAGCGGCACTCGTTACCTACTCCAATGCCGCACAGGGCTTCGCCATCGGCTATCCCAGCCCGTGGACCCGGGACAACTCCGTCACCCATGGCGTCAAATTCGTCGGCGGCGACGACAGCCTCACGCTGGAGTTCGTGACTCCGCCCGTGGGGATGGATGCCATGACCTACGCTCAGAACGATGTGGCCGCAGTGGCCACAGCCTTCCCCGGCTTCAAGCAGCTCAGCCTCGCCGCTTCCACCGAAGTGAAGGACGCCATCATCCTCGGCTTGGAAGCGAATGAAAGTGAAAACGATAGCAAGCTTGGTGATCCTGGCAGGATGGATGCTGGCACTGGTGACCGGCTGCCGTACCGGTTCGCAGCCAGCCACGCTGACCTCTGTCCCCTCCCCACCGGCGACAGAGACGTACGCGCCGGTGATCAACCCGGCCGATTTCGTCTCGGGCGTAGACAACCCTTATTTCCCCCTTAAACCGGGGGCGACGCTCGTCTATGAGGGCAAAACGGAAAAGGGCAACGAACACAATGAAGTCGCTGTCTTGCCCGAAACCAAGGTCATTCTCGGTGTCACCTGTGTCGTGGTCTCTGACACGGTCACGGTGGATGGGACGCTGGAGGAAGCAACGATCGACTGGTACGCCCAGGACGAGCAGGGCAACGTCTGGTATTTTGGCGAGGACTCAAAAGAATACGAGAACGGCAAGGTGGTCAGCACCAAAGGCTCGTGGGAGGCTGGCGTAAACGGGGCACAACCGGGCATCGTCATGGAGGCCCACCCTGCCGTCGGCGACACATATCGCCAGGAGTATTACAAAGGCGAGGCAGAAGACATGGCCCAGGTGCTCAGCCTGACCGAATCGGCCACAGTCCCCTATGGCTCCTACACAGACCTGGTGATGACCAAAGACTGGTCGGCCCTGGAGACCGGGAATGTCGAGCACAAGTACTACGCCAGGGGGATCGGTTTCATACTGACCCAGGCAGTGGGGGGAAACGGTGGGCAGTTGAGCCTGGTTGCCATCCGACAACAATGACCCAGGCACCCGCCGGCAGAACCACGAGCGAGGGAATGGAAAAGCTCATCGCATACGCTGATGCTCAGAGGGGCTTTTTGAACGGTCTTTGGGACCTTGACTTGTCTTGTTCCTGAGTGTATACTTGAACAGAGGTAAACGCGGATATGGAGAGAACGGACCCCATGGACATGCCAGCGGTCTCCACCCTGGCTCCGCGGCCCAGGGTAGCGAATGTTTCTCAACCAGCGACGTGAAGAGGTATGGGCAATGCGCATCCTGGTGGTAGAAGACGAACGGCGGATCACTGCCTTCATCAAGCGTGGCCTGGAAGAAGAGCACTACGCGGTGGACGTGGCCTACGACGGCGAGGAAGCCCTGGATTGGGCGGCCGTGGCGAACTATGACTTGATCGTGCTGGACGTGCTGCTGCCCAAGAAGGATGGCATCGAGGTATGTCGCGAGCTACGAGCCCAGGGCAACAAAGTGCCCATCCTGATGCTCACCGCCCGGGACGCCATTGAGGACCGAGTGCAGGGGCTGGACAGTGGGGCCGACGACTATTTGGTCAAGCCCTTTGCCTTCCAGGAATTGCTGGCCCGGATACGTGCCCTGTTGCGGCGCAGCGGCGAGATCAAAACCACCCGCCTGCAGGTAGGTGACCTGGTGCTGGATACCCTCACGCACCGGGCCACCCGGGGAGGGCAGGTCATCGAACTGACGGCCCGCGAGTATGCCCTGTTGGAGTTCCTGATGCGCCACCCGGGCCAGGTACTCAGCCGCACTCAGATTTCCGAACACGTGTGGAATTACGACTTTTTCACCACCTCTAACGTGGTGGACGTGTACGTCCGCTACCTGCGCCGCAAGATAGATAAAGGATTTGAGGTCAAACTGCTTCAGACGGTGCGCGGCGTGGGCTACAAGATCGAGGCTTGAGAGAAAATGGCTCTGCGCAACTGGCTCCGTCCCATCCGCGTGCGTCTGACGCTGTGGTACGTGCTGCTCCTGGCCGTCGTACTGACGATGTTCAGCGGGGCGCTCTACCTGGCCCTGCGTATCACCCTATATGACGACCTGGATAACATCCTTCGCAGTAGCGCAGCGTTGGTCACCGACACCCTGGAAGCGGACGACCAGGGGCGTCTGACCGCCGAGCCGGAACAACCCCTCCTGTGGAACAATCCGAAGCAAGGAGAGCACTTCTGGCGCATCATGAACCCGTTGGGGCAGGTGGTAGAGCAGGCCGGGGTGCACGACATGGGCAACGTGCCGATTGACCCGGCAATCCTGGCAACAGCCCTGAGCGGACAAGAGGTCTTCCAAACCGTCCGCGTGGGGGACAATCCGATCCGCGTATACACCGCGCCGGTGGTCCATGGGGTCCAGGTCGTCGGCATCGTGCAACTGGGCCTCTCGCTGGATGACGTACAGCAAACCCTGGCCGCTTTCCGTTGGACTCTGGCCCTGGCCCTGCCGGTGACCCTGACTCTGGCCAGCGTCGGCGGGCTCTTTCTGGCCAGCCGCGCCCTACGCCCCGTGGATCAAATCACTCGCGCCGTACAGTCTATCAGCGCCCACGACCTGAGCCAAAGGCTGAACCTGAACCTGCCCAACGACGAACTGGGGCGCCTGGCCCGCACCTTCGACGCCATGATCGCCCGGTTGGACGACGCCTTCCGCCGCCAGCGTCGCTTCACCGCCGATGCTTCCCACGAATTGCGCACTCCGCTGACGATCATCAAGGGCGACCTGAGCCTGGCCCTGGCCCGCCCCCGCGACGCCGACTATTATCGCCAGGTATTGGGAGAGGTGGATGAGGAAGTGGACCAGATGAGCCGCCTGGTGGAGCGACTGCTGGCCCTGGCCCGGGCCGATGCCGAGGGGTTAACCCTGCACCGGGAGACGGTGGACTTGAGCGTCCTGCTGACCGACCTGATTGAGCAGACTCGCCCTTTGGCCGAGGCCAAGGGGCTGGTCTTGACGGCGCAGATTGCTCCCGACCTGACGGTCTGCGTTGACCCAGACGCCGTGACCCAGGTGGTGCTCAACCTGCTGGACAACGCCATCAAGTACAGCTACACCCCCTCGGGTCGGGTGCGATTGAGTGCCCACCGCGCCGGGCCCGGCAGCGGTGAGGTCCTGATCGCCATCTCCGACAGCGGGCCCGGCATCCCCGCTGAGCACCTGCCTCACATCTTTGACCGCTTTTACCGGGTAGACCGGGCCCGCAGTCGGGACCCTTCGGCCACGCTCAGGGCAGGCCTGGGGGGCGCTGGACTGGGCCTATCCATCGCCCGCGAGCTGGCCCGTGCCCACGGCGGCGACATCACCGTCCACAGCGTCCCCGGCGAGGGGAGTACCTTCACCGTGCGACTGCCTTCACCGAACGACTGATGGTCCCATGCCCGGGAGCGGGGGCAACTGACAAACCCTCCAAGGATTGTAATTGAGCTTAACGGGACTTTCTCGTGTCGAGCTTTTTGGCGATAATGATGAGGTTGCCGCTACTCTCAGGATCGAAGGGCGCACCCTGCATGTCGCCGTAGCATGTAGCGTTGCTAAACCCGGTTACTGCGACTGCGTCCAGCAATTCGGCCTGCAGCAGTGGACGCAACGTAGTCGCTTCGACCTGCTGCGTCCATTCACCCGCCTCGTCGCGCCGCAAGGTGACCACGTTGAAGGTCAGGGTGCCATCGGGGTTGAAATCGTAGAAATGTACGAAGAGCCACTCGCGGTTCCCCTTGCGGTGGGCTTGTGGGGGCATCCAGCGCGCACGACCGGCCATCACGGCGTCAAAGTTACGGTTTTGGATGAGCAACAGTCCGCCGGGCCGCAAGACGGCCGCGAAGTCGGTCAACGTCTCGTGCAGCGCCTCGGTGGTCAGCACGTGCGGCAGGCTGTTGCCCAGGCAGAGCAAGGCATCGAAATTGTTCCCCACCCCTTCGACCCTGCTCAAGGCAAGCTTTGCCGCCAGCTCGCCAAAGCCAGCGACCACAAAGCGCGCCTCACAACCCACAGCCGCACTATTCTCCCGCGCCCGCTCGATCATGGGCACACTCAGGTCCGCGCCGACCACTTCGTAGCCGCGTCGCGCCAACTCGATAGCGTGCATCCCCGTGCCGCAGGCTGTGTCCAGCACGCGCCCCGCACCGCTGGCGGTCAATTGCTGCTCGATGAAAGGGAGCTCAACCGCCAGCCGCTCCTCCCAGTTGACAAAGCGGTCGTAGTCGGCACTAAAGAGGTCGTAGAGTGGCACAGCTTCCTTCATTACTCACCCCAGTCAGTCCAGGTGGTCTCCCTCTTGGGTGTTGCTGCTGTGTCATTGCGAGCGACCGTAGGGAGCGAAGCAATCCCCTCTGTTGCGAGCTGGAGATTGCTTCGTCGCTGCGCTCCTACTCAGAAACTTACTTGTCATTGCGAGCAAAGCGAAGCAATCCCCATTCCGTGAATTGGAGATTGCTTCGTCGCAAAAACCGCTCCTCGCAATGACAACATGAGGTTTCTGCCCTCAGGAATGGCGCACTGCGCCATGGAAGACTCGCAATGACACAAACAGCTCGTTTTAGCGTAGCAACACTCTACAGGGAGACTACCTCAGTCCAGCGTTTTCAGAAACTCCAGCAGATCGTCCAGGTCCTCGTCGCTCATCGTCCAGCGGGGCATGGGCCATTCCAGCGGCTTACCGTCCGGCTCGACCCCCTCGGTGATGGCCCGCTTGATGTCCTCGTCGGTGTATGGCTCGTGCTCCATCTCTTCGCCGTGTTCTTCTGAAGTCAAGATCTGGTAGCGGATGTCGGGAGCCTCGAAGACGCGCATCATCATCCGCACCCGACCGCCGTGGCCATCGGGGCCGTGACAACTGGCGCAGGTCATCATCCCGCCCCGCATCATGCCCATGCCCATGTCCGAAGTAACAGGGGTACCTCGCTGGCTGGTAGCGGTGAGGTAAATCTGCTCGCCGTTGGAACGATACCCCGTTGGCACGGCTGTGCCCGGGCCCCAGGGCCAGGCCAGTCTCCACCAGACCAGCCCCAGGCAGGCTACCAGGAGCAGGCCAACCAGCACTCCGCCGCCGACAACGACCCACCAAGGCAGTTTCTTCTCGCCCATCTCATAGCTCCTCGCCGCAGTAGGGGCAGTTCCGCCAGTCAGCTTGAACTGACCGACCGCAGCCTGGGCAGGTTTTAGCCCGCGGTGAGGTCGCCCCGCCTACGCTGCGCACCAGCCACACGCCTCCCAGGACCAACAGACCCAACAGGCCGATGGGGATCAGTAGACCCAGCAGCATGAATAGCAGGCCGAAGAAGCCACCCATCAGTCCGCCGCCACCGAAGCGCCCCGTCCCTCCACACCAGGGACACCAGCCACCCCTCCCTTCGACTGGGCTCAGGGCAGGCATGCCGTCGCGCCCCATCATCCCCCAGCCGCCGAAGAACATTGGCAAGAGGCTGAGACCTATGATTAAGACAAGCAGCACTACCAACCCAAAAACCAGCACCTGGGTCCAATTGATTCTACTCATTTTGCAAAACCTCCTCTTATAGTGTTGCTAAACTAAGTCTACGTGGATGATTGTTTCTTCCCTTGGCCCTTTGACTCGCCGACGTATTTGTGGTACAATCTCATTGGGAAGGTGAACCTATGGCTATCATTCAGAAACTCATCCGCCTAGTCGGCTCGAAAGGGAGTCGGGAGGAAGTGGCCATCTTCGACAGTGGCTCCACCTATTCCTGCATCCAGCCTGAGTTGGCTAAGAAACTGGTAAGTATTGAACCCCTTCCCGAGCCAATGGATTTCGGCACAGCGAAGGCCTGCCCTGAGCGTAGCCGAAGGGACGGAGAAACCCTGACCGCCACCGAGAGGGTCAGCCTCAACTTCTACCTGGATGGCTACCGCTTCTCCGACGAGTTTATGCTCATCCCTGACCTGTCTGAACCGGCGATCATCGGTGCGGCCACGTTGCAGAAATGGCGCATGAAACTGGACTTCGAGGCCGACGAGGTGATCATAGATCCCCGTGTCACCCATCTCCGCCTGCTTTGATTTGCGATTGCCGATTTTCGATTTGCGAATCGAAAATCGCAAATCGTCAGTTGTGCTCGCCCTCGCCCTTGAGGTACTTCTCCGGATCCTTCTCAAAAGCGACCTTGCAGCCTGGAGCGCAGAAGTAGTAGGTCTTGCCCTTGTACTCAGTCTTGGCCGGAGCCTTCTCGGGATCCACCTCCATCTTGCAGACCGGATCTATAGCCATCTTGCTCACCTCCTTCCGTTGAGATGTCAATAACTGGTTTTGGCAGCCGGCACGCCTTGCCGCAGGCTAACAACGCCGACGACGGCGAAGTAGACGCCGTAGGTGATAACCTCCAGTAGTGAAGGGTTGCCGTTGTATCCGAACAGTGCCTTGAGAACACTGCCCGTCGTCGAATTCTCATCCAGGATGGGATTGATGTCCCACACGTGCTCGACAAGGGTGGGTAGGATTGCTGCCTCCTGCAATTCATGCACCCCGTGGGCTACCAGACCTGCCGCAAAGAGGATCAGTAGGACACTGGTCACGCGGAAGAAGGCCCGCACATCCAGCCATTTGCCCACAGCGAACATCAGCCAACCCAGCGCCACGGCGACGATCAACCCCACTCCACGGTCATGCTTTCCCCGGTGATGGGAGACTGATCCACAGCGGCGGTGCCCCCGTCCACCGGCACCCGGCCATCGGCTGGCACTCGTTCGCCAGGCCGTACGACCACCAAGTCGCCAGGGCGGAGCGTCTCGGCGGGAACATCCTGTTCCTCACCATCCCAGAGCAGGTGAGCCGTCTCCGGTGTCAGATGCATCAGGGCGCGGATGGCCTGGCGGGAGCGGTCGGTAGTGAAGCTCTCCAGGTAGTCTGCGACCCGCATGAAGAAGACGATGACGACCGCGGCTGGGTACGCGCCGATACTCAGAGCGCCGATGATGCCCAGGGTCATCAGGGCATGGGGCGTCACCCGGCGCTGTAGCAGGTTTCGGGCGACGTTCCTGAAGATGGGATAGCCGCCTAAGAGGACAGCGGCTACCGCCAGCCCTTGTGTTGAGCCTCGAAACGACGGTGGGATGCGGGCCAGAGCGGTTTCCAGCAACCCCAGCCGCTCGCCGACCATCTCGACGAGGATCACCGCGGCCACGACGGCGGCAAAGATCCCCGCCAGACGATCCACCAGTCTGGTGGTTCCTTCTCCGCTGGTGTCCTCTAACCCTTCTTTCAGCCGCTAGCCGGCCCGCTCCACGGCCTGCGCGATCTGGCCCGTACCCACCAGGCCTGGGTCGTAGACGACGTCCAGTCGCTCGGCGGCCAGGAACACCCGGGCCTCCTGCACGCCGGGTAGGCTTCGCACCGCTTCTTCAACGTGGAGGGCGCACTCGGCGCAATCCATACCGCCCACACCTTGTACTGAGCCTTGTCGAAGTATCAGGCGGCGCTTCTCCCATTCTCGGCTCATCGTTTGCCACCCGCCTCCCGCAACTTGTACTGAGCCTTGTCGAAGTAATAGGCCGGTCGGATGTCCACTCGCCGCAACAGGTTGGCGTTGGTCACCACGGTCACGGAGCTGGTAGCCATGGCGATTTCCGCCAGCACAGGGTGCATCATCCCCAGGATGGCCAGCGGGATCATAACCACGTTGTAGAAGAAGGCCCAGAAGAGGCCCTGGATCACTTTTTTGAACGTGGCCCGCGAGAGCTTCACTGCGCTGACCACGCCGGAGAGGTCGCCGCGCACCAGCGTTATATCGGCGGCCTCGATGGCGATGTCCGTCCCGGTGCCGATGGCGATGCCTACGTCGGCCTGGGTGAGAGCCGGGGCGTCGTTGATGCCGTCGCCGACCATGGCTACCAGGCCGTCGGTCCCCGCCTGCAATCGCTTAACCTCGATCAGCTTATCCTCCGGCAACACCTCGGCCAGCACGTGATCTATCCCCACCTGCCGGGCGATGGCCCGCGCGGTGCGCTGGTTGTCGCCGGTGATCATGGCGGTCTGCAGGCCCATAGCCCGCAGTTCGCGGACAGCGTCCACGGCGTCGTCTTTGAGGGTGTCAGCCACAGCGAGCAGGCCCAGTAACTCGCCATCCACGGCGACCAGCATCACCGTCTTGCCCTCGTCCTCCAGGTGACGCATCTCATCTGTTTCGACAAAGCTCAACACAAGTTCCACCGCCGTCACGGCCACGCCGTATTCTTGCATCAACGCCCGGCTGCCCACCAGCACGCTCTTTCCGTCTACCACGCCCCGCACGCCCTTGCCGCGTATCGCCTCAAAGTCGTGCAACTCACCCAGCGTCAGCCCATGTTCCTCCGCCCGGCGCACAACCGCCTTGCCCAACGGATGCTCACTCCCCACCTCCACCGACGCCGCCCAGTAGAGTAAATTGGTGACTGACGTTTCACGTTTCACGTTTGACGTTTCACGTTTGACGTTTGATGTTTGATATTGGGTATTCGATATTTGGTCCGTCACCTCCGGCTTGCCTTTCGTGAGCGTCCCCGTCTTATCGAAGACCACTACCCGCACGTCTCGCATGGCCTGGATGGCCTCGCCGGAGCGGATGAGGATGCCGTTCTCAGCTCCGATGCCACTGCCGACCATCAACGCCGTGGGCGTGGCCAGCCCCAGGGCGCAGGGGCAGGCGATGACCAGCACCGAGACAGCGGTGATCAGGGCCAGGGTGAAGGTATTCAGGCTGGGGTCTACCCAGGGCAGAAAGCCAGCCGCCCACTCGGCCACGGGCCGCAGCGCATTGGGGAACAGGAACCAGGCCAGGAAGGTGAGCAGGGCGATGACGAGGACGATGGGTACAAAGACGGACGTCACCCGGTCGGCGAAGGCCTGGATGGGCACCTTGGTGCCCTGGGCCTGTTCGACCAGGCGCACCACCTGGGCCAGGAAGGTGTCCTTGCCCACGCGGGTGGCCCGCACTTTGAGCAGCCCGTCCTGGTTGACGGTAGCTCCGATCACTTCATCGCCAGGGTGCTTGTTGACCGGCATAGACTCGCCTGTGGCCATGGATTCGTCCACCGCGCTCTCCCCATCCACCACGACCCCGTCGGTGGGGACTTTTTCGCCGGGGCGGACGACCATCACGTCGCCCACCTGTACCTCGTCAATAGCAACCTCCCGCTCTGCCTGTCGGGCAGACAGGTCACTGCCGTCCACCAGGATGCGGGCGGTCTTGGCTCCCAGCTCCAGCAGCTTGCGGATGGCCTGCGAGGCCCGACCCTTGGCGCTGGCCTCCACGTAGCGGCCGGTCAGGTGGAAGGCCATGATCATGGCGGCCACCCCGGCGTAGGTGGGGATGGGCGCAAAGAAAGTGGCAACGCCAGTGAGGAAAGAGGCGCCGGTGCCCATAGCGATCAGGGCGTCCATGTTGGGCGCGCCGTGCGTCGTCGAGCGCCAGGCCGCCACGTAGGTGTGCTGTCCGACCCAGAAGAGCACCGGCACAGCCAGCAACAGCATCCCCAGCTTGAAAACCGTCTCGTTGGGCCAGGCCAGGCCGGCCAGCATCTCCGGCAGCATCCACAGGATGATAGGAATGGTAAAAGCCCAGGCCAGGAGCATCCTACGTCGTGCGTCCTGCATCTTGCGCACCTCGCGGGAGAGTTCTTCCTCCGCTTTTTCTTCCGCGGTGGGCAGCACCTCGTAGCCCGCCTCGGCCACGGCGCGGCGGAAGTCGTCCAGGCCGGCCAGGCCGGGGATGTACTCCACTGTGGCTCGTTCGGTAGCCAGGTTGACGCTGGCGGAGAGCACTCCCTCCACCTCCTGCAAGGCCCGCTCCACATGGGCCACACAAGAGGCGCAGGTCATCCCGGCGATGGGCAACGTTATCTTATCGGTAGGCACGTCGTAGCCAGAGTCACGCACGGCGGAGATCAAGTTCTCCACGCCGGTACGTTCGGGATCAAACTCTACACGGGCGCGCTCCGTGGCCAGGTTGACATTGGCCTCGGTCACACCTTCCGTGCTCCTCAACGCCCCTTCCACGTGGACCACGCAGGAAGCGCAGGTCATGCCCTGCACAAGCAAGATAATCTGTTTCGCCATTTTCTCTGGAGAAGTAAAAAGACGACTGCCCTCATTATATCATCAGGGCAGTCACCTGTCCATGATAAAAGTCATTTTCTCGTTGACTCATCATCAGCATGGTGAATCCAGCGATTGTATCACCAAAGCGGCAGTCTGTCTATGACAGAAATCACCCTTTCCCTATCCGTACCGGATGAGAAGGTGCGCTCGCTGATATCAAGCGCTCTACAGGCGGCAGGCTACTTGGAGTATGTCTCGGCCAGGTATTGGATCACCAGTCCTTGTTCCGCCTGCTTGAGCTGGGCACCCTTTCCCACCATGCGCTCAACCGTCGCCTTCCACTCTTCTTCGGTCTTCTTGGCCCGCTCTACCCGCCCGAGGTCATGACACCTGGTGCACCGCTCCTCAAGCAGGGTCTTCCCATCCAGCGTACTCGGAGTAGGTTTCTCCTCCTCAGCGGGCACAGAGGTCTCCTCCTTTGGGGCACCACAAGCGGCAACCAACGATGCCAACAGTAGCACTACAAGGGTGATTGTAAGTACAGCCGTTATACGTTTGCTCATTCTATTCCTCCTCTCTTTGGCCAACACTTGAGTCAGGAGTGCGGACGCAAGTCCGCTCATGGCAGGCTCGCGCCTGCACTCCACTTATGGTCTCAGGGCAGTTTCAGATGGTCGTCTCACTGGGAATAATGGCGTTCTTGGGGATGACCACAATTCCGTCTCGGATAACGTAGTGTTCTTCTTCCCGGTCCGGCTCCCCCTCGTGGGAACGGATGATGACCCCCTGTCCGATGCGGGCGTTCTTGTCAATTATGGCCCGCTCGATGTGAGCACCCTGGCCAATGCCCACGTGAGGCCGTCCCAGGCGGCGGTTCTCTGTTTTTTCGTCGTCGTCCTCGTAAAAGTCAGCGCCCATCATCACTACCTGGTGCAGCCGCGCCTCTGGCCGCACTACGCTGCGCAGGCCGATGATACATTCCTCGATGTCCGCGTCGTACAGCCAGCAGCCTTCTGCCACCACCACCATGTCCAGCCGGCAGCCATCTATCCGCGAGGGAGGCAGGAAGCGAGAACGGGTGTAGATAGGCAGGTGGGGGTCGTAGAAGTCAAAAGGTGGATCAGGCCGGGTGAGGGCCAGGTTGGCCTCGTAGAAGGCGGCGATAGTGCCGATGTCCTCCCAATAGCCGTCGAAGGGAAAAGCATAAACACGCACCGATTCGATGGCAGCCGGGACAATGTGTCGGCCAAAGTCGTCGCCGCTGCTCTCTTCCAGCAGGCGCACCAGCATGTCCATCCTGAATGCGTAGATTCCCATCGAGGCCAGGTAGGGTCGCTCGTCCCCGTGGCGACTCTCCAGCCCCTCCAGTTGCTCTGCCCCGTGGGGCTTCTCCCGGAAGGCGACAATGCGCCCCTCGTCGTTGGTCTTGAGGATACCGAAGCGGATCGCATCCGCCGCCAAGACTGGAAGGACAGCGACGGTGACATCAGCCCTACTTTCGCGATGAAAACGGATGAACTGGCTATAGTCCATCCGATAGAGGTGATCACCAGCCAGGACCAGCACGTCCTCCGCCCCCCGGCTGAGGAAGCGCTGCACCTGCTGGCGAACCGCGTCCGCCGTCCCCTGGTACCAATCGGTGCTGGTCAATGTCTGCTCGGCGGGCAGGATTTCGACGAAGCCGGCGGAGAAGACGTCGAACTTGTAGGTCCGGTAGACGTGGCGATGGAGGGAGGCCGAAAGGAACTGGGTGAGGACGAAGATACGGTCAATGCCGGAGTTGATGCAGTTGCTGATAGGGATGTCAATCAGACGGTATTTGCCGGCGATGGGCACGGCCGGTTTGGCCCGCAATTTGGTCAGTGGGTAGAGACGGCCTCCTCGCCCGCCGCCAAGCACAACGGCTAGTACGTCCTGGAGTTGCATGGTCTTCCTCCTTCTTCCAGCTTCACGGCAGTTTGTTCAGAAAAGCGGTCACAGCCTGCAAAAACGGTTCTGGACGTTCCTCTTGAGGTAAATGACCACATTCAGGTATCACCACGAGTTCGGCATTAGGCAACTCGTCGGCCAAGCGCACACTCTGCTGGGTGGGGACCCAGTTATCATCGTCGCCGGTGATCACCAGCACGGGCACGGTTATCTCTTCCAGCTTATCGGCCAGGTTCAGAGAATGGCTGGCAAGGGTGAATTCCCACAGCGCGCGATCCCAGTTTTCGACCCGCAGAGGCTTCTTGTAGCCGGCCATGATCTCCGGCGTGATCTTGGAGGGGTCGTGCCAAGCGGAACGCATTAACCTTTCGCCCCCTGAGCCGATGGAACGCACCAGCAGCGGACCCAGGCGCCGGATCTGTGGGATGGGCAAGAGAGGACGGACCCATCCCGGAGCGCCACTTTGGTAAATGACTGGCGCTACCAAAACCAACGCCTCCAGCCACTGCGGGTGGCGCAGGGCCGTGAGGACGGCAATGGTTCCGCCGGCGGAATGGCCCACCAGCACTACGTTCTCCACCCCCAGCTTATCCAGCAGCGCCACCGTCAGGTCGGGTTGGGCCTCTGGACTATAGGGGTTCTCGCCAGTCCAGTCGCCTGGCAAGGGACGCTCGGTCAGGCCGAAGGCGGGCCGGTCAAAGGCGATGACGGTGCCGAACTCAGCCAGCGGTTCCATCGCCTCGCGCCAAGAGAAGACATTGGCGCCGAAGCCGTGCAGCAGCACCAGCGTAGGCGCCCCCTGGCCGGCCATCTTGTAGTGCACTTGCAGGCCGTTCACGTCAACGAAACGGCTGTCGGGATCGGCCAACTGCTGCGGCGGCACGGCGCCTTCCAGCGGGGGCACGGGGACCAGAAAGGGGCCGATCAGCAAGATGACCAGCAACACCACGGCTACGATCAGCATGACACGCCACCAACGTTTCACGGTCTTCCTCCCGAATGACCTCCCCACATCATTATACTCTTCTTGATTCAATTCGTCCAATGAGGTTCAATTTCACTTTTCCTGTGTTTCGCGGTAAAATACCGAGACAATATCTGTGAAAGCAGAAGGATGGAATCATGGAAGAGTTGGTTAGGATACCTAATCTAGGTTCGATTCCAAAAGATTCTGGATTCATCCCCTTGGAAAGATGCAGTGACGGGGTCTTCGAGGTTGGAGTCAATGGAGTCGTTTCCATTACGGCAACTGGTGATAGGAAAGTAGAGTTCATCACCTTCGAAGACAAGACTATTGCGTTCGTGAATTCGCGGATGGGTTATCCGGCGTATTATCCGGTTCACCCGGTGAAAATGGAAAAACCGATCAGGGCGATTTTGATGGATCTGGACGGAACGACGGTGCGAAGTGAGAAGTTCTGGGTCTGGATCATCCAGCTTACAGCGGCCAGTCTATTGGGAGACCCCAGGTTCGCATTGGAAGATGCTGACCTGCCGTACGTTTCTGGGCATAGTGTATCGGAGCACTTGGAATACTGCATCAAGAAGTACTGTCCAGAGAAAACGGTAGAGGAAGCCCGTAAACTCTATTTCGAACACACGCACCGGGAAATGACAGACATCATGGAAGGCCACGGCAGAAAAGATGCCTTCATCCCTTCACCTGGGATCAAGGACTTCTTGCTGGCGCTCAAGGAGATGGGCGTCAAGATAGGTTTGGTGACTTCGGGGCTCTACGAGAAGGCGTGGCCCGAAATCCTATCCGCCTTCAGGACGCTGGGTCTGGGTGATCCACGAGACTTCTACGACGCGATCATCTCCGCCGGATTCCCCTTGCGGAAGGGGGAGGTCGGGACCTTGGGCGAGCTTTCGCCCAAGCCACACCCCTGGCTATACGCTGAGGTGGGTCGAGTAGGTCTCGGGATTTATTTTTCCGAACGTAATTCCGTGGTGGGGATCGAAGACAGCGGCGCGGGTGTCTGCTCGATCAGATTAGCTGGCTATCCAACCATCGGCATGAGCGGAGGCAACATCATCGAGAGCGGCACGAAGGCACTCTGCTGCCATTATTGTGAGAGCTTCTCCGAAGTTTTGGACTTGATACGGTAGTCGGCGAGAACGCCCCAAGACTCAGTGCGGTTGTAGCGAGACTGGGTGGCATGGAAATGCACCGAACATGATTCTCTCTTGGCTCATGCTACCAGCAGGTTCATAGCCAGTTCGATGCATCCAAGCTTTAGACAGGAGCCAGCGTGCCCGCAAATATCTGCCAGGCCAAGGCCGTCTTGGCGACCAGGCTCAGCACGATGAACATGCGCTCTCCAAACAGGTAGTTCTTCCAAGGGCCCACCTTCTTGTACTGCAAGAACATGTTGACCGCAAAGATGTTGAAGAACACAAAGATGGAGGCGATGATGGCGTATACGAACGCTGGCGGCTTGGCATCCACCGATTGGGCTGCGCCAACCAAATACATCACGATGGTTATCCAAGGGACGATCCCGGCAATACAGCCATAGATGAAGGCCGTCCAGTTGGTGCGGGAAGTTGTCTGGTTGTGCAGTTCCATCAGATGGCCAAACAGGTTCATCATCGCGTTCAGCGAGAAGATCAGAACGAGGCTAGGCAGGTCGTACATGCCCACCAGCATGGCTATCAAGACGATCATCAGCGACGAACTGAGAGCGTACTCGTAGAAGCGGGCGGGGTTCATGCCCTTTTTCAGATTCTTCAGATACCACTTGTAACCGAAGGTGGATAGACTCAAGTGTGCAACTGCCGAGAGCAAGAGAAATACCGCAACTGCCGGGCCAAATAGCAACCGGCCTGCCTCTTGGAGATTGGATGTCAGTTTGAAGGTGTCAAAATCGAACTTGAGGTAGGCGGTGGTGATGGGATAGGTGGTGTCGTTGCTGAGAACGATCATTAGGACGCCCTGTACCAGGTGAAGTACGCCCATCCCTGCATTGAATACGCGCAATCTTGCAAAAGCCTTGTTTTCACTCATTTCATTTCCTCCTTTTCTTAAACGATCAGACTGACTTGGTGTTGGATCCAAAAGTCACTCAACGGCCCTGTCTCAACAAATTCGAAACCCACAGTCTTGGTGGGATCGGCTGTCGCAGGTCGCTGCGGTGCTTCCAGAGCAAGATCAGCATGTTCCCAGCCCAGATAGCCAATATACTGAAATCGGTCTGCCGCAGCAGAAGATATGCCAGGAAACACAGCATCCCTAGAATCAAAGACCAAGTATCCGCAGTTTGCACTAAGAAGAAGAGCCCGATAAAGACGCCCAGCAGGGTCGGCCCTTCCCACAGCGTCAGGCCGGTCCAGATGCCGAAGGTCACGGCCACAGCCTTGCCTCCGCGGAAGCGCAAGAATGGCGAAAAGGCGTGTCCCAGCACTGGGGCTAGTGCCACGGCCACCAGCCCCCAGCCCGAAACCCCGATGTTGAAACAGGCCAGACCTACCGGCACAGCACCCTTCAGGTAATCCAGCAAGGAGGCGGGCAAGCCCAATCGCCAGCCCCCTGCCCGCCAGGCGTTGGCTGCGCCGGGGTTGCCGTCGCCGTAGCGACGAATGTCAACGTGTAAAGACAGACGGCCCAGCCAAAACGAAAATGGCATTGCCCCCAGCACAAATCCAAGTCCCGTCCAGAAAACCGGGTTCATCATCGTAGCTCAAACGGTGGAAGGCCGCTGAGTCGCCTCCTCTATCAGCGCTTGTCGCCGCCGGCGGTACTCCACGATGGGCCGGTCGCCCTGGATCAGCTTCTCGCCGATCTTGAGAGCGGAGGGCTTGGGCTGCTGGGTGACCACCACGCGCCGGTCCTGATGAGCGACAAGCAGGTTGAACGGCATGGCCAGCCAGTTGATGAGATCGCACAACAGCGATACCCGCACGAAGTTCTGGTAGAAGCGCAGATAGAGAATCGTATGCGTCTCATCCACTGGAACGAAGGCGGCCACAATGCGCGTCTGTTCTGAGATATGGTTCTGCCACAGGTTCGGGAAGATGAACTCCAGGCGAAAGCCATTCTCTGGCTTAGAGAGTTCCTCAGGCTTGCGCGGGGGCGTGCCGTCGTCCCGCCGGTTGAAGACGTAGACGTAGAACATATCATCGGTCACCCACTCCACCAGTGGGCCGTCCACCAGCGTGCGCCCGCCGCGCCCGATGGTGTTGTGGTGTACAAAGGGCAGGTGCACCACGTCGAGTTGGTTCTCGATGACGCGGGAATAGTGCGCATCCCAGGGATCGTAAACCTTGCCGTAGGAGAAGCTGTCGTCTATGTCATCGAAGAAGCACGGCGGCTTCAAATCGGCCAACAGCTCCTCCCCCCACCAAATCCAAATGAAGTCGTGGGCCTCATAGGTGGGGTAGCTGTGGACATTGAAACGCTCCGGGACCAGCGCGTTCTTGCCTTTAGCCGGGATTTTGGTGACGCGGCCCGAGGCATCATACTCAAAGCCGTGGAACGGGCATTGGAGATGCCCATCCAGCACCTTTCCCTTGCTGAGTTGAACACCCCGGTGGACGCACTTGTCGCGTAAGCAGCTCACCTTGCCCGTGTCATCCCGCCAGAAGACCAGCTTCTCGCCCATGCGCGTGAAGCCCACGGGTTTGTCCTTGACCTGGCTGGAATCCATTAAGACGTACCATTGATTGGGAATCACGGCCCCCCCTACAGCACCAGGATGACCCCAAAGATGATCTCCACCGCCACGCTGATGATGTTCGACTGCACAACCGATTTGTCTACGAACATCGAAGCAGTTCGCACGACTGCCACCAGGAGGTACGAGATCCCAAGCATCCTGTACGCTGCCGGTGCATTGAGGATCAACGGGGCCGCGCCCATCCCGATGAAAAAGGCACCCAGCACGGCTCTGATCTCTGTGATGCCGCGGGGGCCCGTGGGGTCTAGCCCGATGAACCCCGTGACGGACTGAGGCCAGAACAATGAGATCAACCCCGTGGCAATGGTGCCGATAGCCGCAATGATCTTGAGTATCTGCAATATCGTCATGCTGATCCTTTCCTTGCTTTACTCACAAACAAGCCCGCCACCAGCATCAGTGCAACCAGCGCCGTCGTCACCCACGCGGCTATCGCCACCACCGGCGTGCCTGCATGCTTGACGGCGATGCCCGCGAAGGCCCATACGATGACCAGCATGTAGGCCGCGTCGCCTCGGGTGAGGCTCACCGCCGAGGCGATGCCCACGCCAGCCACCAACATGATGACCGTCCACGCCTCAGGACTGATGCCCCAACCGCTCCAATTGATGTAGTCCAGGAGCGAGGTCACGTTGGCGATGGTGGCCACGGTGATCCAGCCCAGGTAAATGCTGAACGGGACATGCACCAGCCACTTCTCGGCTGATGGAACCTGAGCGCGGCCGATGTCCAGGCGCAGGTAGATGGCGATCAGCAGCAGCAAAAGCGCGAGCATGGCCACCAAGGTCAGCGGGAATACCTCGTAGTGCCAGAGGAAAAGCCAGGCAATGTTCGCCACACAACTCAGAGCGAACAGGTAGCCGATGCTGCGCAGGCGCGGGTTGTCCCGCTGGGATGGCAGTGCCTGGTACACGGCGAAGGCAACCAGGCCCACGTAGATCAGCCCCCAGATGGAGAAGACGTAGCCAGCCGGCACGAAGTACACCTGGAACCGATCCGAGATTCCGCCAGTGGTCTGCCCATTTAGCGGAAGCGCGTTCGCCAGCCCGTTGATCACAATAGTTGCAATCACAGCTAGCACATTGACCAATTGTCTTGAAGTGTCTCTCTTCATTGTTGAACCTCCTACTCATCACCGTGCCCTTGTTGGCCGGGTTGGCCCTGATCTGGAACAGTTCGGCCTGATCCAGGGCATCGCAGAGAGCGTGGTGCGTAAGCTGACGGTTGCCCAAGTAACGGGCGGCGACATAGCGCATGGCAAAACCGCCATCCCTAATCTGCCTGCCCCTCCGGCAAGGCCGTCACCTCTGCCTTCATGAACTCCCGCAGAACCGTGGTCGCATAGGCCCCTTTGGGTAAGGTAAACGTGAACAGTAATCCATTGGCGTGCAGCTCAATCCAAAGATCACTCAGGAGCAGCCGGGCCGGGCGACGGCTGCCATCCAACCGCGTTCGGCGCAGCATCTCTGTCGTCACTCCCGCTACCTCCAGCACCTCCCGCTCCAGTTCCCCCGGCTCGCCACTTGGCCAACGCATGCGAGCGCCGTAGATCGGGCCGGTATAGGTGATCTCCCCCCGCTGGAAACGAGAGAATTCGATCTCGGCATCCTCGACCTCGAACAGACCACCGGTATCCGCCTTCTTGGCGATGTCGCCGGCCAGTAGACGCTCAAACCAGCCCCGCCGGATGCGCTCAGTCAGCCAGGCATTAAACAAGAACGCTTGATACGCCGAGAGTAAGAAGCGCCTCAACCAACGCTTACGAGGCCCTCGACCCAATAACACCTCCCGGCCCTGTTGTGCATTGTCGGCATTGATCCCAAAGCGTTGGACACCGTAGAAGTTGGGCAAGCCATGCATCTGCAACGCCTGAGCGATGGCCTCAGCCCGCGCCATTGCTTCTGGCTCCGGATGCAGCACGACGATGCGAAAGCGATTGCCCAGCAGGTGCCCTCTCCTGAGCTTGTTGCGGTGCCGACGGGCCCATACCACTTCCACTGGCAGGGCTTCCTCGATACGATGGGCTACTGTTGCCTCGTCCAAGTCTCGGAGAAGCAGGGAGAAGGTTTGCGTGACGCGAGCATGCCTATCCTTAAGCCCAGCGTAGCCTACGTCTACCTCGCGTAGACCGAAGAGGTCAATTAGCCGTTCTTGCAGCGCGCGGGTGGTCCACCCCTCGCGGGTCACGCACACATAGACATGCTGGCCTTCCCCCGCCGGTTCGTATAACGGGATCTCCTCCACTACAAAATGGGCCGGCTCGGCCTTGATTTCCCCACCGATGCCAGGCAGGTCGGCGGTGATGAAGGGTAACGAGGAGATATGCATCTAATGCCCCCACCTACAGCCCTTCGACGGGCTCAGGACTCTGCATCTTTGCCAAGCGGCGCAGGTGGGCCTTTTCCTCCAGGATGACGTCGGAGATAGTCCTCCGTTCCGCTTCGCTCACCATCTCGCGCAGGTCGTAGAAGAACAGCAGCGTGTCCTTCTCGAAGCCCATGGCCGCTCGCAAGGCTGTCTTCCGGTCCGGGGACTCCCTGGCCAGTGTCAATCCCTTATCGGGCCCAGCGAACAAGGCATTGTCGAGAGCAACCTGGAGATAAGTCTGATATTCCTCGTACTGGACACCCACAGAGGACAAGTCGGGTTCGGGCTTCACCTCTTCCAGCATTTTCTGGAACACCCGGTAGTGTCCTCGCTCCTGGGCAGCCAGGTCCTCGAAAAGCGCCCTCACTTCGGGGTCGGTGCTCTTCGCAGCTACCTCGTTGTAGAAGACCTCCCCGTTCTTTTCGATCTCCATTGCCCATTTGAGGGCTTCGGCAGCGATCAAGAAAGCCATTCTTTTCCCTCCTTATTTGACTTATGTTTAAGAAATCTCCTGGACTCTATACAGAAAACCGCCACTCACTCCACTGGCATCGCTTTTGAGGGGTAAGGGGGACACGTCCAGATCCAGGTGGGCAACGCACGCGTGGTTTAGGAAGGTAGCATCTGCCCCTGTTAACCATGCATATTTAGCATCAACGGGCCGTGGTTGCAACAGGGCTTTGCACCAACTGAAACCATTCTGTTCCTCGCCAAGTCCAATGGGCACGACTGGCATCTGGACATCACCCGGCTGGTCGAATTGACCACAGATCGTTCTCAAAGCGCAATTACACCGTTTACAACTACTGGTTGTTCCATTGAATCTCTTCGCTCATGTCTAGCAGCCTGAGATGGAACTAGACCGCCAGGTAGAATAGCGAGAGAACTCGATTAAGCCACCTGAACAAAGTACCACAGCGCGCTGGCAATGAAAGTGCCCAGGACCAGCAAGCCCGCCGCAGTACCCAGGGCCAGGGCGTGGCGCAGGTGGCGACGGAAGCGGTTGGTGATCACTGCTTTGATCGCCAGGATCAGGATCGCCAGGACACCCATCACCGCGTGGGCCTGCACACGCAACGAGTAGTACGCATACCTCTCGCCGAGCACACACATCGCAGCCACCGCCAAAGCCAACAACAGCGTGGCCGCGCCCCCCAGGTGATGCAACCGTACGAGTTGCTTCTTACCCACAGGCAACAGGCGCACGTAACCCCGCACCTGCGCCATCCCCAGGGCCTGTACCAGAGCCAGCGCCAGGATCAAAGTGGTCAAAATCGCTTTCAACATTTCCAGTGACATCGTGGGTTCCTCCAAAGTATGTTCTTTGCGCTCAAGTGAGCTCGGCCCGCAGTTCCTCTACCTGCTCTGGCCGCAGCCTCTGCAGCGGCTGTTTCACCAGTGGCCCGGCCTGCAGTGCCGGCACCTGCTCTTCGTAAGCGGGGCGGTCTTCTACCTGGTAGAAGATGCCGAGCGGGATCGTCTCCTCGGTCAGTGCCAACAGCAGGTGTACCGGCTCCGCGTGGGAATAGAGCGGCTGGTCGCTCACGCGGATGGAGTAGAAGTTGTGCCCGCCACGAATGCGCGAGTGGTAGTCAGGCAGGCCAAAGACGTGCAGCCCGCCCCGGACCAACGCCTGGCAGAAGCCGATGCCGTTCGACTCCACCCCGTCGCCCGCCGCTCCACCGATTCTGATGGTCACGTCGTTGATTATCATTTTGCTTCCTCACATCATCGCTCGCGCCGCCAGAAGCAGATCATATCCTGCTCGTGCAGCACGACTTGAACCAGAATCCAACCTTCTAGAGTTATAGCACCAGCTCCAACACAAACAAGGTTGCCATCCCACAGATGACCAGGGGGATATTGTAGGGATTGGACTGGCGACGGGTTTCCGGGATGAGATCCGAAGCCGCAATGTACAGGAAAGAGCCCGCCGCTATGCCCAATAATCCCCCCAATATGTCCGCCCTGATCCCCTGCAGGGCCACATAGGAAACCATAGCCCCCACCGGTGTGGCCAAGGCCACCACTACGGAA
Source organism: uncultured Anaerolineae bacterium (assembly GCA_964446635.1). Taxonomy (GTDB): domain Bacteria; phylum Chloroflexota; class Anaerolineae; order VGOG01; family VGOG01; genus CAYUPJ01. The sequence goes on from CAYUPJ010000007.1 coordinate 28,829, forward strand.
TAGGCCAGAGCCTTGGCCCTGGTCAGGCCGGCATGAAGGAGGATAGCCATTATAGAGAGCCCCTCCGGAAACTCATGCAGGATCACGCCGACGCTGGCGATGAGGCCAGTGACGGCGCTATCGGCGAAGCCGGCACCAATGATCACCCCATCGAGAAGGGAATGAAAGCCGATGCCCAGGAAGGAAATCACCCCCAACGTGTGCCGCCGGTGCATCTCGCTGTCCTGAGAGCATTCCGTATCCTCGTGGCCAGAGTGTACCACCACGTTCTGTTCCAGGATGTAGAAGGCCAGGAAGCTCAGCAAAGCGTAGAAAGCGGCATTCCCATTCAACTCCAGAGATTCGGGAAGGATGTCCAGCAGAGAAGCCGAGAGCAGGGCGCCAGAGGCAAAGCTGATGAGGTAGATGGAGCCTCGGCGAGCCCATGCCTCTCTCCTCAATACTATGTAGATCCCGGCCAAAGTAGCCAATCCCGCCAGGCTACCGTAGAGGGTCACATTCCAAAATTGGCCTTCCATGATCAATACCTCACCAGCAGATAAGCTGTAGAGATAAGCAGAATCACGAAGGTCACCGGCGCGGCAACCTTGAAGAACCCCTTGAAGGTCAGGGGATAGCCTGCCCGATCGCTGATGCCGGCGGTGACGATGTTGGCCGTGGCGCCGATGACGGTGGCGTTGCCCCCCAGGCAGGTGCCCAGGGCCAGGGCCCACCAGAGGACATTGTTCTCGGCACCTGGGATGGTGTGGCTGAGGTAGGCCGTCACCGGCAACATGGCGGCGGCGAAAGGGATGTTCTCGGTGATAGCCGAGCCGACGGCTGGCACCCACAGGATGAGCAGCACGGCCACCGTCAAGCTATCCCCCGCCAGGCCCTTGATGGCCTCAGCTACCACCTGGATGATCCCCACATCCTGCAGGGCTCCCACCAGGATGAAGAGGGCCATGAAGAAGACCAGGGTCGTCCAATCCACCTCCTGTAGCATCTCCTCAATGCTGGGCCGCGTCCAGATCATGAGCAAGGTGGCACCGATGAGGGCGGCCACGGCAGGCGGCATGTGGAAAAGGTCGCCAATGAAGAAGAGGACGATGGTCAACGCGGCCGCTATCGCTGAGCGGCGCAGCAGTGGCGGATCGGTGATGCGGGAGGTCTCGGCCAGGCGGGCGACGAGGGCCGACGAGGGCTCCGTGGGGACCTGGGCGTAGGCCCGGCGATAGATGAACCACGTCATGATGATAAAGGCGACGGTGAGGACGACGACCAGGGGGGTCAGGTTCCACAGGAAGGAGGCGAAGCCCAGCCTGGCGTAGGAGCCGATGAGGGTGTTCGGCGGGTCGCCAATGAGAGTGGCCGTGCCGCCGATGTTGGAGGCCAACACCTCCGGCACCAGAAAGGCCAGGGGGTCAACTCCCAGCACCAGGGCGATCTCGATGGTCACCGGAGCCATGAGGAGCATGACGGTCACGTTGTTGAGAAAGGCGGAGGCCACGGCGGTGATGAGGATCAGGATCACCGCCAGGGGCCATGGCCGTCCCCGAGCCAGGCGATAGGCGGCGAAGGCCAGCCACTGGAAGACCCCCGTGCGGGCCACGATGGCCACGAAGATCATCAGGGCCAGCACCAGGAAGATGACATCGAAATCAATGTGGGAGACGGCGTGCTGGAAATCAATGATGTAAAAGTCGGCGTGCTTGCTGCCGGCGAGGTAGGTGATGGCCAGAAGCGCTACAGCGCCAGCCAGGGCGGCCATGGCCTCGTGCATGGCCCGGAGGGAGATGAGGACAAAGACGATCACGAAGATGCCAGCGGCGATAAAGAAGGCCGCATTGAAGACCCGGGGCAGGACGATAGGCTGGACCTTCACGTAGTAGCGGTCCCCGGCACAGGCGATCTCCTGGGTCAGCAGGCCCTGGCGTGTGGTGCGATAGGTGAAGCCGCTCACCTCCACTGCAACCTGGATTCGCCCTTGGCCGATGGCCTCAGCCGTTGCGCGCGGCAGCCGCGCCTCCAGGATGTAAGAGCCGTCAACGAAGGTCTCGACGGCATCTGCCTCCTCACCATCGGGGGTCAGGAAAGTGAGTGGTTGCCCCCCTACGAAAAGCCGCACCTGAGCGTCAGGGATAGCTAACCGCTGGGTGTTCACCACCCGGCCCAGCACGGTCAGGGTCACCTCCTCCTCGCCTTCCTGGGCCAAGACGGGGGAAAGGTGGAAAAGGCAGGCGAGGAAGAGGACGGTCAGCAAAGCCCATCGCGCTATCCGCTCTTTAACGAACATGGGACATGAACCCCTTTCCAGCTACGCAATCACCACCTTGACCGGCGTCTCCCGCTCGATCTCATCGGCAAAGGCCTGGAGGTCTTCCGGGATGAAAGCGCTGGTCTCCCCAACTGGCCGCCCCAACACCACCAGGGTGGCCCCCTCCTCCACAACAGCCGCTTTGATCACCTGGCGGACCCTCCCCTCGCGACAGATGGCCCTGGTCGCCACCCCCTGCCGTGCTGCCCGCTCCTGGGCCATGGCCAGCAAGAACTCGCCCATCTTCGCGATGCCACCCTCAATGTCCACCACGATGGGCGCGGCTGTCCTGTCCAAGAAGCTCGTGTCCACCACGTAGAGGAAGGCCAGCTCATCGCCTCGCTCCTTGGCCAGGGAGATGGCTGCGTCCTGGGTACGATAGCTGGCCTTGCCACCCCGGGTGGCACACAGGATTTTGCCCATGGTTTTCCCCCTGTCTTCATCTTCAAAAATAGATCAGTTCGTTGTATACTATACCGCTGATGGATGAAAAGGTCAAGTCACGTTTTGCGGGGTTGCCAAAAAGAGAGATCGTGGGTATAATATTCTTTGCAGAAGGGATGATGGTGGAGCGATGAAAACCGTGGTGGCCGGAGCATTGGGCGAGTGTGTCCATGTGGCCGGGGTGCTGAACTTCCTGCGGCTGGCCGAGGCTGCCGGCTGGCGAACGGTCTTCCTCGGCCCGGCGGTATCGGTCGAGAAACTCCTGGAGGCAGCCCGCCGCGAGAAGGCTGATTTGGTCGGCATCTCCTACCGGCTGACGCCAGAGACAGGTGAGCGGTTGCTGGCCGAGTTCGCCGAGGAAGCGGACGACCTGCGCGCCGCCGGTGTGCGCTTCGCCCTCGGCGGCACGCCGCCGGTGGCCGAGCGGGCGAGGGCCATCGGCTTCTTCGAGCGCGTCTTCGACGGCAGCGAACCGGCCGAAGCTGTTCTGGCCTACCTGAAGGGCCAACCCCACGCCGGACTGACAGAAGCCGACTTCCCTCAGACCACCGTGGAGCGGATCGCCTGGAAGGCCCCCTTTCCCATCATCCGACACCACTTCGGCCTGCCCACCGTGGAAGCCACCCAGGCTGGGATGGCCCGCATCGCCGAGGCCCAGGTGCTGGACGTCGTCTCGCTGGGCATTGACCAGGACGCCCAGGCCAACTTCTTCCATCCAAAACGGCAGGACCCGCGTCGCAGGGGGGCGGGTGGGGTGCCGGTGCGTACCCCCGACGACTACTGCGCCCTCTACGCCGCCAGTCGCTGTGGCAACTTCCCCCTCCTGCGCACCTACTCCGGTACCGATGATTTCATCCGCCTGGCCGAGATGTACGTGGAGACCATCAACATCGCCTGGTGCGCCATCCCCATCTTCTGGTTCAACCTTATGGACGGCCGCGGGCCATGGGACCTGGAGGGCTCCATCCGTGAGCATCAGCAGGTGATGGCGTGGTACGGCGAGCGCGGCATCCCGGTCGAACTGAACGAGCCGCACCACTGGGGCATGCGCGACGCGCCCGACGTGACCTTTGTCGTGTCGGCTTACCTTTCGGCTTACAACGCCCGCGCCTTTGGCGTGCGCGACTACATCGCCCAACTGATGTTCAACAGCCCGCCCGGCCTTTCCGAGGCGATGGACCTGGCCAAGATGCTGGCCTGCCTGGACATCATAACTCCCCTCTCCCTGTTCCCCCTGCTCCTTGGGTTGAGCCTTGCCGAAACCGCGGGGGGATTGAGGGGGGTTGGGAAAGGGGCCGGGGCCTGCCCTGAGCGGAGCCGAAGGGGTGAGGGTCCCCCCTCCCCTGACAGGGGAGGGGGCCAGGGGGAGGGGTTTCGCATCTGGCGACAGACGCGCACGGGGTTGCTGAGTTACCCGCTGGACCCTGATGCGGCTCGTGCCCACCTGGCCGCCAGTATCTACCTGCAGATGGCGCTGCGGCCCCACATCGTCCACGTCGTCGGCCATACCGAGGCCCATCACGCCGCCACTGCCGACGATGTGATCGAGGCGTGCAAACTGGCCCGGCGCTCCATCGAGAACGCCCTCCGCGGCCAGCCGGATATGACGGTTGACCCCGCCGTGCAGCGTCGCAAAGAGGAATTGGTGCGCGAAGCGCGGGTAACGTTGGAAGCGATCCGCACCCTGGCCGGCCCGGACGTGGCCGACCCGCTCACCGACCCTGCTACCCTGGCGCGGGCAGTAACGACGGGGGTGCTGGACGCCCCGCATCTGCGCAACAACCCCTTTGCGCGCGGGGAGATCGTCACCCGCATAGACGCGCGCGGGGCATGTGTAGCGGTGGACCCGGTGACGGGGCAGGTGTTATCGGAGAGGCAACGGATCACTGCCTTGTGTTGAGCTTGTCGAAACATTTGGGGGTATTCAACGAGAGGAAGGAAGAAACTGCATGAAGAAGACATACTACACCGTGATAGGCGCTGGGCACGGCGGCAAGGCGATGGCGGCCCATCTGGCCCTGATGGGCTTTCGCGTCGTGCTGTACAATCGCACGCCGGAGAACGTGGCCGCTATCAAAGCGCGGAGCGGAATCGAACTGACGAGTTACGAGAGCGGGCCGCACGGTTTCGGTTCGCTGGCTCTGGTCACGTCAGACATGGGCGAGGCGCTGGAGCAGGCCGAGATCATCATGGTGGTTGTGCCTGCCACCGGTCACGCCGACATCGCCCGCGTTGCTGCCCCCCACCTGCGCGACGGCCAGATCGTCATGCTGAATCCTGGGCGGACCGGTGGGGCCCTTGAGTTCGTCCGCGTGCTGGGCGAGTGCGGTTGCGAAGCCGACGTCACTGTGGCCGAGGCGGAGACATTGATCTACGCCAGCCGTTCGGATGGTCCGGCTCAGGCCCGCATCTTCAGCATCAAGGAGGCGGTGCCCCTGGCTGCACTGCCGGCCACTCGCACGCCACGGGTGCTGGAGGCTTTGGCCTCGGCCTTCCCGCTGTTCATTGACGGCACTAGCGTGCTCCACACGGGCCTGAACAACATGGGGGCTATCTTCCACCCCGCCCTCACCCTCCTGAACGCCGGGCGCATTGAATCCACCGGCGGCGAGTTCCAGTTCTACATTGACGGTGTGACCCCCTCAGTGGCTCGCGTGCTGGAGGTACTGGACCGGGAGAGGGTGACTGTGGCGGCGGCGCTGGGCATCCGTGCCCGGACAGGAGTGGAGTGGCTGAAGATGGCCTACGACGCCACCGGGGCGAATCTATACGAGGCGATCCACAACCAGCCCGGCTACCGTGGCATCAAAGCCCCACCCACGCTGAATCACCGTTACATCACCGAAGACGTGCCGATGAGCCTGGTGCCTATTGCTGCGCTGGGGCGGCGGTACGGTGTGCAAGTGCAGGGGATGGACAGCATCATCCACCAGGCGTGCATCGTCCACCATACCGATTACTGGCGGCGGGGCCGGACACTGGATAAACTGGGCATCGAGCAGTTAAGCGTAAACGAGGTGATGCGGTACGTGATGGAGGGGGAGTGGTGATCACTATTCCTATTCCTCCTCCCCGCCCTCCTCTTCCTCCCCTCCGCTGATTCGCTGATTCGCTGATTCGCTGATTCGCTCTCCTTGCTCCCCTGCGTCTTCTTCCTCCTTGCCGAAATCCCTCATCTTCTCCGCCAGTTCCCGCAGACGCCTGTCCACGCGGTCATTCACCGAATCCTCTTCGAAGGTTCCGTCTTCTTTCCTCACCCCGGCCTTGACCCCCGTCAGCATCTCGATCCCTTCGTCAACGGTCTCCACCGACCAGATGTGGAACTTGCCCTCCCTGACCGCCTCTACCACTTCTTCTTTGAGCATCAGGTTCTGCACGTTGCTTTCAGGGATGAGCACCCCCTGCCTGCCGTCAGGCAAGCCCTGCTCGCCGGTCAGGCCCTTGGCCTTGCAGGTCTCGAAGAAGCCCTCGATCTTCTCATTCACCCCGCCGATGGCCTGCACCTCGCCCTTCTGGTTGATGGAGCCGGTGACAGCGATGCCCTGCTTGATGGGGAGGCTGGAGAGGCTGGAGAGGAGGGCGTACAGCTCCGTGCTGGAGGCGCTGTCCCCCTCCACCTCGGAGTAGCTCTGCTCGAACACCAGGTGGGCCGAGAGGCTAAGGGGCCTATCCTGAGCATACTTCTCGGTCAGATAGCCGCTCAGGATCATCACCCCCTTGGTGTGGATAGGGCCAGCCAGCCTGGCCTCTCGCTCAATATCTATGAGCCCCTCCCGACCCAGGCCTATGCTGACGGTAATCCGAGAAGGCTGGCCGAAGGTAATATCTCCTAAGCTGATAACAGAGAGGCCGTTCACCTGGCCTACCTCCTCTCCTACCGTATCAATGATGACAGTACCTCGCTCGATCATCTCGTTGATCCTCTCCTGAACGAGGTTAGAGCGGTAGAACTTCTCCTCGATGGCCTTCTGCACGTGAGCGGCGGTCACGTAAGGCGAGTTTTCCTGGGTCGCATAGAAGCCAGCCTCCCTGATGATGTCCGAGATCTCGCCAAACCTGGCCGAGAGCTTCTCCTGATCCTCGGCCAGTCGGGAGCTGTGCTCAATGACCTTGGCCAGTGCGGAGGCGTCAAGGTGTTTCAAACCCTCTTCACCACAGAGAGTGCAGACAAAGGCGACGTAGTCCCTTACGTTCTCGTCCGTGCGATCCATGCGGGTGTCAAAATCGGCTTTGACCTTGAACAGCTCACTGAAGTCCTCATCCAGGTCGTAGAGGAAATAGTAAAGATATGGTTGCCCGATGATAACTACTTTGGCATCCAAGGGGATGGGCTCGGGCTGCAGGCTCTTAGTAGTAATGAACCCTAACCTCTCGCCCGCCTCCTCTATGGCGATCTCTCTATTCCTGAGGGCTCGCTTCAAGCTATCCCAGGAGAAGAGGTTGCGCAACACCTCCTCGGCGGGGAGCACCAGGTAGCCACCGTTGGCCCGGTGAAGAGAGCCCTCCCTGATCATAGTGAAGTCGGTGACCAGGGCCCCGAACTGGGCCTCCTTCTCTATGCGGCCGAAGAGGTTATTGTAGGTAGGGTTAAGCTCCATGACCACCGGCGCCCCCTTGGTTTCGGCAGGGCTCAACCCAAGGAGCCTGGAGTTGTCCACCACCACGTTCACTTCGTATTTCCTGAAGGGCAAATCCTTGGCCCCAGGCATGGGAATGGGAGGGGTGGGCTGGGCCTCAGCTTCCTCCCTGAACTGGGAGAGGTTTTCCACAATGTCACCCCTCACCTCCTCCAGGTAGGCCACCACCTCAGGAAGGTCTTTGTATTTCTCCATCAACTCATTAACCAGGTGACCCACAGCGTAGAGGGCTACTTCCTGATCCAGCTTCTGTAGGGCTTCGTTGGCTTTCTTCTCCAGGCCGGTCAACTGCCTCATAGCTCTCTTTAGCTCCTCTTGCAAGCCCTCCCGCTTTTGCAGCACTTCCTCTCTTAATTCCGGGCTCAGAGCCTTAAATTCCTCTTCACTGAGGGGTTGTCCCTCCATCACAGGAATGATCAACAGGCCCATAGGGCCCATCTGGAGAAGGAATCTCTCCTCCTTAGCCTTCTCGCCCATTTGAGAGAGGAGCTCTTGTCTCTGTTTTTGCAAGTCTTGAACGGTCTCCTCCCTTTTGGCGGCATATTCGTCGCTCTCAAAGGCTTTGGGAATCTCTCGCCGCGCCCCCTCCACCAGGTTCTTGACGTCCTTTTGGAACTCCCGCCCTCTGCCAGGGGACAGGCGGAGAGCATTGGGGCGATAGGAGTCACGGAAGTTGTTCACGTAGCACCAGTCGGGAGGCACAGCCTTGTCCTTGGCCACCTCCTCCAGGAAGCGCTTGACAGCCGTAGTCTTCCCCGTGCCAGGGGGTCCGGCCACGTAGATGTTGAACCCCAACTCCTTGATCCCCAGTCCGAACTCGAGGGCTCTGACCGCCCTCTCCTGGCCGATGATGGTTTCGAGAGGTTTCATCTCTTCAGTTGTCTCACAGCCCAGCACCTGGGTATCGCAGATCCTTCTAAGCTTATCCATGGGCAGTTCTTTTGCCATTTCTTTCCTCCTGTTTTTTGGATGAGACTTCACTTGTTTTTAGATTACTTACGTAGCCCCGATCCTCTCACTCCCCAAACAACTCCTTGATGTCATCCACTGCGCTCCGCCTCTCCCCTGCTCCCATGGCCCTGTAGAACTCCTCGTCGTATTTGCGGGTGCGCACCTGGATGGGCATGGGCACGGCGTGGCCCATGAGAAGAACTTGCTCGCGGGTATCCAGGCTCTCCAGTGCCCCTCGCAGGAAGCTGCGGTTCGACACTCCGGTCAACACCGCGTCTATGTCCCGCTCCTCGGTCAGCTTGCCGGTGACGCGGGTGCCGAGTTGGCTCAACACCTCCGGATCAATGCCGCTGGGCCGCTGATCCACCACCATCAGGGTGACGTAGTACTTGCGCAGCTCGCGAGCGATGGTGCCGAAGATGGTCTGGCGGGAGACGGCGGGGCTTAGGAACTTGTGGGCCTCTTCCAGGGTGATCACCAGGGTGCGGGGCTGATCGGCAGCAGCCTGGGTCTGTTCGTAGCGCTCGACCTTCCTCTGATAGAGGTGGCGCACCCACCGGGTGACGACGTTGGCTACCAGCATGTGGTCCAGGGGGCGGTCGTACCGCCCGAAGTGCAGGATGACGTGCCTGCCCTTGTCCAATGCGGCCACCATTTCGTCAATGACGCTGAAGGGGACTTCGTCAACCACGTAGTCCAGGCGGCCGATGTCCCTCAGCTTGCGTTGCAGGGCCTCGGTAGCTCCCTGATGGGCGGCCTTGGCCAGGCAGAAAGCGGCCATGTCTTCCGGGCTCATCCTGAGTAGCTCCCTCAGCCACTCTTTGCCGTAGCTATCCTGCAGGAGGCCCACCGTTGCCCTGGACGTTGGACTCAGGTCCAGCTCCTCGCCCAGGAGCAGCACGTCTTCGGCCTCGATCTGATTGAGGCCGATCTTGAGCGTCACGTCCACGTTGCGCCCCTCCCGGCTGGCGGCCCGCTCGTCCAGGGAGTAGATGAGCACCTGGCTGCCGAAGAGGTGGCGCAGCCCCTTGACCCACCGGCCGTCCTCCGAGCGCTTGCCGAAGGCGTACTCATCGTGCATGTCGAAGATGAGGTTGACCGCTACCCCGGCCTGGATAATCCCGCACAGCATCAGGCGAACCAGGAAGCTCTTGCCCGTGCCCGTCTGGCCGAAGATGCCATTGGAGCGCTCCACCAGGCGGTCGAGCTTGAGGCAGATGGGGATGTCCATCGTCAGCGGTGTGCCTACGGCGAAGTTCAGCTTACCCTCCTCGCCGAAGACAGTGGCGAAGTCCATAGCATCGGCCTGGCACAGCTCAGCGAAGTGCATGGGGATAGTGCGCACCGGCTGCGGCGGCGACAACTCATCGAGGAAGGCAAGCTCTTCGCCCTTCTCCAGCATGAGCATAGGCTTGACCTGCACCGTGGCGTAGGTGTTGATGCCGGAGAGGGCCTGGGCGATAAAGGGCGAGGCATCCCGGGGTGGATCGGCCAGCAGCCTGGCGTCGGTGACCCGCAGTTGCATATCCGAGATCATGCTGAAGTAGCGGATATGCTCCCCCTCCACGATCACGAAATCGCCGATGCGCAAATCCTCGGTCGAACAGCCTGGATCCAACCGCGCCGTCAACCCCGCATTAAACGCGCCGTCGGTTACTACGCCTAGTCGTTTACGTTTCATGTTCACTCCTCTTTCAGCACTTCCCGCAGTCGCTTCTCATCGGTCACAGCAGCCTCCCACTCCCAGTAATCGCGCTCCACCTCATAGGACTGCTTATTCGGGATCTGGCCGTCATTCCACGCCCGCTTGAAGACCTCAAAATCCATCTGGTAGCGTTTCTCAAACCGTTTCCGCTGTTCTTCGGCTTCTCTCAGTTTGAGACGTACCAGATCCCTTGTAGCCAGATAGAGGGCGTCATCGAACCTCGTCTCCCCCGTCAGGTCTGCAAGGATCTTGTGAATGGGCTTAGAAATTGTGGTTTCGATCATTTCGCTTACCTCACTAACCAATAGACTAGCGCAGTTTAGATGTTGCTTGTCATAGTTGCAAGAAACCGCGATGCGTGGTAGAATACCAAGCCAGGTTCAATCTGCCGCCATACCGAATAGAGGTTGTAGATGGAAAAGAACGAAACTCCAGTTAATGAGGCAAAGAAACACGTGCGAGAGGCCACGACACCTTATTTGCCTCAACCAACAAGTTTTGAACCTGTGGCCAAGGAAGCCCTCATGCCCGATCCGTGGATTTCCATGTCGGTCTTTCGGCGAATGTTAGAAGGCGTCCCCAGCGTAGAGAAGCTCATGGCACGTACACACCACTGGGGTTTGAGAATCTGGATCATAGTCAATAACTCAACGGAGGACGTCCGCTATCAGATCTACGACAAAGAGTGGGAATTGATGCAACGCTTTCCTGGATTAGGTGTTGCTTTCGACCTGATTGACCGCGAGGATCGGCTTTTAGAGCAACTGGTGACCCTTCAAGACTAGCTCCCTTCTTATTCTCAGCCATCCACAACTCAAGCCTTCCCCGTAGATTCTTCTACGATTTCCCCTCCACCATCGCCACCTCTTCCTCCATCAGCCCATACAGCCGATAGACGATCAGGTCAATCAGCCGATCAGTGGCAGCGATGCGGGCCAGCAGTGAGCCGGGCATCCAGCCAGCCAGCGACCGACCGGTGAATCGCTGAACCCGCTGAAGGACACTGATGACGCTGAGATAGCTCCTTCAGCGATCTCAGCGATGAACTCAGCGGCCTCAGCGATTCCAATCACCCCCTTAATGCCCCCGCCGTCAACGGCGATGGCGACGTGTTGGCAGAATGGTTTCATGGTGAGTTTGCTCCCAATCCCTGCAGCGTGGTTAAACCTGACTCCCCAAGCGAGATCGGCGCATCCAAGAAAAGCTCCCGCTCTCTAGCCCTACGCCCCGGCCCACCCACACGCCATATGAGGACATACTCAGGGAATGTTTAGAGCACCGTTTGGGCGCTATTCATCTCCAAAAAGTCGATTCCGCTCCCCTGAGCCCATTAGTGGCTAAAAGCGCTCAAATAGGGCCGCTGGGAGCCAAAATCCGACTTTTTGCCGCAGACCGCTGCCCAAAAGCGGAACCGACTTTTTCGGCGTGATTTAGGCCGCTAAACATTCCCTGATACTCATTCGACCCTTGCTCCAGACACGCAAGGATTGTGTTTTTTCAAGCGCGAAGCCGGACGTCCCACAGTAATAGCGTCATATCTTTTACTACTGAATCACCCCAAAGGCGGCCACTCGCCCCTATCGGCCATTTCGGCGTCTATCTCAGCTTGCTCGCTGCCTTTGAGGTAGCCGATTTCATAGATCATAGCGAGTTCAGAGGTTGGATCTCTGTCTTTGAACGATGTGTCAAATTTCGATCCAAGATAACCATCCTCAAAACCTTGATCCTCAATTTGCTCAACTGTCATAGCCCACGCCACTGACTCAGCCTGTGCGGACGGCGCGCCGGCACTTTCCATCACCCTTCCCGATTTTCGCAACGACTTTTCACAACTCATTTTTATATCTCCTCGGATCTTCTTGAGTAAAGCGTAAGTACCCACTAAGCTTGGAATCATCTAATGATCTTCCTCAACTCGTATGCCTCACCCTCATTGCTCAGTCTATAGAGCCCAAACCGTCCTCGGATTCCGCCCTTCCTCAGGAAAAGGTCTTCACCACCTTTGCCTACCGTGTGTTCATTGAGGCGACCACGAACGCTGTTATACAGAGTATCCCATTTGTACTCTGCTCCTACTCCTCTGGCCCGCGTTTCGACAAATTCAGCTATATCAGTCCAATGCCCCCATGAATCTGGACTGGTACGCAAGCTTTTGATGGCCTGGATGATCAATTCTTTCTGAGTGGGGACGGTTCCTGGTAATCTTTCCTCCAATTTCCGAAGCTGGTCTATTGCCTCTTTTACTACTCGCCGTTTTACCCCTTTCCTCCGTGCTTTATCAATTGTTGAACGCACCTTCTGGTACACTTCCAAATAGTCATCGGTGGGCACAAATAGCGACTCACGCCCACGCACACTCCGGTAAAAGGCAAGCACATCAGCAATAAGTGGGTCCGTTTTCGGACCGTCAATAGCCACTCCGATTTCGATGTTGTCTATCAGTCCACCCTTGCTTAGATTAGAAGAGCCAACGATGGCCGTCCAGTCGCCATCTACCTGTTCGAAAATATACAGCTTTGGATGAAAGGCAGGCTCCCGGCCTGGCAAGTATGGGTCAGAGAAAGCGAAGAGAGTGAGAGCAGGGTGTAACGCTTGGATTTCCATAACACGACCCAGTGCGCGCGGTTCAGTCAACGAGAAGTCTAAGCCAAAGATGATTTCAGCCTTCCCTCCACGGTCCAGAAGGCTCTCCAGACTCTCCTCGATCAGCCTAACGCCTGAAAACTTCACAAAGGCCACCGCCATCATCGTTCTCGTTGCCGAGGCCATACAATTTAGGATCTCATCTCCCACCCTGCCAGAAAGATTGTCGAGTAGCCGTGTACGAGTCATTTAGCAGCCTCCTTAAAGTCAATACCCGTGAATGAAATTCTAGGCCAGTTGCACCTCCGTACCGAATAGGCCGGGGTGCGGCGGTATGATTTTCAGTTCTTTCGCCAGGTCTCGTGTTTCGGACTTGTGTTTCTCGCGCTTTCGTTTGAACTTTGACATCTTGACCTTGACGACTCGCGGACTAGCGCGCGGTCGGCGCGGACGGTCGATCTCGCAGTCGGCAAGGACCGCCAGCAAGTACTCGAACTGGCTTTCCTGAACTGCATCATCCGTCGTCATAATCGGAGCAGCATCAATGAGATGCTGCAAGGCGTCGAGAAAGCTGATGGAGCACGGGTCTTTGCCATGCTCCTCGGCCGCTTGGCGGATGAGCAGGCGTATCAGGTTGTACATGATCAACATGGCATACAGCTCCTGCTCCACCAGGTCTGGCCGCTTGCTACGGAACGTCGTTGGAGACTGCCCTCTCAGGGTGGCACATTGGTGGGTCTTGATCTCGTCATAGGCGATCTCGATGTCCCACCGCTTATGGTAATGCAGTGCCAGTTCGCGGGCAGTGATGGTCTGGTCCAGAATGTTGGTGATCAGCGTGATGGGGCGGAATCCTGGGATCTCAATGCGGATGACACGCACGATCAGCCTCACCGTCTTCCAACGCTTCCGTCCGCTTTTGGTTGGCGGCGCGTGGTGGTCTTCGACCTTGTGGGTCAGTTGGGCCAGGAAACTCCCGTCGGGCAAGAATTG
>CAYUPJ010000008.1:0-40335 GCA_964446635.1 uncultured Anaerolineae bacterium
CTATACTCTTACGCTTCGCTTGTCAACTTGTCGGTTTGAGGCGAAGCTTCGCTGGATCTTTACCACCTTTTCCACCCACGAGTTGACCCGCAGGGCGAAGTCGGCGGCCGGTGCGATGGCCAGCGCTGCCTGGGCGGAAGCCTGTTGCTCCGGACTCAGCCGGAGCGGCGCCGGCCGCTCCGGTGGCACCGGTGGCTGCAGTAACTCCGGTTCCAGGGTCTGCTTGATCTGGTAGCGGGGCTTGAGCAACTCGGCCTCCAGCAGGAAGTACAGCCGGGCGAGGCCGGGATCCTGTTCCTCCACGCTGAACACCGACTCATCCACGATGCTGATGCCCAACGCCCCCTGGATCGGCTGGTTTTGCCGGCTCAACTGAAACGCCAACTTCGCCACCTCGCCGGGCCGGTAGACCTCCTTGTCGGCGGTCATCGCCACCTCGACGTCCATCGGCGCGTTCACCACCACGATCCGGGTGTCGGGGACGATGGAGCCATCGAGCTGGACCTGGTAAGCATGAAGCTCCAGCGTGCCGAAGAGGTCAGGTGACAGGTCAATGTCGAAGGCGGCTTTGCCGCCCTGAACGTCCGTCGCGCGGGTCGAAAGGGTCTGCCCTTCCCTGACGATGTCCAGGTAGACCGTGCGCGACCCGCCGGTCACGAAGGCCTCCAGGTGCATCGTGTCGCCAACGCGGTAGGTGGGCCGGTCTGGCCGCAGCAACACCTGCTCCGCGCCAGTGTCGAGCTCCAGCTCGAAGGTCTTGCTGGCCGACTGGCCGGTCGCGTCGCGAGCAGAGACCCAGAGAACTCGCTTCTGAAACTTGCCGACGGGTGGTTGAACGCGCATCTCGGCGACGCCGTGCTCGCCGGTCTCCAGATCCTGTGTCTGGCCGGCGAACTGGGCGACCATCACTGTTGGCGCCGGCGACCCGTCCGCATACGAGGTCATGATGTAAATGATGTTTTCGAGACCTGGCCGGAGCTGGCCGCTTTCCGGCACGGCATCAATCAAGATGGCCTCGCGAGCCACGGGCAGGTTCCGGGTTGTCTGCTCGGCGTGCTCGGCCTGGTCAATGACCGTGACTTCCAGGGTATAGGTCGCCGTCTCCTTCTCCGACGCGCCGCCCACCAGGTAGTCCGGTACCTCGATGGTGAAGTCGAAGCCGCCGTTCGCATCGGTCTCGCCGCGGATCTCCGCCACCTGCCGGCGCTCCACGTCATAGGTTGCGCCGACGACCTTCACCTCCCCGCCAACAACCGGCTTGCCGAAGAAGTAGTCGGCCTGAACGTGGCCCTGAATGACCTGGTCGGGCAGGTAGAACGCCTTGTCGGTCGTCACCTCCACCTGGAATTTGGGCAACACGTACCACTTGACGGTGACCGTTTTTTCCGACACCGTGTCGCCGTGCTCGGCGGTGATCTTGTACCGCCCCTGGTTGACCTCCTCCGCCAACTGGAAGTCGGCGCTGGCAACCCCGTATTCGGAGGTGTCCACCGACTGGCGGAAGACCTTGTTGCCTTTGGCATCTTCGACTACCAGTTGAATGGGCTGTCGGTCGGCCGGTTTGAGATCCTGGGCGCCCAGGACCAGGGCGCGCATGTGGATCACCTGGCCGGGTTGATAGACCGGCTTGTCGGTGGTCAGGAAGATCTTGAACTCGCGAGTGATCTGGACCGGTTTTTCGATCCGGTCTCGCCCCACCTTCGAGTTCGTCTCGACGATCAACTCACTTTCGGCCGGCGTGTCTTCGGGCACCTTGAAACGCACGTCGGCGGTGCCAAACTGGTCCGTCTGGCCGGTGAAGAGGACCTGCCGAGCGCCGCCGGCCTTCGGTCGCAGCGCGATCAGAACCTGGGCGCCCTGGACAGGCTGCTCGGAGCTAAACTCGCGGACCAGGACGCGCAGGCCAGCCGGGGTGCCGGGCGCGAACTGCGTCTGGCCCAGAATGACCGTCTGCTGATCGTCCACACGGGTGGGCACGCGATCTGGCAGGGAGTTGACCCACCACACAGCGAAGGCGCACAGCAGCAGGCCGGCGACGATGGCGAGCTTGGCGAGCGGTCGCCGGTGTTGTCTGAGCCAGGAGAAAGCAGAGCTTACTTGCACAGAACGTGGTTCTTGAGACATAGAGATCTCCTTCTCCCCTAGAGCAGGGAGCTAAACACTGGAAATGTGTAACACCGGCAAACCTGCCAGGTCTTCAACAAGACCTGGCAGGTTCGTGAATTCACCGGCTCACCTTCGTAGGTGAAGCGATCGCCTCGTTATCGGCTGGCAGCGCATCACGAGCGCCGACGATATTGGCCACGGCTTTGAAGGTGACCTTCCCGACCGTTGCGTCGTCGTTCGTGAACGTGTAGCTGAAGTTGAAATCAGTGGTGCGGTTCCCTGAGCGCACCGGCACATACTGGGTTAGGGTGCCGACCCACTGAAAGCCTCCCGGGACGCTCTTGTGAAGCTGGACCTCGACGTTCTCGGGGTACCGCTTGCTGTTAATGCCGACGACGATTTGTCGAGTCTGTCCAGCCTTCGCCGCCTGCGGTGCCAAGAACTTGATAATCGCCACGTCGTGGGTCTTGACGTGCACCACCTGGGAGGTCGGCGCGGTGCGGCCGTCGTACGTCGTGACTGTGAGTTGAACGGTGTAGTCTCCGTCGGTCGCATACCGGTGGGTCGGGCAGCAGCCCTCGCCGGTCGTCCCATCACCGAACTCCCACGCCTGCAATTGGAACCCCACCTCGCCCGGGTCCCAGGAGTAGTCGTAGAACTGGATGGTATCAAAAACCGATGGGTCCCCGGGCCAGAAGGAGAAGCTGGCTACTGGCGGCGGCGTGGCCTCGAGGTTGAACTGCAACGAACCGCCATCGCCATACACGCCCCCTGCCTGGAAGAAGTAGGTCTTGCCGGCCTGCGCACGGAACGTCAACCGTCCCCACAAGGCGCCGCGACAACCCACCTCGGTGAGCTCAGCCAGCGAACCACCGGTGTAAGCTGCGAGCAGTGGGAACCACCCTGTGTTAAGGTACGCCGAGATCGATCCGCTCTCCTCAGGCGTGAAGGCATACCAGACGGTTTTGCCCCAAAGTGTACCCCACTGCGCACAGGACGGCGTCCGCTCATCCGCCTCTCTGGTTGCCGCTGTGGTGTCCACAGTATCGCTGAACGGCAGCCCGGGAATGACCTTGGCGCTGTTGAAGTTATCGTTCGGCGGCGGTGGGATTTCATGCACATTCACTTGCAGGTCACCGCCACCAGACCAGACACTGCCCGCCTGAAGATAATAAGTCGTCTCGGCCTGGGCATTGAAGGTGACAGAACCGCCGTAGGATGCGCAGCTTACGAAGCTCAGGCCACTCAATCCGGGCCCTACAGCCTGGTAGACAACGAGGTTGGTGTCGTAGAAGTTGCTTGCTACCATGTCGGCCCTGATCCATGCGTTGGTCCCTGGTGTGATCGAGTACCAGACTGTCCTTGCTGAGCCGCTACAGTTCTGTGGTTCGTCCGGCTCCGTCGTGGCCTCCGTGTTGTTGACCACACCAGTAAACGGCAGGGAAATCACTGTGGCGTTGGCGAAGTTGTCGTTCGCCGGTGGCACCACAAGGTTGAATATCAACCCCCCGCCCTCGCCGGGGTCACCCACCTGGAAGTAGTAGGTAGTGCCGGCATTTGCATGGAAAGTCAGCCTCTCCCACCCCCACCCGGCGTGACAGGCCACCTCAGTCAGGCCAGGCAACGAGTCACCGGTGTAGGCCGCGATCACGATCGGGACGCCTGTGCTGATGTATGCCGAGAGCAGTCCATTCTCCGCAGGTGTGAAGGCGTACCAGATGGTCTTGCCCACCGTGGTAGATGCACAGGATGGCTGCGGCTCGCCCGCCTCTGTGGTTGCTTCTCTAGTGTTTGCACTGCTATCGCTAAACGGCAGAGCGGTAATGGGCGTCGCGTTGGAGAAGTTATCGTTCGCCGGTGGGGCTGCCAGGGTTGTGGATGCAACTGGCAGCATGAGGGCCATGCCCGTCAGCAGGGCCACGGCTAACTTGAATACATTGTGCCTTGTCATCTTTCTCTCTCCTTTTCATTGCCCGATGGGGCACCAAGAGCAGCCTCCATTTAGGCGACTGACTATCCACTAAGGATGGTTCACTTTCCGCCAATGTAGTTGAGTTGGGCTTCTGCCGGCCCTATAGGGCCGGGGATAACTTGATGGCTTCGCCTCACCTCCTCTCTCGAATGGCAAGACCCCGCTTGATGACACGAGGTAATAGAGGGAGAAAGAAAAACACTGACCAGCCTGCTCGAGGGAAAGCCGATCAGTGTTCTCTTGGATGCACCTCCTGCTCAAAGCCCAGAGAAATCTAGCGTAGCGATGTCATAGGATACTGCCTGCAATGAAGTGTGGATGAAAGAGCCGATGACACTATGGAATGTGCCTTCAAATATAGTATATCACATTTTCACGCCCTTTGGGTCTCAAAACGGTCCCAATTTGCCAAATGGCCGATCCTGTCTTGAGACGGCCATTCAATCAACCTTAAATCACTCCTGCCCGAAGGCGTATCCGATCCGAGGCACCGTCCTGATGTAGCGGTGTTGGGCGGGATCCGGCTCGATCTTCTGACGCAGACGATAGATCAGCCGCTTGAGCAAGGCCCCATCGCCGCTTTCGTATCCCCAGACCTGGTCCAGCAGAGTATCGGTGCTCACAGGCTGGCCCTGGTGGACCATAAGGCGGTACAAGAGGCGGAACTCTAGGTTGGTTAGATGTACTTCCCTTCCATCCGGCAAATGAAGAGCCCTCGTGTGAGGGTCCAGGGTCAGCCCCTGGCCACTCAGACTGACCAGGGCGCTGAAGGGCATCATACGTGCCCAACGCAGCCACGCCTTGGCTTTGGCTGCTACCACCCTTGGGCTGACGGGCCAGATCAGGCAATCATCCACGCCGGCGGCGTAGGCACTGAGAAGGCTTGCCTCGTCGGCACGGTCGGACAGTAGGATGATGGGGATTACTGTCTCTTCCCTCAGGCGCCGGATCAAAGCCAGCCCGTTCAGGCCTGACCCCTCGCCAATCACGATGACGTCCGGGATATCTGAAGCCCATAGCGTCAGCGCTTGCGCCTCATCCTCGACGGGTATGGCTGAGATTCCTGCCCCCTGTAGTGCAGAGAGCAGAAGGTTAGCCCGTTGGGCCTGCCGGTCAATCAGCAGGATCTTGTTGTCCATGCCTGCTACCCCCGTGTCACCTTCAGCTTCAAGAAAAGACCTCTGAGTGAACCTCTGAACAACAGATTGCATCAGTATGCCAAATGGTTTTGCAGGCGCCTGTCACTTCACAAGTGACGGGCACTTCCATTGTGCCACACATGGGTCAGAATGTCAAGTGCGGTCAGCGAAGCGAAAAGCTACCTGTGCCATTAACGCAGGTGGTTTTTTGACGACTCTACGATTCTGGCAAGGCGGGCAATTCCTCCATACCATACCGCTTGGCGGCTCTGGCCATAACAGCCTTCAGCTCCTTGCGGACCGCGGTGGGTACTTCGGGGGGCTGGTACTGGGCGATCAGGGCCTGGGCCCGCTCGCGGGCGCGCTGCACGATGTTCTTGGCTCCGCGATTCTCCCAGGTGCTCTGGGAAGCCCGATCAATGACCGCCGAGGGGATGTACTGCTCCTCTTTGAACCATCTACGAGTGTGCTCGGTGGCCAGGAAGTTGCCGTGGTGTCCCACCTCTCGCAGTAAGGCTGTAGCCAAACTCTCCTCGCGGGCCTCTACCCCGGCCAGCAACCGCTTGGTCATGCCGATCACCTCGGCGTCTACGACCACCTTCTCGAAGCTAAGCCCGCTCTCGAAGTCGGACATGCCGGCCCCACAGATGAGGTTGATTCCCGCCAGGGCCCCTAAGATTGCCCCCATCGCTGACTCCAGGCCCGCCTGTGCGTCCACGATTTTGGCGTCGCTCAAGCCCACGTAGCCGTGAGTGGGCAGGCTCAGGTATTTGCCTACCTGGACATTGGCGCAGTTGATCATGACGGTCTCGATGGAGCCCATGGGCGTGGTGCCCTCGCGCATGTCAAACATGGCGGGCGAGCCGCCATAGATAATCGGTGCGCCAGGGTTCACTAACTGGTGAATGACCACGCCGCTCAGGGATTCGGCGGTGTGTTGCACCACCGCACCGGTGATGGTCACCGGGGCGGTGGCTCCAGCCAGGGGCATGGAGATGAGCACCGCTGGCAGTCCCCACCTGGCGCAGTCCATGAGGTTCTGACAGGTGATCTCGCTCCAAAGAAGGGGCGGCGAGGGGCAGATGGCCATGGTGTTGACGGGCCTGGCGGCGATGGTCTCCTCGCTGCCGAAATAGGCCGCCAGCAGGTCCTTCATCGGATACCAGCCCTCAATGCTGAAGGCCCCACCACAGAGGGGCTTGGTGCCATAGAGCAGCATCAGATAATAGCGGTAACTGTCGGAAACCATCTTGGGCACGTCGGCACACAGCAGCGAGCCGGCCTGGGCGTCAATCTGGGGCAGGCCCTCCACCACCTGGATGAAGCGCACCAGGTCGGCGGTAACGGGTGGTCGGTACTCATCGGTGACGGGATCTATGATCTTCAGAGCAGTAGCGCCGGGGTAGAAATAGACGTTGTCCCCTCCCAGGCGCAGGCGCACCTCCCCCCTCAGATCGTAGATATCCACGCTGGCGGGGGCGGCTTTCAGCGCGTCCTCGATCATGCCCTGCGGTATCTTGGCAGTCTTCTTCTCGAAGTCCACTGTGGCCCCGCCCTCGGCCAGGAGTTTCAAAGCGCCCTCTCGGTGCACCAACACGCCGGGGTCCCACAACAGCTCGTAGGCCTCGCCCACGATGCGTTCCACCAGTTCCTGTTCCAGGAGTTCCAGCTTCGGTCGCATAGCTCACCTCTCTGCCCCTTGTTTCTCCCCGTATAGAACCAGGTGTCTTGACATTCCTTTAACGGAAGGCTCTTTGCTCAACCTTAACATCATTTCGGTTACCTGACCAAAGAATCCTTCATCCCACTTTTTAGACTCTTGGACCTCTGGTGGGATACGTAACACATCCATCCAGCCACAAACAGCATATATATTGAGAACTCTGATCCCCATTGTTTCCAACAACTTTCTTGCTTCTTCTTCACTGACCGCCCTATATTTCTCTTCATCATCGTAGATATAATCCGAGCGTGATGTGATTAGCGCCAGAGCCGATGCAGGGTCTTCTGGGAATAGATCAATGGCTCCCCTGCATCTGTTTGTTAGATATATTGAGATTCTTCCGCCTTTCTTTGTTACCCGTATAAGCTCTTTTACAGCCTGGATCCCATCCCCATCCCAGCAGAGCACAAAATCAAAACTCTCGTCAGCAAAATGAAGTCTGCGGACGTCGCACTCCACGACCTCTACTTTGTCCAGGACCCCCTCACCTAACAGTTTTTGCCTCGCCACACGGAGCATTGCGGGAGAGATATCACATAGGGTAACTGAGTATCCCATCTTCGCCAAAGGGAGCGTGATCCTCCCCGTACCACCAGCAGCATCTAAGATCTTCGCCTCTCTGTTTTCGGGGAGATATCCTGTTAACAGCTCCCAATCCACATCATGTTCAACAGCGCCCTCAAAACGCTCATACCACGCATCATATCTCTCAGCCCGCTCGTCCCATCTCTCTCTAACTCTCACGATATCATTCATTTGATCTCCTCCGCAAAATTTCAGTATTTCGCCTAACACTTTTCCAGGGCGGCAATGATGTTGGATAGCTCTTGCTGCAATTTAGGCTCCAATGGCTGCGGGCGGTGATTGGATAGGATCCACCTTGCCTTCTCACGGGCCCACTCCCTCGCCCCGCGGCGGCCATCTTCTTCCCAGATGCTATAGGAGCGACGATCCACCAGGCTCGGCACCCAGCGTTTCCTCATGTGTTTCAAGGTGTGCTTTTGATCCAGGTAGTGTCCCCGCACACCCACGGACTTGATGGCCTCCAAAGCCAGGGTCTCTTCGTTAACCTCGATACCTCGCACGGTGGCCTGGATGACATCGTAGATCTCGCAATCCATGAGCAGTTGCTCGTAGGAGAGGATGCGGGAGCCATCGAGCAGACCAGCCCCGGTCAGCATATCGGCGCCGCTGAGGACGGGCATCAGGCCGGCGAAGGCGTTGTCCAGGGCGGCCTGCCAGTCGGGCTCCTTTGCGCCGGTGGCAAAGGTGCCCATGGAGAGGGGGATTCTATAGAAGTCGGCCAGTTGGTTGGTGGCTGCGCCAAACAGGTAATCCTCCGGCCCTCCACCGGTATAGGCCCCCGTGCGCAGGTCCATGGCCGTCTGAGCGGCGGCGTAGAAAATGGGCGCGCCAGGACAGGCTAACTCGATGAGGGCGGAGGCGGCGATCACCTCGGCGTTGCCCACCACCAGGTTGCCGGCCAGCGTGGCTGGCCCGGTGGAGCAGCAACTGGCCATGGTCATGAAGCCTACGGGTAGACCCGCCTGGGCAGCGATCAGAGCGGCCTCCAGGCTGCCCCCATCTTGCCCCAGAGGGCTGATGGTGCACTGCATGATGGAGAGGATGGGGCGTTTTCTCAGCTCCTCGCGCCCACTGGCGATGGCTGCGGCCATTTCAATCGCCGCCTGGGCTTCCCTGGCTGTAATGACGCACTCGGTCTGGACGTGCTTGGTGGTGTTGTTCCAGGCCGCCTCCAGCTCGTGCAAAGAGCGCGTTTGCGGGGGACAATCCTGGGCGGCTACCAGAGGCCAATAGAAAGCGATCTGAGGCAGGTAATCGGCCACCAAGGCTGACTCGGCCACATCCCGCTTGGTCGAGCGCCGTCGCTCTTCCGTCTCCAGGTCAATGACCTCCACCCCGCAGCCGTCAGTGGACAGATAAGAGTGCTCGCCGTCCAGGGGCAGGTCCAGGGCGGGGTCGCGGGCGCAAAGCACATAAGATGGTGGCGCTTTGGCCAGGGCCTCGACGATGATCTGGCCAGGGAGGCGGGCGATCCGGCTTTCTCTGTCCACCATCGCCCCGGCCTGTTTCAGAATATCGAGGGCCCAGTCCGAAGGAAAGCGTACCCCCACCGTCTCGATGACCTCCAGGCTGGCCTGGTGGATGCGTCGCACCTCGTCCTCGCTCAGCACCTCCAGGTGCAGCTTGGGGCGTTCGATATCTACTCGACTCGTTCCCTCGTTACTCATTTCCTCGTTACTCATTCCCTTCAAGAGAGTGTTGCAGAATTGCCGTAGTATAGGCCCTTGTGGCCGTTTTTGCGCCTAAAAGAAGCCCGCACAACGCCCACAAGGGGCTAAACTACGAATTCCGCAACGCTCTCTTCAATAGATCACAATGGCGGTAGTCTCTCCATCCCCCGCTCTTGGGCCGCCCGCAGGGTGATGGCCTCCAGCTCCTTCTCTACTTCTCTTGGCAGGGGCTTGGATTGATAAGCGGCCACTAATTGCTCAACCTGTTCGTGGGCTCGCTGTGCTATGTCCTTAGCGCCTTTGGTCTCCCAGGCCTGGCGGTAGTCGCGGTCAATGACCGGGGAGGGGATGAATAATTCCCGCTTGAACCACTGGCGGGTGTGTTTGGTGGCCAGGAAGTTGCCCGCGTGGCCGACCTGGCGCATGATGGTGGTGGCCAGGGGCTCCTCTGAAACGTCAATACCTCGCACCAGGCGGCGGGCCATGCCGATGAGCTCGTTGTCAATCACCAGCTTCTCCAGGCTGAAACAGCTTTCGAAGTCCATCATACCGGCTCCGGAAACCATGTTCGCCCCGGCCAGCGCGGCCAGGATGTTGCCGATGCCTGACTCGAAGCCGACCTGGGCATCCACTATCTTGGCATCGCTCATGCCCATGTAGGCATGGGTGGGCAATCCCAGGTACTTGCCTACCTGGACATAAGCGCAATCTATCATCATGGTCTCGATAGCTCCCATAGGCGGTGTCCCGGTGCGCATATCGAAAGCGGCCGGTGAACCACCCCAGACGATGGGAGATCCGGCCCTGGCCAGTTGGTGGATGGTGATCCCACTCAGGCACTCGGCGGCGTGTTGTACCACCGAGCCCACCAGGGTGGCAGGGCCCGTCGCCCCGGCCAGGGGCATGGAGACCAACTGGGCCGGGATGCCCGCGTGGGCGCAGTCAATCATGTTCTGGCAGGTGATTTCGCTCCAGCGCAGGGGAGGGGAGGGGCAGACATCGAACACGGCAACAGGCTTGGCGGCCAAGGCCTCTTCGCTACCAGCCACAGCGACCAGCAAGTCCTTCATGGTGTGCCAGGTCTCGATGGCAAAGGCCCCGGTGATCACGGGCTTCCTGGCGTACCTGAGCACCAGGTACAGGCGATAGAGATCGGCCGTGCTCTCTGGCACATCCGAGCAGACCAGGGCGGTGCTGACCGCGTCCAGCTCCGGCAGCGTCTCGGCCAGTTTGACATAGGCGACGAAGTCGGCGGTGACTGGCTTGCGTGATTGGGTTGCTCCATAATCCAGAATCTCGATCGCGGCCGAACCTGGGTCGAACTGCACGTCATCGTCGCCGTAGTGGACGACACGGTTCCCCTCGGAATCGTGGAGGTAAAACGAGGCGGGGACTGTTTCTAGAGCCTCGTCAACCAGTTCGGCTGGGAGCTTAGCCACCTTGCTGGCGGAATCAACCGTGGCCCCAGCATCGGCGACGAGCCTGAGGGCCTCGTCATTGTGGATGCGCACGCCTGGGTCCCACAGCAACTCGTGGGCCTCCGCCAAGATGCGCTCGATGGTCTCTTTATCAAGTAGTTCTAGCTTGGGTCTGAGCATTCTTCTCTCCTTTGCGGAAGTTGTTGGCTCTGGGACAAGCCCATGAGCGGCGTAATCATAGCACGTAGCCGCACTTTTGTCAATGGGCGTTCTACCTGGTCTACTAAAAGCAAAGTCGGCTAAGAAGCCGACTCCCAGAGGCATGGATATTGGATATTTGCTACGCTGGCTCGTTGTGCTATAATCTAGTAGCTCAAACGCCGCTCGGTGCCGGAGAGCAGGCGCACGATGTTGGAACGGAGGGCCAGGACAACGGTGGCACCCGCCAACAGGCCATAGAGGGCGTGCAGTAGGGGGTGGTGAGCAAAGAGGGTCAGGATAAGGAAGATGACGGGGGCGAGAGTAGCCACTGCCAGGGAGGCCACTGAGGCGTAGCGGAAGATCACGATTACCAGTAGCCCGGCGCCCATCAGCGCCAAGGCCACGGGCAAGGAAAGCATCGAGATCACGCCTAAATGGGTAATCGTGCCAGCACCACCCCGCCAGCCCAAGAAAACAGACCAGTTGTGGCCTGCAATCGCAGCCACACCTACCAGGACCTGGCCAATGGAGTTGTCCAGGACAGCTTTGGCGATCCAGACAGCGATCATGCCTTTTAGAAAATCACCTGACACAGTCAAGATAGATGGCCAAAGGCCAGCAGCACGCCAGACGTTGGTGCCCCCGGTGCGGCCACTGCCGTGTTGACGTATGTCAGTGCCTTTCGCCAGCTTCACCACCAGGTAGCCAACGGGAATGGAGCCCATCAAATAACCGAAGGCTATCATAATGACATAACGAAGAATCTCCACGGAAATCTCCATCTACTCGAACCGGTTTATTGTTTACAACACCGAGACAGCCATGAAGTTGCGCAAGATAGCTTAAACATGTAAAGGAGGTTAGAATGGCAAAAAAGAGCGAGACCAGCATAGTCTACTATGCCAGTGCCCGAGCGACCAGGTGGGACTACAAGTACAGCCTGGTGGCCAAGCTAGAGGAGCTAATCCAGCGGTTGGACTTCTCTCAGCACATCGAACGCGATGAGTACGTGGCGGTGAAAACCCATTTTGGTTCCGAGGGGGCCCATCGCATCGTGCGGCCGGTTTTCCTGCGCAAGATTGTTGAGGGGATCAGGGCCGTTGGCGGCAAGCCCTTCGTAACTGATAGCACGCGCATCATGGGCTGGGATTACCTGGAGGTTGCCAATCAGGAGGGCATCAATCCCCTGTCGGTGGGGGCTCCGGTGATTCTGGCCGATGGCATCTTCGGCTACGACAACATACCGGTCAAAGCAGGCCCCATCCTGGGCGAGATCAGCGTCTGTTCGGCTATCTGTGACGCGCCGGCCATGGTGGTGGTCACCCACTGCAAGGGGCACATCCAGGCCGGCTACGGCGGAGCGATCAAGAACATCTCCATGGGCGGGGTTAGCGGCCGCCACCGCAGCGGCGATTGGAAGCAGGCGCGGGGCCACCTGCACGTGCCGAGTGAGATGGACATGATCCGCGATCTGGAGCTGTGTACCCTATGCCTGCAGTGCTACCACGTGTGCCCCACCGGCGCGATCCTGTTCGACGGTGTAGACCTCTCCTTCGACGAGGAAACGTGTTGGCGCTGTGGACGCTGTGCCCGCGTCTGTCCTGAGGGAGCTATCACCAAGGGGCGCGAGCTGACCGAGTTCCAGCGGGGCCTGGCCGAGGCTGCCCAGGCCGTGTTGAGCACCTTCGCGCCGGGCAAAGTGCTCTACTTCAACTTCGTGCTGGAGGTGCAGCCCGAATGTGACTGCATGCCCGTCGCTGACACCCCGCTGGTGCAGGATCAGGGCATCCTGGCTTCCACCGACATCGTGGCCATCGAGCAGGCGAGCTACGATCTAATCAATCAAGCTATCCCTTTGCCGGGTTCGCTGGCCGCGGACAAAGGCTTGCGGAAGGGTGATCGCATCCTGGCCGATGCCTTGGGCATTGATGCCCAGGAGCAGATTGATGCTGCGGCTGAGTTGGGGTTGGGGAGCAAGGCTTACGAGTTGGTGGAGGTGGAGGGTAAGGATTAGATATTGGATATTGGGTATTGGGGGAGAGGCGTACGGGCTTTGATCGTCGGAGCAGGGGCTATCGGTTCGCTGGTGGGGCATAGATTGGCTCTAGTGGGCAACGAGGTCACCCTGGTGGGCCGTGAGCCTTACGTGGCTGCCGTGCGAGCGCGAGGGTTGGGCTTCGAAGACGGCAGGCGGGTCGCATGGGCGACGAACGTGCGCGCGGTAACGAGTGCGTTGGATGTGGCAGATGAGTCCTTCGATCTGGTTCTCCTGACCGTGAAAGCTTACGATACAACTGAGGCCGCAGCCCAGGTTGAGCCTCTGGCCCGGCGCGGCGTTCCCATCCTCGTCTTGCAGAATGGCGTGGGAGGTGAGGAAACAGTAGCGGAGGTTCTGGGCGAGGTGACGATTCTCTCCGCAGTGATCACCCTGTCGGTAGAGGTGCTGGAGCCGGGGTTGGTGCGTCTGGCCACCACGCGGGGCGGCATTGGCCTGGCGCCGACCACGCCTGGCCAGTCGGTTGCTGAGTTGGGAGAGGTCTTTCGTAAGGCCGGCTTCAGGACGTCCGTGTATCGAGACTATCAGGCCCTGAAATGGTCCAAACTGCTCCTGAACATCATCGCCAATGCTGCCCCGGCTATTCTGGACATGTTCCCCGACGAGGTTCTTGCTGATAGCGGCCTGTTTGCCCTGGAACAGGCCGCCTTCCGTGAAGCTGTGGCCGTGATGCGGGGTTTGAGTCTGCGGCCGGTGTCCCTGCCCGGCTATCCTGTGCCCCTCTTCGCCTGGGCTTTATGCTCCTTGCCCGCCTGGCTCCTACGCCCCATTTTTCGCAGAGTCATCGTCCCTGGCCGAGGTGGCAAAATGCCCTCCTTGCAGATGGACCTGTCCAGGGGCAAAGGCAAATCGGAGGTGGAGTACCTGAACGGGGCGGTGGTCAGGTACGCCCAAAACCTGGGACTGGATGCGCCCGTGAATCGAGCTCTGCACGCAGTGCTGATGGGCGTCGTGAAGGGGGAGATTCCCTGGGAGGAGTACCGAGGCCAGCCGGAGCGCCTCCTGGAGACTTGTTCTTTCACACGCAGTTGACAAATCCATTCTATTGGATTATAATCCAGATGATAGGATAATCAATCCAATTGATTGGAGAACAGGATGATGATCTACGAAAAGATTCTTTCCACCAGCTATGCCCAGGTGTTGCGCTTCCTGGCCCGTCGTGCTGGTCAATCCTTCTATGAGCGGGAGATTGTGGAAAGCACCGGTGTCAGCCGGAGCGCGGTGAACCTGGCCTGTAGGGCTCTCTATCAGGCTGGCCTGCTGACCCGCGAACAACGGGGACGAATGAACTTTTACGCCGTGGCCGACCGCCACCCTTTTGTGCGCCAGTTCAAGGTACTGGATGCAATCGCCAGGTTGGAACTGTTGCTAGCGAAGCTACAGCCATTGAGCCGTCGGATTGTCCTTTTTGGTAGTTGTGCTCAGGGTACTGACACAGCCGACAGCGATGTGGATCTGTTCATACTGGCGGCGGATCGCAGCCAGGTGATGGCCCTCATCGGTCACAGTGACCTGGATCGACTGGTGCGACCGGTAGTAGTCAGCAACCAGGAGTTAGCCGCTACGAAGCAAAACGATCACACCTTCTACCAGCAGGTGCAACAGGGTATTGTCCTCTGGGAGGCGACCGATGAAGTGGCAGCTTGAGTTCCAACGTTGTCTCGACAAGCGGTGGTTGACAGCAATGCTTGCAGCACGTTTCCTGGTGACCAAAGAACTGGATGTGGCCAGAGATGATCTTGCTGAAGCAGAGATTGGGTATGAGCGGCGGAGTTACAAGTGGTGCACCATCCAGTCCTACTACGCCATGTTTCACGCCGCCCGGGCCCTGTTGTACAGTCGGGATTATCGGGAGAAGAGTCACCATTGCCTCTCAGTGGCTATGCGCCATTTGTTCGTTGACAAAGGGTTGCTGGATGAGAGGTTGGTTGATGACTTGGACGATGCCCGTGCCTTGCGTGAAGATGCTGACTACCGGGTCGAGTTCACGGAGAGTGGAGCACGTCATAACCTGGAGGCGGCCAGGCGCTTCATCGCTCGAGTTGTCGAGTTGTTGTCGGGGTGGAAGGAGCCCGAATGATTATGCAACCGTCGGTTATCAGAGAACTTCGCCTCGACCCGCTCCTCTCGGAAATCATTGACCTGAATCGGGCAGGGAAGGTGGTGGAGTTGTGAGTGTCTACTATTGATGGAGGTGAGCGATGTCAACTAAAGCATTGACTTTGACCGTTCCAGTTTCGCTGGCCCAGGAACTTGATTCGGCCAGTCAGGAGTTTTTGGCAGAGATACTGGAACGCGGGCTACGTGAACTGAGAATAGAGCGGGCTCTGGATCGCTATGGGCGTGACGGAATTTCCTTCGGGGCGGCCGCACACCAGGCTGGCGTATCGCAATCTGAGCTGGCTTGTCATGCCTACGCGCACGGCATGGAGCCGCCCTTTAGCGCCGAAACGTTGGTGGAAGAGCTGAGAGGAGGTTTTGGATGAGTATCACGATGAGTCCCACTTTAGTCGGGCAGGTTGTGTCTGAATTGACCCGATTACCAGAGGAAGACCTGTCGTTGGTCGTCGAATTCGTGGAGTTCCTGAAACAACGCAGGGCTACGCCGACACAACGGCTATCCCCGGCTGAGATGCGAGCCGAGGCACGGCGGCGGGCGACCTTGCTGCGGGACGTGCCCCGCGAGGAGATTGTGGCCCGTTTCCGGGAGCTAACCGAGGAGATCCGTCAGGAAGCTATCGCCAAAGGCATGGCCATTGAAGGGGACTGGAGAGGTGACTGAGCGACTACGGGCAGTCCTCGACACCAATGTCTTTGTCTCTGCCTTTCTTAGCCGTAGCCCTACCAGCCCAACGCAGGAGCTTATCCAGCGATGGGAAGCCGATGAGTTCACCTTGCTTGTCTCTGATGGGCTAGTAGACGAACTGGCGGAGAAACTCGTCGAGCGCGGTATCTCTCAGGAACGTGTCATCGAGTTCCTGGTCCTGCTGGGGCGATTGGCCGAATGGGTGGATGTACCGGATGAAGCAGTGAAACCGGTCATTGAGGCGGATCCTGATGATGACATCATCCTGGCTTGCGCTGTGGTCGGTAATGCCGATTGCCTGGTGACCTATGACCCTCATTTCGATGTGCTGGGTGGGGAGTACGAAGGTGTGTGCATAACCCGGGCGTTGCCTTTTCTAAAGGCTGTGCGGGAGGGCAAATCGCTAGAGGTGTGAGGATTGCTTATGGCGTGCAGCCGCAGTGGTCACAGTGGACCGTGCAAGAGGAATTGGATGAAAGTGGTGATGAACACTGATCAGGAGGTAGCAAAATGGACGTTCAAGCGTTGACTCTCGATTTGAGTAATGCGTTGGCGATTTCGGAATCTGAGCTCATTCGAAAAGGGTTACTGGCCTTCATCGAAAAAGAGATCCGGCTAGCGGAATGGGAAATCGCTCAGATCCGCGAGCGATATGACGTGTTCTCTAAGGAATCACTGTACCAGACGATTCAGAATGGGGAGGTCGCTGGACACCCGGCGTGGGAAGACTACATCCTCTGGAAGAATAAAGAGGCCCACATTGCGCGTCTGCGCCAGATGGCGGAGAGGGAATAGACTATACTGGTTACGTCCGAGGCCCTTGCCAGTCTCGCGTTGGACGAGTTATTGACGTTTGACCCTGTTTTGTGATATAATAGTAAGGGTGGAGCCGGATAGATGAAAGCGTTACTCATATTTGCGCATTATGCGGAAGTTATTCTGCATATGCACAATTATGCGGAAAAACTTCCACATAGTAATTGTTAGCCCGCTAACATAAGGAAAGAGTTGTTTTGTCAAAACAACACCTACGTGGTTTGACAACGATCCAATCATCTACAGTGAGGAGGAGGAAAGACTGATGGAACCATTGACCCTTATTGTTACAGCTCTCACCTTAGGCATTGCCGCAGGTCTTCAATCATCGGCGGAGCAAGTTATCAAAGATGCCTACCAAAGTCTGAAGCAGTTGATTGAGCGCCGCTACACGATCAACCTCGGCGGTTGGGAGGGGAAACCAGACTCTGAGGTTCAACGCGCGGCTGTTAGCGAAAGTCTGGCCGATGCTAAGGCCGATCAAGACGAAGATGTACTTGACAAGGCCAAAGCACTGATCAGATTGATCGAAAGCAAACAGCCCGAGACGATAGCCAGACTCAATATCGATATCACTGACGTTGAAGCAGCTTCTATTACTGTGACAGGCGTGCAAGCTACTGGCAAGGGCGCAACAGCAGAGGTAAAAGCCAGGATCAAAGACAGCACGTTCGGAGGTGATATAAAAATCGGCAGTGCGGCAGCCGACACGGAAGAGAGTAGTGACCCAAAAAACTGACGGCAGTAGCTTCAGCGTCGAAGTCTACTGCCGTAACCATCCTTGGCGCGTCAGTGGGCGGCGACCTCCACATTGGCGACCAGTATTTCACCCAACAGCCAGAACCTCCGAGCCTGTTCGTCAATGTACCACCGTTACCTGACTATTTCATAGGTCGTGGAGCTCTTGTAAGAGAGATCGTCAATCGCCTCCTAACTAATACTCCTTCAACCCTGTCTATAGATGGCTTGCCAGGTGTGGGAAAGACTACATTGGCTGTTGCCATTGCTTATGATTCTGATGTGCTAGCACATTTCTCGGACGGCGTGCTATGGGCAGGGCTGGGTCCGAATCCAGACGTAATGTCTGTGTTGGGTGCTTGGGCAGATGCGCTCAATGTAGACGTGACCGACAAGGTGACGGCAGGGCCCAGGTCGCTGGCAATACGCAATGCTATTGGACAGCGTCATTACCTGTTGGTTATTGATGACGCCTGGGATGAAGAGTCTGCTCGTTGGTTGTGTTGCGGCGGACCTTATTGTTGCCATTTGTTGACAACACGTAACCGAAATATCGCCCGTGCTTTTGCTGGTTTCCCTAATGCAACTACATTGCCTGAGCTCTCACTCGATGCGGCACTGACATTGCTACAACACATAGCCCCTGAAGTAGTAGAATCCCATAGTGAGGGTGCCCGTCGTATAGTTGAGCGAGTAGGCTATCTACCTCTGGCCGTCGAGCTAGTGGGCGGATATTTGGCTGATACGGTTTTCGAAAGCGAATTCCATTCGGCTATCACTCACCTGACTGATCCTGCCGAACGGCTCAAGTTGGCGCAAACCCGTTTGGGTAACCATAATAATGTCAAAATGACCCTCCGCGAGACTATCAGCCTTAGCTTGTATGACTTAACTGCCGAGGTTGTGCAGGCGTTTTATGCCTTGGGTGCATTTGCTCCCAAACCTGCTACTTTTGACCTACCCGCGGCTCTGGCCGTGGCTTCTGCTGACATTGCGACCATAAAGCGTCTTGTCGTACGCAATCTTATACATAAACTAGATGGGGATCGCTTGACTATTCATCAGATTGTAGCCGATGTCGCGCGAGACAAACTAACTTTCTCCACCATCCAACGCCACTGCAATTACTATCTGCAACAGGTCAACAAAGACCGTGAAGACTGGAGATATATTGAAACGGTTTATCCCCAACTCAAACACGCTTGGAAGTCTGTCCCCAAAGATGAAGGCTGTCTCGAGATTATCTGGGCGGTGCAGAGTTATCAACAACGGCGTGGATTATGGAATGACTTGCTTCTCTGGCAACAAGCAGGTCTTGGCATAGCTTCTTTGGAAGATAGAGCTAGGCTAACAGAGGGCATAGGCTGGGTGTACTGCATGTCAGATGAATACCAGCAAGCCCTCGATCATTTCCAACATGCACTGACCATTCGAGAAGAAATCGGTGACTATGCTGGGCTAGCGAAGGCTCTAAACAGCATGGGCTGGATCTATCTAGAGCTAGATGAGCGCGAACGCGCCCTTGACTACATTTGCCGCGCTTTGTCTATTCGAGAAGAAATCGATGACAGAGTCGGGCTAGCAGAGAGCCTTGAAATGGCTGGTCGGGTCTACTTGGCACTGGACGAGTACAAGCAGGCCCTTGAGTACTTCGAGCGGGCCATATCGTCTTTTGAGGAAGTCGGTGAACGAGCCAAGCTGGCAGAGGTTTTCAACAGCATTGGCAATGTCTATCTACATCTAGATGAATACAAGCACGCTTTGGGTTTTTTCCAGCGTGCTCTGTCCATTCAAGAGGAAACTGGTGATCTCGTCGGACTTGCCCACAGCCTCGAGATGAGTGGTCGGGTCCACCTACAGCTAGACGAATACGAGAGCGCCTTGGACTTCTTCCTGCGCGCCTTATCCATTCGGGAAAGAATCGGTGGCCGAGGCGGAATAGGAGATACTCTTGACAGCATTGGCCGTGTCTATATACAGCTAGATGAATACGAGCGAGCTTTGGGATTTTTCCGTCGAGCTCTATCCATTCAAGAGGAAATTGACAACCGATCTGGAGTGGCACAGTCTGCAAAGGGAACTGGCGATGCCTACTACTACTTGGATCAATACCAGCAAGCTTTGGTGTATTTCCAACGTGCCTTGTCCATTTGGGAGGAAGTCGGCGACCGATTTGGAGTAGCAACTTGTTATTCTGATATTGGCTCAGTCTATCTATATCTGGATCAATATAAACAGGCTCTAGACTGTTTTCAGCGGGCATCATCTGCTTTTGAGGAAATCGGTGAGCAAGCAACACTGGCCGTTACACTTAGTTTTTTGGGCGATGTTTATGTGCGCCTAGAGGATTACCAACAAGCTCTTCGTTATTTTGATGAGGCTTTGTCCATACATGAGAATGTCGGGGATAGAGCTGGCACAGTCGATGACTTAATTGGTATTGGTCGTGTTTATGAGTACGTGGGGAACTACCAAGGAGCTTTGGACTATCTCCAACACGCCTTTAGCATTTCAAAGGAAATTAACAACCGTGCTTACCTCGCTGAAATCCTAACTCACATTGGCACAGTTCGCGGTCACTTGGGAGATTACCAACAGGCTCTTGAAAATCTTGTACGAGCTTCTGACATTTCGAGCGAGATCAACAATTCATACCTACTTGCTGATGCCCTGAATCGTATTGGCGAAGTCTATAGTAGTGTTAAAGACCACCAACAAGCGTTGCACTATCTCCACCGGGCTCTTTTCACTTGGGGGGAAATGGGCGCCAAATACAAAGAGAGTAACGCGCGATATACCATCGCCAAGGTTCTACAAGAACAAGGTGAGCTGGTAGAGGCAGAAACACAATTACAACGGGCCGTTAAGCTTGGTGAGTCGGTGCAAAGTCCCCGCTTGGAGCAGTTTAAAGAGGATTTAGTCGAGGTTAGAGCAAGGTTGACAACATGGTCGGAAAATGGCAAGGATCGTTAGCATCCCCGAAAATGCGGGCTAACAATGTGCTGGAGCCGACCAGGCTAGTCGCGGCTCAAATTCGAAGATGGTTTCGGCTCTGTGAGTAACCTACCGGCGCAGTTGTCTTTGCAAACCCGCCTGGCGGCTCAGCACTGCCGTTACCCAACATAGCATCCCCTCATATCTCGCCACGGTCTGCCTTAGAACAAACAGCATCCACGTAACCAATTGGCTGGTGAAAACGATAATTGAGAAGCAAGTAATGCTCGAGGGCTAAGCCAAGAATGGCTATCAAGAAAACCGAACTCTACAGCTCGCTCTGGAAAAGCTGCGACGAACTGCGGGGCGGGATGGACGCCTCGCAGTACAAGGACTATGTGCTCGTTCTGCTCTTCATCAAATACGTCTCCGACAAGTACGCCGGGCAGCCCGACGCGCTGATTGAAGTCCCCGCTGGCGGCAGCTTTGCCGACATGGTCGCGCTCAAGGGCGACAAGGAGATCGGCGACAAGATCAACAAAATCATCGCCAAACTCGCTGAGGCCAACGAGCTCAAGGGCGTGATCGATGTGGCCGACTTCAATGACGACGACAAGCTCGGCCGCGGCAAAGAGATGGTGGACCGCCTCTCCAACCTGGTCGGTATCTTCCAGAATCCCGGCCTCGATTTCAGCCAGAACCGCGCCGAAGGCGACGACATTCTAGGTGATGCCTACGAGTACCTGATGCGCCACTTTGCTACCGAATCGGGCAAGAGCAAGGGGCAGTTCTACACCCCGGCCGAAGTCTCCCGCATCATGGCCAAGGTCATCGGCATCCGCGAAACGAAAAGCCCAAGTCAGACCATTTATGACCCGACCTGCGGTTCCGGATCGCTGCTGCTCAAAGCGGCTGACGAATCCAAGACCGGCGTGACCATCTACGGGCAGGAAATGGACAACGCCACCGCCGCTCTGGCCAGGATGAACATGATCCTGCACGACAACCCCACCGCCGAGATTTGGCAGGACAACACCCTTGCCCGCCCGCATTGGACAATCGGCAGCAGTCTCAAGACCTTTGACTTTGTGGTGGCCAATCCACCCTTTTCCAACAAGGCGTGGACTACCGGTTTCAACCCGGCCGAAGATGCCTACAAGCGCTTCGACTATGGGATTCCCCCTGAGAAGAACGGCGACTATGCCTTCCTGCTGCACATCCTGCGCTCGCTCAAGAGCATCGGCAAGGGCGCGGTGATCCTGCCCCACGGCGTGCTCTTCCGTGGCAATGTCGAGGCGGAAATCCGCAAGAACATCGTCCGCAGGGGCTACATCAAGGGCATCATCGGCCTGCCCGCCAACCTGTTCTACGGCACCGGCATCCCTGCCTGCATCATCGTCCTCGACAAGGAAAACGCCGCGGGCCGCACCGGCATCTTTATGATTGACGCCAGCAAGGGCTTTGTGAAGGACGGCAACAAGAACCGCCTGCGCCACCAGGACATCCGCAAGATCGTGGATGTCTTCACCAGGCAGATTGAATTGCCCAAGTACTCGCGCATGGTGAGCGTGGCCGAGATCGAGACCAACGACTACAACCTCAACATCCCCCGCTACATTGACAGCACCGAACCCGAAGACCTGCAGGACATCGAGGCGCACCTGCTGGGCGGTATCCCCAACCGGGACATTGACGACCTGGCCGGGTACTGGCAAGTGTTCCCCACGCTAAGAGACCGACTATTTGCGGCTGGCGAACGGCCCGGTTACAGCCAGCTCAAGGTGGCGGCGGGGGAGATCAAGCCCACTATCTTTGCCCACCCCGAATTTGTGGCCTACACCCAAGCGGTCAATGACCTGTTCGCCAAATGGAAAGCAAAACACACGCCCCGCCTCAAGGGCCTCGTTGTGGGCAGCAATCCCAAGGCACTGATCGAGGTGCTGGCCGAGGATTTGCTGCTGGCCTTCGCCGAGGCGGCGCTCATTGACAAGTACGACGTGTACCAGCACCTGATGAGCTACTGGACCGACACCATGCAGGATGACGTCTACATGATTGTGGTGGATGGCTGGCAAGCGGGAAATGATATCAGCGTTATTGATCCCAACAAGAAGGAGAAGGCTGAATTTGAAATCGGCAAGCAAAAGTTCAAAGGCTCTTTGATACCCGCTCACCTGTTGGTCAACCGCTATTTTGCCGTCGAACAGCAAGCCATCGAAAAGCTGGAAATGGAGAAGGAGGCCATCACTCGCCAAATGGAAGAGCTGGACGAAGAGCACGGCGGCGAAGGCGGCTTGCTGGAGGAGGCGAAAAACGACAAGGGCAAGATCACCAAGACCGCCATCAAGGCACGGCTGAAAGACATTTGGGCTGACCCGGATGCCGACGACGAGCGTATGGTGCTGAACGAATATCTCGCGCTCATGGAACAGGAGTCGGAAGCCAGCAGGAGGATCAAGGAGGCGCAAAAGGCGCTGGATGCCAAAGTGGACGCCAAGTATAAGGCGCTGAGCGAGGACGAGGTGAAGACGCTGGTGGTGGACGACAAATGGCTGGCCACCCTGTCCGCCGATGTGCAGACCGAGCTGGACCGCATCTCCCAGGCGCTGACCGGGCGCATCAAGGAGCTGGCGGAACGCTATGCCACGCCGCTGCCGCAGCTAGACGAAGAAGTGGAAGCCTTGAGCGACAAGGTGGACGCACATCTCAAAAGGATGGGGTTTGTATGGAGCTGAAAGCGGGTTACAAGCAGACTGAGGCGGGGATGATTCCTTTCGAGTGGGATGCAAAGAAGATCGCTGATGTGGCACCGCTGCAACGAGGTTTTGATCTTCCAGCATCACAGTTAGAGAAAGGTCCCTATCCGGTGGTCTATTCCAACGGCGTGCTGAACTATCACAGCAAGGCTATGACTAATAGTCCAGGGGTTATCACTGGACGTTCAGGTACTATTGGCAGGGTTCATTACATCGAAACCGATTATTGGCCGCATAACACTACTCTGTGGGTTACCGATTTCAAGGGAAACTTTCCAAGGTTCATCTATTACCTTTACACAGCCATTGGATTCGATAGATTTGGCACAGGGTCAGGGGTACCAACGCTAAACAGGAACGATGTTCACGCATTCCGTGTCGCAGTCCCCCCCCTCCCCGAACAACGCGCCATCGCGGCCGCCCTGAGCGATGTGGATGCTCTCATCAGCGGGCTGGACAAGCTTATCGCCAAGAAGTGCGACATCAAACAGGCCGCCATGCAGCAGCTCCTCACCGGCAAGAAGCGCCTGCCGGGGTTCACTGGGGAGTGGGCGGTGAAGAAGCTAGGGGAAATCTCAGAGGTATTGAAGGGAAATGGCCTCTCAAAGAGCAAACTTACTGCTTCGGGCTCAAGAAAATGCATTTTGTATGGTGAATTGTTCACAACTTACCAGCGGACTATCACTGATGTTGTCAGTAGGACAGATTCTTTGGAGGGAAGGTTGTCGAAGCATGGTGATGTGCTAATGCCCGGTTCAACCACAACAGTTGGAATTGATCTGGCAACTGCTTCCGCACTTCTGGAAGAGGGTGTGGCTTTGGGTGGTGACATCAATATCATCAGGCAAAGGGACACGTCCTACGTTCCGGTCTTTTTGGCCAACCATCTAACTCATGTTAAGAAGTTCGCCATTGCTGGTCTTGCCCAAGGCATAACGATCATTCACCTATACGGTAGAAACTTGGTTGATCTCTCAATTGAGCTACCAATACTTGCTGAACAACAAGCTATCGCAGAGGTGCTATCTGACATGGACGCCGAAATCGCCGCGCTGGAGCAAAAGCGCGACAAGACCCGCGCCCTAAAGCAGGGCATGATGCAAGAGTTATTGACCGGGAGGATACGCCTCGTATGAAGATCGTTTCGATAGACGGCAACGACTACAAGCTGCCCAACACGCTCAGCACCTTTCAGCAGGGAATGTATGTCCACCTGATTAACTGGAAGTGGAAGCATGTCACCCGCGAACCGGGCCGTGACCGCGGTATCCTCTACGATGCCATTCTGCCGGATGCATGCGCCGACAGCTACCCCATACTCTATCCTGCCATTACGGATGCGCTGCAGCAGCACCTGCAAAAATACCCTTTCCAAATTCACAAATACTTCCATCACATGGCCAGTTCGCAGGCGGCCAATCTCAATCTGTTTCTACCCATCCTCTTGCATCCCAACGCCGCAATTATCCTGGGGGCGCTGAAACCCGACTTTGCCAGACTGGCGGTGTCGCAATTGGACAACGGCTATCGCATCGAATTTTGGGATGAGCCGTTCGGAAATCTGCGTGACAAGAGCGGCGGCACTGGAACGGATGCGGACATTGCCATCGCCTATCATAACCACCAGGACGAGCTATGCTTGTGGCTGATCGAACACAAGCTGACCGAAAAGGAATTCACCAAATGCGGTGGTTTCAAGGGCCGGAGCCGGCAGGCCCGGCACGATTGCAACAAGTGTTTTGCTGACATTCTGGCAGACAAGCATTTGTGCTATTATCACGACGTGTGCCACTTCAACTACTGGAATATCACCGAGGCCAACCGGGCATTTTTCGCCAATCACGCCCAACACGCCCATTGTCCTTTTCGGGGTGGCTTGAATCAGTTGTGGCGCAATCAACTTCTCGCCCTGAGTATCGAACAAGACGAGCGCCAGCCCTACAAGCGAGTCTCTTTTTCGGTGGCAAAACACCCCAGGAACCCACACCTGGATGAATCCCTGGCTGCGTATCGAAACTTGATCGCCAACAATCCAAAATTCTCGGTCCTAACCTCAGCAGATGTCATCGCTGCAGCGGCCACGCTCAACGATACCAGGCTAGACAAATGGATTGCGTGGTATCAGGAACTCTACAATCTATAAGGATGCAGGATTATGAGTGCAGTCGGACAACGAGAACGCGCCACCCAAAACCGCGTCGTCAAGCTATTCCGCGACATCCTGAAATACGACTATCTGGGCGACTGGCAGGACCGCGAAGGAAACAGCAATATCGAAGAGGACTACCTGCGCTCCTTCCTGAAGAAGCAAGGCTACAGCGATGCCCTCATCGGCAAAGTCCTGTACGAACTCTACAAGGTGGCCGGCGACCAGACCAAGAGCCTCTACGACATCAACAAGGCGATCTATGGCCTGTTGCGCTACGGCGTGCCGGTCAAGCCGGAAGCGGGCGAAAATACCCAGACCGTCTGGCTGATCGACTGGAAGAACCCGCACAACAACCACTTTGCCATCGCCGAGGAGGTGACCGTCACAGGCGAACACACTAAGCGGCCCGATGTGGTGCTCTATGTGAACGGCATCGCGTTGGGCGTGCTGGAGCTAAAGCGCTCCATCGTGTCGGTTGGCCAGGGCATCCGCCAGAATCTGGATAACCAGAAGAAGATCTTCATCCAGTCCTTCTTCACCACCATGCAGTTGGTCATGGCAGGCAACGATACCGAGGGGCTGCGCTACGGCGTCATCGAGACTGCGGAAAAGTATTACCTGACGTGGAAAGAAGATGAGGAGTTGGGAAACTCCAGCGGCATTGAGAATCCGCTGGACAGGCGACTGGTTGAACTGTGCAATAAAGAACGCCTGCTGGAGATCATCCACAACTTCATTGTCTTCGACGCCGGGGTGAAAAAGATCTGCCGCCACAGTCAGTATTTCGGGGTCAAGGCGGCGCAGGATTATGCTCGACGGCGCGAGGGCGGCATCATCTGGCACGCCCAAGGCAGTGGCAAGAGCCTGGTCATGGTCTGGCTGACCAAGTGGATCCGGGAGAACGTGAAGGACGCCCGCGTGCTGCTCATCACCGACCGCACGGAGCTGGACGAGCAGATCGAGAGGGTGTACCAGGGCGTCAACGAGGACATCTATCGCACCACAAGCGGGCAAGACCTCATCAACAGGCTCAACGCCACCACGCCCTGGTTGATGTGCTCGCTCATCCACAAGTTCGCCGGCAAGGAAGAGGGGGATGTTGAAGGCTTTATCGCCGAAGTGAAGCGCAGCCTGCCGCCCGACTTTAAGGCCAGGGGCGATATCTATGTCTTTGTGGACGAGTGCCACCGCACCCAGTCGGGTGAGCTGCACAAGGCCATGAAGCAGATTCTGCCCAATGCCATGTTCATCGGCTTCACCGGCACGCCCTTGCTGAAAGCGGACAAGCAAAAGAGCATCGAGGTCTTTGGCAAGTACATCCACACCTACAAGTTCGATCAGGCGGTGCGGGACAAAGTGGTGCTGGACCTGCGCTATGAGGCCCGTGACATAGACCAAAACATCACGTCGCAGAGAAAGATAGACCAGTGGTTCGAGGCCAAGACCAAAGGCCTGAACGACATTGCGCTGATTCAGTTCAAGCAAAAGTGGGGCACCATGCGAAAGGTGCTCAGCTCGCAATCGCGGCTGGAAAAGATCGTGGCCGACATCCTGCTGGACATGGAGACCAAGGACCGCCTGCAAAGCGGCCGAGGCAACGCCATGCTCATCTCCGGCAGCATCTATCAGGCGTGCAAGTTCTACGAGCTGTTTACCTCGCACGGCTTCGACAGGTGCGCCATCGTCACTTCCTACAAACCCTCATTTTCTGCCATCAAGGGCGAAGATACCGGCGAGGGACTGACTGAGAGGCTGAGACAGTACGACATCTACAACAAGATGCTCGAGGGCCAAGACCCCGACGAGTTTGAGAAAGAGGTCAAGAAGAAATTCGTCAATGAGCCGGGCCAGATGAAGCTCCTGATCGTGGTGGACAAGCTGCTGACCGGCTTCGACGCACCATCGGCCACCTATCTCTACATTGATAAGCAGATGCGCGATCACGGACTGTTCCAAGCCATCTGCCGGGTGAACCGCCTGGATGGCGACGACAAGGAATATGGCTACATCGTAGATTACAAGGATCTGTTCAAGAGCCTTGAGCGCTCCGTCCACGACTACACCTCCGAAGCGCTAGACGGATATGACCAGGAAGATGTGGCGGGGCTGTTGAGCAACCGCCTGGAAAAAGCCAGGGAGCGGCTAGAGGAGGCCCGCGAGACTATCAAAGCGCTCTGCGAGCCGGTCGAGCCACCGCAGGACACGGCGGCCTATCTGCGCTACTTCTGCGCCAAAGACACCGCCGACAAAGAGGCGCTCAAGGAAAACGAACCCAAACGGGTTGCGCTCTACAAGCTCACGGTCTCGCTGATCCGTGCCTATGCCAACCTTGCCAGCGAACTGCCCGAGGCAGGCTACAGTCCCCAGGAAATCGACAAGATCAAGCACGAGGTTGATTATTACGAGAAGGTCCGCACTGAGGTCAAGCTGGCCAGCGGCGACTACATAGACCTGAAGATGTATGAGCCGGCGATGCGCCACTTGATAGAT
The DNA here is from genome assembly GCA_964446635.1 of uncultured Anaerolineae bacterium. GTDB lineage: Bacteria > Chloroflexota > Anaerolineae > VGOG01 > VGOG01 > CAYUPJ01. Next base: position 27,563 of record CAYUPJ010000008.1, read on the forward strand.
ACCTACATCCGCGCCGAAGAGAGCGAGAAGGTATCGGCCTTTGACGACATGACCTTGATCCAGCTCATCGTTGAGCGGGGTCCCGATGCGCTGGGTGCTCTCCCCAAAGGCATCGCCAGCAACAAAGAGGCTGTGGCCGAAACCATTGAAAACAACCTGCGCAAGGTCATCATTGATGAGCAGCCGGTCAACCCCAAGTACTACGACAGAATGTCAGAATTGTTGGACACACTGATCCAGCAGCGCAAGGCGCAGGCGCTGGAATATGAGCAATACCTTGCCAAAATCGTTGAACTCACCAAGCAGGTACAAAACCCCACCAGTGGAACAGCCTACCCGAAATCGCTAGACACCCGTGCCAAGCGGGCGCTCTACGACAACCTTGGAAACAATGCGCAATTGGCCATCACCCTGGATACCGCAATCCGGCAGACCAAAAAGGATGACTGGCGTGGCAACAGAATCAAAGAGCGTGAAGTCAGATACACCATCCGCAAGCATGTGCAAGACCAAGCTGAGGCGGATCGTATTTTTGACCTGGTGAAGAACCAGAGCGAGTATTGAGAATGCACCAAATCACCGTGAACGGTCTCGTAGTGGATGTGGTTCGCAAGGACATCAAGAACCTGCATCTGGCCGTCTATCCACCCAATGGTAGGGTGCGGGTGGCCGCACCGCTTCGAGTGGACGACGAAGCCGTGCGATTGGCCGTGATCTCAAGAATGGTCTGGATCAAGCGCCACCAGGCCAAGTTTGAGGGGCAGGAACGGCAGTCGGCGCGAGAATATGTGTCTGGCGAAAGTCATTACTTCCAGGGCAGCCGCTACTTGCTGAATGTGATCTGTCATGACGCTCCTCCAAAAGTGATTATCAGCAACAAGACCACGCTGGATCTTCTTGTGCGGACAGGAAGCGACGCGGCAAAAAGAGAGCGCGTGCTGGTAGCGTGGTACCGCAAGCAACTCAAGGAGATGATTCCCCCACTCATCGCCAAGTGGGAAGCCATCATGGGCGTGAAGGTAGCCGAGTGGGGTGTGAAGCGGATGAAAACCAGGTGGGGAAGCTGCAACATTGAGGCTCGCCGGATTTGGGTGAACCTGGAGCTCGTCAAGAAACCTGTTCATTGCCTGGAATACATCATGGTTCATGAGATGGTGCACCTGCGGGAGCGCCTTCACAACGATCGTTTCGTTGCGTACATGGACGAATTCATGCCGCAGTGGAGGTTCTTCCGCGAGGAGTTGAACAAAGCCCCCCTGGGACATGCGACCTGGGAGTATTGATCAGCGTCCCCGAAACTCGGTTGACTTGCGCGAGAGCGGCATAAGGGAGGAAAGCCACCTGTGCTAACTGTGCAGGTGGCTTTTTGTGTGCGCCAAAGGAGACAGTCGGTTTAAGGATAAGGAAAACCCTACCTTAGACCACGCCAGCAACTCGTTCGCCCGCGCCTCCAGCAATTGCCAGGAAGGGAGAGTTGTGGTAGAATTGAGCAGATGATCGAGGATTACACCCGGGACGAATTCGAGGCAGTTCTGAATGCCTTCGTCGAACGAGAGGTCGAGGATGTGCCGATGGATGACTTCTTCGCTGCCCTGGCCGAGATTGACCGTCGCCGCCGACAGGAGGTCATTTAGGTGCAAGGGCGGATTGTCCGGGGCCAACTGATCTTCTCCCTGCCTCGCCTCGCTCCCTCCACTGTGGCCGTCGAGGGCAACCAGATCATTCTGGATCGGATCCATCGGATCGTCGTCACCCTGGAACCGACCACAACCTGAGTGAAGTCCTCAGCAGAAGACGGGAGGCCAGGGAGGGAAGTTGTGGTAGAATTGGGTTGAACGAGAACGTTCAGAGGGGAGCTGAAAACCAAGCGGCTCTGGAGCGAGGCTTGTACTGAGTGTAACCGAAGTGATGGCCGAGCAGCTCTTCGCAGCCCTCTACACTGATGCCGATGTCACCCCCAAATCAGCGAATGGCAAAGAGCGTCGTTCGCTGATTCGCTTGTTTGCCTCTTCCTCCAGTTAAGGAGGGTGTTGGGGAGGAGCTATGAGCATTGACAAGAAGGAACTAATACACCGCGTCTCAAAACGAATACCCAAAGGCACATGCACCGTTGAAGAGATGGTGGATGCCACGCTGGAAGAGATCTATGAAGCGCTGAAGCAGGGCGAGTGCGTCTCTCTACGTAACTTCGGCACTTTCTATGTGAGGCCAGAACGGGATAGTTGGGTGTTCAAGTTTAACCCGTCGCAGCGACTGCGCAAGCTGTTTGGCTGGTCGTCCACTTACAAGGGGAAGTTGTAGGCTGATGTGCGGTTAAAGAAATACAGATGGAAGACAATTCGGTGGACATTACAGTGCAGGTACGTCAGAGGGGTACGCTAACTTTGCCCGTTGAGCTACGTGAGCGCTATAGCATCAGGCCGGGCGACACCTTCCGCCTGGTAGACCTGGATGGCATCTTCGTGCTGACACCGATGACGCCCATGGTGCCCGAATTGGCACGGGAGATCGAACGAGCGCGCCTCGAGGCAGGACTTAGCGTGGAGGAGATGCTCAAAGGACTGCGCGAGCAACGCGAGCGCTACACAGCGGAGAAGTACGGTGCAAAAGCCGGGCGAGTTTCTGCTCACGGTTCGCGGTCTGCTGAGCCAATTGGGCGCAGAAGAAGCAGAGAAATGAAGTTCTGACCCTTCGACCCTTCGGCTAGGCCTGTCCTGAGCATAGTCGAAGGGCTCAGGGCAGGCAGGCTCAGGACAAGCATAGGCCACAGAAGTTCACGGAAGGAGACCCTCAAGGCTGTCTTTCGGTGGCCTATATCCATAATCCCAGAGAGGAGAACACTTCAATGGTCAACGTCGAAATGGTCAACGTCGAAATGAAGATCGAGGGCAACATCCTCACCATCAAGGTGGACTTGAGCAAGACGGCCGGGCCAAGCACGTCGGGCAAGAGCATCATCATTGCCTCTACCAAAGGCAACCAGCCACTACCTGAGCCCCATTCTGATGTAAAAGTGGGGTTGAACGTGTATAAGGTGCGCTGAGAGAGCCTCATCGGGTGACAACTCACACTGTCATTGCGAGCCCTTCGGTGCCTCAGGGTAAACTCCGCGAAGCAATCTCCAAAGCGCAAGGGGGAGATTGCTTCGTCGCAGAAAAATGCTTCTCGCAATGACACGGCCTGAGCAGTTACCTCATCGGAATCCGAAGAAACACCATGGCCAAACGAAAACGACGCCAAAGGAGCGAACTACTTGATCTGGAAGCCTTCACGGCCCACGTCGAGGCGGCCACGCAGCAGGCTGGCTACACCGTCGTCAAACGCGAGGCGGGCGTACTGCACGTCGTCCTGCACGACCAGCCCATGCGCTGCAAGCTGGACACAGCCTACCAGGCTTACCTGAGCTCTCCCCACCGCCTGGATGATATTGTGGACGCGCACCTGCACGCCCTCCGCCAGGTGCCCCCGCCCTCTCCACCGCCAACTGAAAAGGAGGCCGCCGAAGCACTGCTGCCGATGCTCAACCGACCTGAGTTGCTGGAGCATGTGCAGCGTCAAGACGCCCCCCCACCAGGGCATCGCCCGTTTGTAGCTGGGCTGGTCGTCACCTACGTGTTTGATTTCCCCGATTATCGCGCTTACATAGACGAAAACATCCTGGCCCGCATCATGAGTGGACCGGAGGTCACCTTCGACATGATCCACGAATACGCGCTAGAGAACCTGCGCCGGCGCACGACGAGCCGCGACTATCAGACGCACGGGCTACGCGGCAAGACCATGGTGGTGTGCGAGACGCGCGACGGCTACGCGGCCACGCGCGTTCTGCTGCCAGATCTGATGGCTACGTGGGCCGAGCGCATCCCCGGCCGGATGTTGATCGGCATTCCCAATCGCGATTTCCTGATTGCTTTTAGCGACCGCGACCCGGCCCATGTAGCGGCTATCGCCGGCCAGGTCCGTCGTGACGCAGCGCAGCGCGATCACCCCCTCTGCGCCGACTTGCTTCTCTGGCAAGACGGACGAATAAGGGAGTACCACTGCCAAGACTGAACCGATCCAGATTCGCCCCCGCAAGAGCCATCATGAGGGTGTGGAAGGAAGAGGATGCTGTGGGTTTGTTTGCCGGCACCCACAGTGGTTGCCAGGAAGAGAGAGTTGTGGTAGAATTAGGTTGAACGAGACGCTGAGAGTGGAGAGGACGAGATGAGCACAACGGTTGAAGCGCAGCGGGTCTACGACGAACTGGCCTGGTTACGGCAAGCGGTGGAAATGCTGACCCAGCAGGTGGAGGGGCTGACTGTCGAGCAGAAGAAGCCAACAGTGTCTACCACCCATGCCCATATCGCACGGATACAAGGGGTGAAGGGGGGCGAGCCCATCATTCGAGGAAAGGGCGTCACCGTTCAAACTATCGTCGTGCTGACACAACATGGCCTCACCCCGGAGCAGATTGTTGAGGAGTACGAAGGTATACTGACCTTGGCCGAAGTTCACGATGCGCTCGGCTACTACTACGATCATCCTGGCGAGATTAAGCAGTACATAGCTGAAAACCAAGCGGCTCTGGAGCGAGTATGGCCGAGCAGCTCTTCGTAGCCCTCTACACTGATGCCGATGTCACCCCCAAACTGGCCAGGTTGTTGCGCGAACGGAAGTTCGATGCGGTATCGGCCCACGAGGTAGGCAATACCGAGTTGGAGGACTCGGAACACCTGGGCTACGCCGTGAGTCAGGGGCGCGCTATCCTGACCTACAACAGCAAGGACTACGCACCTCTCTTTGACCAGTATTGGTGGGCAGGCAGAGAATACCACGGCATCATTGTCTCCGAGCAATTGCCTATTGGGGAGTTATTGCGTCGTGTGTTGCGGTTCCTGAATACGGTAACTGCCGACGAGATGAGGAATAACTACAAGAATCTGGGTGAGTTCGCGGAAAGGTGATGGATCAAGCGGCTGGCGTGGAGGAGTGATCGCAAGTCCAATGATACACGAGTCAGCGAATGACGAAGAGCGTCGTTCGCTGATTTGCTTGTCCGTCTCACGGACCAACTACAAGAAGGAGAGCCCTATGACTCACCGTGACCTGTTGCTCAGGCTATCCAAAGAAGAACTGATTGACTTGCTGGAGAATGCGGCCAAGAACTGGCTGGCTCACGACGGGCTTTGGTTCCTGATTGTGGAAGAGGCTTTTGGCCTGGAGAAGGCTATCGAATTGGACGCCAAAGCCTGGGAGAAGTTCACGGTCATCGAGGCCAAGCGCATTATGCGGCAGCGAGGTATAGAGCCAGGGGGCGGGATTCCCGCTCTGAAAGAGGCTCTGCAGTACCGCCTTTACTCTTACCTGAACGTACAGGAGATCCTCGATGTGGACGAGCGCACCATTATCTTCCGCATGAACGAGTGCCGGGTGCAGGCGGCACGCCAGCGGGAGGGTCGCCCGGATTTTCCCTGTAAACCGGTGGGCCTGGTGGAATATGCTAACTTCGCTCGCACGATTGACCCACGCTTCCACACCCGCTGCATCGCCTGCCCACCTGATCCACATCCCGATGAATACTGGTGCGCCTGGGAGTTTACGCTGGTTGAGGAGAAATGATGGGGAAAGCAAACGTAGTGATCATCGGCGGGGGGGTAATGGGGACCAGTACCGCCTATCACCTGGCCAAACTGGGCTGCCAGGACATCGTGCTGGTGGAGAGGAATCAACTGGCCTCCGGTTCCACGGCTTTGTCGGCCGGTGGAATCCGATTGCAGTTCTCCCTGAAGGCCAACATCCACATCTCCATGGAGAGCCTCCGGTACTTCGAACGCTTTGCAGAGGAGTTCGAGACGGAGATTGATTTCCGACAGCACGGCTACCTGTTCCTGGCTACAGAACCCAAGGACTGGGCCGAATTCCAGGCCAACGTAGCGCTACAGCAGCGCATGGGTGTGCCGGTACGCCTGCTGTCGCCGCAGGAGATCCGCGATATGGCTCCCTATCTCTACCTGGACGACGTCTTGGGGGGCACGTTCTGCCCGCGCGACGGCTACGCCGATCCCTACAGCGTGGCCATGGGCTTCGCTAAGCAGGCCAGGCGCCTGGGGGTGCGGATTGGCGAAGAGACGGAAGCTCTGGACATAAAAGTAAATAAGGGGAAGGTTAAGGCGGTGGTGACCAACAAAGGGGAGATTGCCACCCCCGTGGTGGTCAACGTGGCCGGGGCCTGGGCAGCCCAGGTGGGACGCATGGTCGGCCTGGAGTTGCCCGTCGTGCCCTATCGCCGCCAGGTCTTCGTTACCGCGCCCTTCGATGAGCTGCCGAGGCAAATCCCGATGATCATTGACTTCGCCCCCAGTTTCTACTTCCGGCGGGAGGGGGCAGGTATCTTGATGGGCATGACCGACAAAGACGAGCTGCCCAGCTTCAACACCAATTTCGATCTGGAATTTCTGGCCAGGGTGGGGGAAAAGGCCGCTTATCGCGCGCCTGTCCTCGATCGAGCGGGCTTCATGCGCGGCTGGGGCGGCCTCTACGATATCACCCCTGACGACAATCCCATCATCGGCCAGGACATCGGCGGCGTGGAAGGCTTCTACTGCGCTGTAGGTTTCAGCGGCCACGGCTTCATGCAATCGCCGGCCGTGGGTCGGATACTGGCGGATCTAATCACCAGTGGCCAGACCGACTTCGACCTCAACCCCTTCCGCTTGGAGAGATTCAGGGCCGAAGAGATGGCCGGAGAAAGGCGCGTTGTTTAGTATTGACTAATTTCACAAATTGTGGCATACTTTTCGCGCAGGGTAGCACGAGACCAGAAGGACCCTCGTAACAACGACGTTAGGAGGAAATAAATGGGTAGGATCATCGTTCCAGATGCGAGCGAATTCCCCAGACAGGCCGAGATGGTGATCATCGGCGGAGGCATTCTGGGGGCAGCCACTGCTTTCTATGCCTCAAGAGCGGGCCTGGAGCCGGTGGTGCTGGAGATGCGGGACGGCCTGGGCACCCTCACCACCGCGGCCTCAGAGGAATGTTTCCGGGCTCAGTTTAGCGAGCCGGAGAACGTGGCCATGATGAAGGCTTCTATCGAGGTCTTCGAGAACTTCCCTGAGGTGATCGGCATTCCAGGCTATGATATTCGTGTGCACCAGCAGGGCTATCTATTCTACACTGACGCTCCCGAAGGCCCGGAGACCCTCCGCGCTCGGGTCGAACTTCAGCAGAGCATTGGCCTGGACGACGTGGAGTTTCTGACCGGCGACGAGGTACGGCGACGTTTCCCCTGGGCCTCCCCTAAAGTAACTGCGGCCACCTACCGAGCCCGCGATGGCTGGCTCTCAACTCACGAGCTAACCCACGGGTTTGCTAAAGGCAGCGAAGCCCTATTTCTCTTGCGCACCAAGGCCGCCGGGATCGAGCTTGACAGCCAGGGCGTAGCGGGCGTGGAGACCAATCGTGGCCATATCTCCACCCGAACGGTGGTTATTGCCGCCGGGCCATTCTCTGGTCTGGTGGCCAGGTTAGCTGGCCTGGAGTTGCCCTTGACCATCCTGCGACGCCAGAAGGTGGTCATCGGTCAGGACGCTGCGATCCCGCAGGATGCTCCCATGACCATCTACGTCCCCTCGGGAGCCTATTGGCGGCCCGAGGTGGGAGGAGCTGCTATGGGTTGGGCCACCCCTGAGGAGCCCAGCGAACCCCTGGAGAAAGTGCCCACCGACTGGGCCTTTCCAGCTTTGGTCCTGGAAGAGGTGTCGAAGTTAGCGCCTTTCTGGGAAGAAGTAATTGGGCGGCTCACTCGCGACAGCGTCTTCCTTAGCGCTGGTCAGTACACCTGTACCCCCGACTTGAAGCCTATTCTCGGCCCCTCTCCCGATGTCGAGGGCCTTTTCTTCAACCTGGGCTACAGCGGCCACGGCATCATGGGCGCCCCTGAGGGCAGTCGCTACGTGGTGGCCATGATCACCGGGCAGATGTCCGACGAAGACAACCCCTTCAGCTATCAACGGTTCGCCAGGGGAGAGGTGGTAATCTCAGGGGAGAAGATGGTGCTTTGAGGGTGGAGGCCATATTGCAGCCCAAGAGCCAACGGCTTCAAGAGCAGTGAAGTAGTGGAGAAAGGGGGGTGTGGATAGGCGAAACAAAAAGTGCGGGAATCACTCAAACAGGTGTGTGATTCACGAACAATTCGGTTCGTGAAACGTAAGTTTGGCGACATCGCCTTTGGCAGAGAAAGGAGCCGAAAATGAGCCACCAGAAGTTGGTACCGCAGATGGTGGGCGTGACATTGGTTGCGTTGTTTTTGGTTGCGTGCAGTGCTCCTGCAGCCCCGCCTACGCCCATATTCATTGTTGTAACAGCAACACCACAACCCACACCAGTTTCACCAACAGCGACACCTACACCAACACCAATCCCACCAACACCGACGCCAGCGTTTGCTTTGGAGTGTAGTGGCTCCTGGAGTTATGGGGTTGGTATAGGGGGTATGGGGACTCCTTCGTTGGACATCAAAATCATCGGCGAATCTGGAAAGTTCACCCAGTCAATGAGTAGCAAGCTGACTTGGGTGGACCAGCAAGGATGGACCACGTACTTTGAAGGGACGCGTACCTATGAGAATGGAAACAAGTACAACATTGTGGCAAGTGCTTTCCCGTATGAAAAAGACAGTACTAAAAGCACCTTGGTCGCGTACCAGGTGAAGGTCACTGGGGGAGGATTTGGTGAGACACCCCAGACATGCCAATCAGGGCCCTTTTTTAAGTGATAGCCCGATGACGACGCCGCCAAACACACGCGCCCCGACAACGGCACGCGCGCGGCAGTTTGGCACTGTTGATCGGGTAAAGTCAACGCGCCTTCACATCAGGCGTGCCGTTGCGGGGGGCTCCAGCGTTAGCGGCCATGCCGTCTCAATTGAGCAACTTGGCGCAACTGTATCCTGCATGTAAAGTAGTCGTGAGTATGGAAAATGAAAAACAAACCGTCACGAAACCCAGATTGGAATCTGATTCTTACAGGCATAAGTGTGTTAAGCGCGGTACTCAGCGTCATAGTAGCAATCAGTGCGAATAGAATCGCAACTGAGGCAAACCGTGTCGCGTTTGAGGCACAGTTGTTTAAAGTGTCTACCCAAATCGCATATCTGTTTCCCAACTTCAATACTCTTATCAAACAACTCTGTGAAGACGCAAAAGGAAATCTCACCTGGAATACGGATTTCCTAGTGGTTCTTGACATTACAAACCTGGGGGCCAAGTCGGCATCTATTGTGCGGGTACAACAGGGTGAGATTGAAACAGGTAATCCATCTGTGAGAGTTAGCGTTTCTTACGATTTGTTTGATTCCTCTTCTAGTCTCAGCACATGGATTCTAAAGAATTACGTTGACTTTGATCGAAACCTCCTTGGGATAGGAAAGCTATATACAACAACCCTTGACTATTCAGGCTTGCCACTAAACGCGGAATCAGGTAAGACAGTCAGGATAGCACTCTTGGCAACCCAGCATGTATTTGCCGATAAAGGATTGGACTCTGACCAAGTTCTGGCAGCTATATACAAGGCCAGTTGGATTTCCAATATCAGGTTTATGTTGGGAGACGGGAGCACCCAGAGTGTTTCTATTCCATTGCGGACTCCTTCCAACTGGTGTACAGTAGAGAACTTGGACCCTAGGACAGGGAGTTGTCCAATTGAGATTAACCCATGCCCACCATAATATGCACGAGCCGCTAACACGCGCCTGCCGACCATGCCGCGCCCGCGTCGCTGGGTAGGCTCGCTGGCCCTGAAGGTGGTGGCCGTTCAAGGTCAATGCGCGGCACGGCGGCAGGCTACGGCGTTTCCCGCCATGCCCGTCTTGCCAAAGTTGCGCGCGATACGAGGGCGCGATAGAATATCGTGAGGAAAGGAGTAGATGAAAATGGAAACGGTGCAAGAACAGTACGTGGTTGATACAACGGGAAAAAAGTTGAGCGTGATTCTTTCGCTCGAACGGTATGAGCGATTGATGGAAGACCTGCACGACTTGGCTATAGTTGCCGAACGTCGAGACGAGCAACCGATTAGTTTTGAAGAAATGAAACGGCGATTGAAGAAAGATGGCATCCTTTAGCGTTGACTTCAAGCCGTCTGTTCACAAGGATTTCCGTCGTTTGCCCAAGTCGGTAGTTGAGCGCGTGATGAAACGTATCGAGAAGTTGAAAGATGAGCCGTTTCCTCACGGCGTAGACAAACTGGAAGGCGTGGAACGACTATATCGTATCGTCGTGGGCGATTACCGTATCGTCTACGAACCTAAGAGTTGCAGGTGCAATTCGCTGAGTCCTTATCCAACCTGGAAGACTACCAGGATCATTTGGCGTGTAGGGAAGTTCAACAATCCACTGTGGCGATAGAGTACGACTCGAGGGCTAGACTTCGCCTGGTCTAAGCCCTCGAAGTTTTTGACATTGGGAGGAGGCATAGATGAAGCTACGAGTGCTCTCCAAACAGGATGTCCAGCAGGCCGTCCCCATGCGGGAGGCCATCGAGATCGTGAAGGGGGCCTTCGCCCAGCTCTCGACGGGGAAGGCGGTGGTGCCCCTTCGCACCCAACTGCCAGTGGAGAGACACGAGGGGGTGACCCTCTTCATGCCCGCCTACCTCTCAGAAAGCGACGACCTGGGGGTCAAGATCGTCTCCGTCTTCCCGCGCAATTTGGATAAGGGCCTACCCACCATTTTCGCCCTGGTGGTTGTCGTGGAGGCTTCGAGCGGGCGGCCGGTGGCGGTGATGGACGGAACCTATCTGACGGCGCTGCGCACCGGCGCGGCTTCGGGGGCGGCCACTGACCTTTTGGCCAGGAAGGACGCCAAGGTGGCGGCGATCTTCGGGGCGGGAGTCCAGGGGCGCACCCAACTGTTGGCGGTCTGCGAGGTACGGGATATCGAAAGAGTCTGGATCTACGACATCAACCCACTGGCGGCGGAAAGGTATGTCCAGGAGATGGCGGGGAAGGGGAGGCTCCCTGTAGACCTTAAGGTCGCCTCCTCCCCAGCAGAGGCCACCCGAGAGGCCGATGTTATCTGCGCGGCCACCACTTCCAAGACCCCCGTCTTCGCCGACGGCGACCCTTCGGGCAGAGCCTCAGAGCCTGCCCTGAGCGGAGCGAAGGGGCGAAGCCTCAAGCCAGGCGTCCACATCAACGCCGTCGGCTCCTTCACGCCAGAGATGCAGGAGATTCCGGAGGAGACGGTCGGAAGGGCCAGGATCGTGGTAGACTCGCGGGAGGCATGTTTGGCGGAGACAGGTGACCTGATCATCCCCATCCGGAAGGGCCTGATCACCGAAGAGGACATCTATGCTGAGTTGGGGGAGATCGCTGCTGGGATCAAGCCAGGCCGCGCAAGCGCTGAGGAGATCACCCTCTTCAAGTCGGTGGGCAACGCGGTGCAGGACGTGTCGGTGGCCGGCGCGGTGCTGACGCGGGCTGAGACGATGGGGCTGGGCATCGAGGTTGAGCTATGAGGACAACTCAGGGGCCGTACTTGAGGAGCAACGCCAGGCCGATCAGAGCCACCAAGGCAAACTCGATGAGAATCCGCCGGCTGAGGAGCCCTGAAAGCCCTTGCCGAGCGAGACCGGTGACAATATAAAAGATAAGCAGCAGGAGAATTCCAGCCGTCAGGCTGTTCACCTGCCAGTAGCTCAACGGCCAGGCGATTTCCCCCATGACCAGGCCGACGATCAGGGCGTAGAGGCCGGTTTGTCGAAGACTCTGCTGAGCACCATACAGCAGGTCCAGGGCCAGCAAGCTGCTCCCAACCAACGCCGCTGTAGCCGACAGAAACCCTGTACTGATACTTCGACAGAGCTCAGTACAGGGCTCTGGCGAAGTATCGACTTTGCTATCGTGGATGAGGGCAAAGAGGACAATGGCCAGGAGATAAGCGATGAAGTTCAAGCCCAATCGGATGGCTCTGTGGTCAGGAGCAGCGGGGTCAATGATACGATATTCGGCTATGATAATCAACGGGAGGAGGATTCCCATCACCGCCAGGCCACCCAGGTTGTAGATACGGTTTGGAGTTCTAGGCAAGAGGATGGCCGCCAGTAGTACCGCCAGGCTGGGGAGGATGCAGGAAACGAAGGTGCGCTTACTTCGACAGCGCTCAGTACAAGTCTCTCGGCGGGACAGGGGATGAAGGCGCACGACGGAGGCGGTGCCGCTACAGGCCATGCCGGTCAGCAGCGCCGCCGTCACCCAGTTCTGGGAGAGTCGGATCGTCAGCGGTAAGCCCAGGGCGACAAGGGAGCAAGTCCTCGTCGGCAAGACAATGATCAGCGAGAGGGCCAGACAGAGCAATATCAAGCTAACCACAAGGCTCAGTTTGTCGTAGTTGGGCATAGGCTCATTCTATAACTACCCCTCGTTTTTGTCAAACAGTTCCCTAACTCGTTGATTCATTGATTCGCTGATTCGCTGATTCGCTGAAAGGTGTTATAATCAAAGAAAGATTGCCAGGAGTTGAGGAAGATGGGTGTCGAACAGCGCATGGAGGAACTGCGTAAGGAGATCCATTACCACGATTACCGTTATTATGTGCTGGACTCCCCGGTCATCAGCGATGCTGAGTACGACAGGCTGATGCGGGAGCTACGGGAACTGGAGGCGGCCCATCCGGAGCTGGTTACCCCGGATTCGCCCACCCAGAGGGTGGGGGGCGAGCCGCTGGACAAATTCGAGAAGGTGCGCCATCCCAGACCGATGCTCAGCCTGAGCGATGCCTTCGCCGAGG
>CAYUPJ010000009.1:0-39673 GCA_964446635.1 uncultured Anaerolineae bacterium
GCTCGCAATGACGGCCAGAGGCGCACAAGTTTATGAGTAGGCTACTCAGAAACTTGTCTCTGTCATTGCGAGGCGGCGCTCTTCCGCCGAAGCAATCCCCATCTCGCGAATTGGGGATTGCTTCAGGCGCACACACCGCGCCTTCGCAATGACAGGATGGGCAGTGTTTCTGTCCTTTAGAATGGCGGCCGCGCCATGGCCGGCTCGCAATGACGGCCAGAGGCGCACAAGTTTATGAGTAGGCTCATCGCCGCAGAGATGTCTTCTGCAATCATCCTTCGTTTGCTCTTCTCGATAAAGAAGCTGGGGCCTGCCTGGAGGTAGGACGGGAAAACCCTCTTCCCTCGGAAAAAGTACTCCTGCCCTCGGATCTTATACGTGGAGCCAGCGGGAATCACTCTCGCTTCACCAGCCCTCTTGGCGATGTAGTTGATGGCTTTGATGGCGACGTCCCCCATTAGCATAAACACTTCCACGTTCGGAAACAGGGTCAGTTCCTTCTCCAGAATGAGGGAGCACTCTTTGATCGTGCCCGCCTCTATCCCGTACCCCGTTTTCCCGCATTTCACGGCGGTGGTCAGATACACCCCCAGATCGAGCACGTCCTGGATAGACGAGACCTCTGCACCGGCGTCGCGGAAGGCTTGCACGGTGGTTTGGGCAAACAAGGGATTCCCTTCGGCATAGTAGTAGTCGTCAAGATTGGCGGGTGCAGCTTCCGAGATCATGGCGATAGAGATTTCACTTGGCTCTACGTCTATGTCTGGAATGATGTAGCACTCGTGCCTGACATCCGTACACGGGGAGCTTTCGCATCCCACACATTCGCTAACTCGCATTTCCTTACCTCCCTTTCTGGTCAGATGGTCCTTGGTCCTTCGTCATTGGTCATTGGTTTAGGGTCTCATACAAGCTCAGGAGCTTTGCGGCGGCCTTTTCCCAGGTGAACAAGGCCAGCCCAACAGCAAGGGCCAATCCCCAAACGCGAGAATATCTCCCTGTTTTCCTCCGTTTTCGAGCGAGGCTGTGGATAGCACCTGTCAACTTTCTTGCTCATTTCGCTCGGCCTCTTGAAATGCGGTGGAGACAGCTCTCATCTCGCCTGCTAATGCCGTGATAAGAAACTGCTTCTCATTTTTTACGGCATCTTCGTCTGCCATGTACTCCGCCAGCATATATAAAAAGGGGAACCACTTCCCTGCATAAGCTGGATCTTTCAGAATGGCCTCCAACCTGGCTCTCAACTGGTCAAGCCGCTCTGGTGTGAATAGCTCGGTGAGGTAGCTGTCCCATTGCAATACGAGAGCCATTCCCTTTTCCTGGGACATTTCCAGTGGTCGAAGGTCTTGGGTCTCCATTGTCTCGGCAATGTCATCCTGGAATGCGGTCTGGAACATCTCAAAGCCCGTGCCTATTTCTTCTGGCGAAAAGAGTTCGAGACCCAGCTCGCCTGTGAATACGGCGTCTAGACCTTCTTCCCAGATGTGGTCGGCCTGCTTTTCCAAGAAGCCATGCAAACCAGGCACTTTTTTGAGCAGGGAATCCACTTTCTGGGCCACCTTGGACTGGGCTAGCTTCTCAGACAGGGAGACACCACGCTTGTCAGGGTCCACTATTTCCATAATCTCCGTTGATGCTTTCATTAGCTCAAAGCCAACTTGAATGCTTCGATAGAAGATAGCTTGAACCAAACCGACCATGGGCCAGATTCCTTCAGTCTCATCTCCACTCAAAAATGACTGCAAGGCGGCGGCTTTGGCAGTTTCCTCCCGGTCTCCAGACTGTTTCAGGCGTAGGCGCAGGTCGTTCAAGCCGTTGAGGATGTCTTGGCGAAATTCGTCAGTCAGAAGCCGGCCTATAATTCCTTCCAGGATTCTCATCTGGGTATCTTCACGGTCTTCAACTGAGAATTCTTCCAATGATGCGGGGTCTATGCCTAATTCCTGAACAACTTCGGCGAACGTGTCCATGCAAAGCATAGGGTCAACGATAATCTCCTCAAATTCGGGTTCATCGGCCATGTATCCACTTTCCGACAAGATCATCGTGATCTGTTCCATGGCAGGACCGGGCGAAGCGGAAGCGTCAGTAATCGTGGGGAAAAGGGGAAGCATATCTTCAATCACTTCAACAGTCTGACGCCGGGTGGAAGGTTCCTGTCGAGGTTCCCAATCCCGCTCTTTTCTCTTGCGCTCCATTGCCTCACGACGTTGTTGCTGGCGTTCTTTACGAGATAGTTTTCTTCTCTTACGAGCCATTTTTCTCCTCACTTGATAGCAGGCCACTGCCTGGTGATACTTTCGGAAGGAAACGCTGTACTACTTTGAGGACACTCCTTCCACAGTCGGGGCCACAGTCTTGCCATGAGCAAGTTTACGATTTCCCTCAGGCCCGTTTTCACCTCCTCAGTTGTCTACCGCCTTCGCGCCAGCCGGGCCAGCAAGAGCACTAACCCAGCCACCGCCCCCGCTACTGCGCCAAAGATGACCGACTCGCGCGGGCCAAAGGCGGCGTTGACAGTTCCTTCCACTTGGCTGGCGAACAAGAACACTGCGCCGCTGTTCTCGGCTTTGACGTTGCGTGCCCACATCGCTACTGCCCCGCTTTGGTTCAACGTCACGTCGCGTGCCCACATCGCTACTGCCCCGCTCTGGTCCATGGTCACGTCGCCTCTAGCCAGCAGCAACTGTGCTCCGGCCTGCGCCATCGTCACGTCACCATCAGAAAGGACAGCGCCCGCCTCCGAGGCGGTGAGGTTAGCCGTCTGCGTTTGGGCAAGAACGATGCCTCCCTGGAGCATCTCCAGTTGATCCGCCTGGGCCTTCACCACCCCTCCCTGTCGAATAACCAGGTTATCCGCAGTGACGGATTGCGCTCCCGCCTGGCGCAAGGTGACGATGGTCCCGGTTACATTACGCGCTCCCCCCTGAGTGATGTTCACCGTCTCAGCGGTAACGTCGCTGACGTTGTTCTTTTTCTGCTCTTCCATGTTTTTGCCTCCGTAAGTGTTTTTGGTCTATGTGCGAGCGATTTTCGATTCGGAAATCGAAAATCGAAAATCACAAATCCTCTTGGAGCATCCCTGCCCCTGTTCCGGCAACGACCAGGAATCCCACTGCTGTCAGCCACAGCCCCCAGCCGATGTGGACCGGCTGGCCGTAAACCCTGTCCAAGGCGCTGCGAATGGAGAGGAATTGCCACAGAGGGGGAATTGCTCCCGCGAGGGAGACAGCTATCAGCAGGCCAGCCACTACGGTTCTCGGCAGGCGGCGATAGAGCAGGGATGCCGCGATGACGGCCAGACAGCCTGCCCCCATCAAGCATTGCCGCCGAAACTCGTCCGAGCTTAGAGCCTGGAAGATGAACGGGTAGGGGGGCAAGACGATGATCGCCAGCACCGTGGCGATGATCACCATGATCGCTCTGGCCCACAGGGGATAGCGCAAGTGCCGGCTGCTGCCCACCAGGGCCAGGCATAGAGCCGCAGCCAAAGGGGGCAGGTAGAAAAGCTCGCGGATCATGAACTCCGTACCGGTTCTCACCCCCGGCAGAAACTTGACGAACTCGGCTATGTCCAGGCCGTTCAGCACCAGCGCGGCCGTTTTGTGATTCACCCACGGGCCCCAATAGCCAACTAGGACCAGGGCAATCCCGATTAGAAACCAGGTTTTTGAACCCTTTGTGTCCAGAATGTGCGCAATTGTTAGCATTTTAGATGCCCTGAGAAATACTTTTGAGTGAAAAACCTGGTTTCTAGAACACAAACGTCAACGTCAGATCATTCGCATTGGTGTTAGATGGTGACCGTGGTCTCCCCGCCAGCTATCACGCAGGCTGGCCGGGGCAGGGGGCGGCCCGAATGGAGGCTTTCCCTGGCGATGGCGGCGAAGACCCTGGCTACTTCTCTGGCCTCGCCCTCGACAAAGGTGGAAAGCAGCAGGGTGTGGAACCCCAGCTCCTTTGGCCACTTTTGAGCACTGCAGGGTTAAAGGGAGCCATCATTGCCCCCTCGCGTAACTACCTTGACAATGTCACACGTGTCATTGCGAGTTTTCCATGGCGCGGCCCGCCATTCTAAAGGACAGAAACACTGCCCATCCTGTCATTGCGAAGGCGCGGTGTGTGCGCCTGAAGCAATCCCCAATTCGCGAGATGGGGATTGCTTCGGCGGAAGAGCGCCGCCTCGCAATGACAGAAAGAAGTTTCTGAGTAGCCGAAGGCGAAGCAATCCCCACCCTGCGAATTGGAGATTGCTTCGTCGCAAAAAGCGCTCCTCGCAATGACATGGGTAGTTGCCTCCTTGCTACTTGGTGAAGAAGAGCTGGGCGATGACGCCGGCGATTGGTGGGAAGATCAGCGTAGAGATTACGTGCACCCAGGTGACCTTAGGACCGATGATGGCCAGCTCTAAGGGCAAACGGCTTACTGACCAGAGGGACCAGGCGGTGATAAAGCCCACGATGGTGCCGATGCCTGCCCCGGCCTCATAGAAAGAAGCAATAACAGGGAAGATGGAGTAGGGCGAGCCGGGCACAAGGCCACCGGCCACGCAGCCCAGCAGAATCCCTTTGAATCCTGCCTCAGCCCCCAACCACCGTCTGATCAACTCTCGGGGGATCAGCACCTGCACCAGGCCGGCCACGGCGAAAGAGGCCAATAGGAGGAGCAAGTTGTCCCAGATACTCTTGGCACCCAACCTCAATCCAGCCACGTGAACGCCACCTCGAAAATAAGCCACGACGGTCAGGATCACGGCCAGAACAATCATGATGATAGTAGCGCTGTTCATCTTCTTCACCTCAAACTCTCCTCGCAAGACCTGACAGGTTTTCAAAACCTGTCAGGTCTAGTTTTTTCCCAATCGCGCAGTGCCTCGCGATGGGCCTGGAAAGCGATTTCGATCGGCAGTTCGGCGGGCGAGAAAAAGCATACTTCGTGGGGTTGATATAGAAAATGAAGCCGCACACCTGACAGACCAGCCGCTCTCTCTCGTCAATCATCTCAGGGGCCAGCCGGCCAGCGCAGTGGGGACAGAACTTGGGCATTAAGATCTCTTGCTCGCTAGACTGCATTTCTGGTCAGATGGTCCTTGGTCCTTCGTCATTGGTCATTGGTTTAGGGTCATACAAGCTGAGGAGCTTCGCCGCCGCCTTTTCCCAGGTGAACTTCTTTGCTTGCTCCAATCCCTTGGCGACCATCCCCTCCCGTAGCGCAACATCCTCCAGAACTCGCTTCATGGCCTCGGCCAGGGCCTTGGTGTCTGTGGCCTCCACCATCAGTCCGGCCTCGCCTACCACCTCAGGCAGGGAGGAGGCGTTGGAGGTCACCACCAGCGTGCCACAGGCCAGGGCCTCCAGAGGCGGTAACCCGAAGCCCTCGTAGAGGGAAGGGAAGACGAAGAGGTCAGTCAGGTTATAGAGGGCGGGCAGGTCTTCGTCGGCTACAAAGCCGGGGAAGATGACTTTTCCCTCCAGGCCCAGCCGTTCGACCGTGGCGAAAATCTCCTCGTAGAGCCAGCCCTTGCCCCCAGCGATGGCCAATCGCAAATCGCAAACCTGTACTGAGCCCAGTCGAAGTATCGCAAATCGCAAATCGGCAAAGGCTTCGATGAGTCGGGTGAAGTTTTTGCGGGGTTGCAGGGTGCCCAGGCCGAGGATAAACCGAGGAGGCAGGTTGTATCGCCTCCTCACTTCCTCCAAGAGCGTCTGATCCTCAATGGGACGGAAGCGCTCCTCCACGCCGGGATAGATCACCTCAATTTTGTCAGACTCCACGCCCAGTAGCTCCATGAGGTCGTCTTTGGTGTTCTGCGAATCGGCCAGGATGAGATCAGCCCGATGCACGGAGCGGGGGACCACTTTGTTTAGATAAGCCCGCAGGTTGGCGTCGGCGCACTGGGGATAGCGAATAAAGGAGAGGTCGTGGACGGTGAGCATGGTCCTGGCCCGGCGCACCGGCGGCAGGACGAAGTCGGGCGAGTGGAAGATGTCTACCGGGCCGGTGGCGAGCTCCACCCACAGGGGTAGCCGCAGGCGATGCCACAGGATGGCCAGGGCGCGGTCGGAGAGGGGCACTGAGCGCATCTGGAAACTGGACGGCCAGCCCGTGCCCGCTAGCCGCCGTCCACCTACTGCCGCGAACAGCACGTAATCGTTGTCTCGATCGAGCTTCGCCAACGCCCTCACCAGCTCTCGTGTATAGCGACCGATGCCCGCCCCCTGGCGAACTGCCGCCGTGTAATCAATGCCGATGCGCAATCCTAAATCCCCCGGAAGGTCCAAAGGCGATTGGCGCCGAAGTTCCAGAACAGCACGATGATGGTAGCCACCGCTTTGGACAAGTTGTAGGCCAGCTCGTAGTGAGCCCAGCCTACGTTGAGAGCTATCGCGGCCATGGAAGTTGCCAGCAGCCCTGCTTCACCCAGCACCCAGGCATCCAGGCTTAGAAATATGGCCTGGTTTAGCAACAGGCCGCCGATATTGACCAGGAAGAACTGGGCGAGTTGAGGAGCGACGGGCCTGCTCCTCGCCTCGGGAAACGTCCACAGCCTGTTCCAGACGAAATTGCTGATCACCGCCACCATGAAGGAGCAGGTGTTGGCCAGCACCTTACTGAAACCGAAGGCCAGGATGAGCAGATTCAGGGTGCCGAAATCAATTGCCGCCCCCAGTGTGCCCACCACGGCGAATTTGAGAAAGCGGGTGATCTCTTTGGAGTTGGCGGAAGCGAAAGTGACAATTCGGGACAACGTATGGTTGTTTTTCATGATAAGTCCATCCGGGTCGTGAAACGTGAAGACGTGAAACGTGACCATCACGCTTCACGTTTCACTCTTCACGCATCACGTTTTACGGCCACAAAGAGCAATCCCAGTAAAATAGCCACATGCAGGTACATGTTATGCACATAGAGGTTATCGAAGAAGTTGTGCACCGAGAGGTGGGTCAGGACGCCCAGGATGCCTGCGGCCACCCCTCGCCAATAGCCCTGAGCTGCTCGGACGGCCTTCCAGGCTTGCCAGAAGGCGGCTCCCCAGAGGACGAGATAGGCCGTTAGGCCGATCAGCCCGGCTTCGGCGGCGATGTTGAGGTAGTAGTTGTGAGCGTGGCCCAGTGGTTCTGGCCAGCCCTGAAGGGAGTACGCCGGGTAGACCGGCTCGTAGTTGCCGATGCCTACCCCCAGCCAGGGCCGGTCGTTGAACATCCCCCAGGCGGCCTGCCAATGAGCCATCCGTTCCACCACGGCGTAGTTGGCGTCGCTGAGCTTCACTCCCCGCACATCGAAAACACGCAGGTAGGGGACGAAATCGGTGAGGCGTTGGGCAATGGTCTGAGGCAACGCTTGAATGCTTCCCAGCACCAGCACCGAGGCGACCAGCAGGCAAAGTAGCGCGAACAGAACTGCTGCTCGCTGGCTGTGCGCCACATTCATTACAATGAAAGCGGCGGCAAAGCCCAGCCAGGCACCACGGCTCCAGCTCATAATCAAAGCTGCACCCATTGTTGCCAAGCCCAGGATAGCGACCCAATAACTAATATCTAATCTCCGATTCCCCCATTTACCAATTCCTAACAACAAACCCCAGGCCAGCGGTAAAACGAGTCCCAGGTAGCCTCCATACGGATTAGGTTGCTCGAAAGTGCCGTAGGCCCGCACGAAGCGGCCGAGGACGACGAAAGCCTGCGGCCCCACGCGGCCGAAGAACTGATAGAAGCCGAGGAGGGCCTGGCCGATGCCCGCCAGCAGCATCAAGAGAACTACAACCCTGGCCTGTTCCCTCTCGATGGCGTTGGCTACGAAGAGGTAAATGCCCAGCACCTCCAGCCACTTGAGGATTTCCTTGAAGCTGTATTTCAGGGAAAGGGCTCCCGGCAGTGAGAGGAGGATGGCTCCCAGGAAGATGAGCAGGGGCAGAACCAGTGGCGGGTAGGCGACCTTGACCTCTCTGGCTGCGACCATCTTAGCCAGCCAGGCGGCCAGCACCAGCCCCACCAGCGCCTCCGCCGCCCCCACCGTAAAGCCGCTGATGGTGATTTCCCGGACCGATCCAAAGGGCACAGCGAGGATCAGGAGGTACAGGCCATACTCAGGGCGGATCAAAGTGGTCAGGAAGACGATGCCACCCAGGACCGCACCTCCCGCCAGCGTCAAGGGCAGGAGAGCGATGCTCAGGCCAACGGTGAGCACAATCAGGAGCAGTGCCGCATTGAATAGCGGGCTCCCCCAACTGAAATCTACATGTGCGGCAAGTGTTTTGTTTCTCAAATTAGCGTTCATATCTGTCGAGCCAAACTTTTATCTTGGCCATATCCTCTCACCTCTGGACACAGCAAGATCCCGGCCAATTCTGGTAAATAGCCCCGAAACCTATTGACAGGGCTCTCATTTTGCTGTATACTATTGATTGATGGTCAGGAGGACCTGTCCTTAAGCCAATTCTTCTGTTTGCCAAATGCTTGCAAGATGATGGGATTCGTTTGGCTAGCAGGTGTGTATCCTTTAAGGTTATTCTTTGCTGATGCGAGGAGGTGATCGAAAGGGCAAAAGAATGATAGGCTAAAGCGAGGATTTTGTCAAGAATGGCCACGCTTCTTTCTACGTGGTAAGATAAACCAAAGGAGTGCTCCTGTCAAGGAGCCAAAAGCCTACAGAAAGGAAAAGGCAATGAACACCAAAGAATATCCAAAATCCGCTAAGGTGCTGATCGTCCTGGGGCTAACGTTATCCATGGTCGCCCTCTCCGGCTTGGCCATGGCCCGATCAGCGTCCCAAACACAGACACTCCACCAAGCTCAGTCCGCCGATCCTGTAACCCTCAATATGAGCTTCGGTACCGACCCGCCAACGCTCGATCCCGCTCTGGCTACTGACACAACCTCGATCTGGGCGGTCGAGCAGCTCTTCCTGGGCCTGACCGGCTTCAACGACGAAACTATGGATGTAGTGCCGGAGCTGGCTACCTCCTGGGATACCTCTCCTGATGGGCAGGTGTACACCTTCACCCTGCGCAGCGACGCCTACTGGACCGACGGCCATCCCGTCACTGCCCACGACGTGGAGTACGGCGTGAAACGCACCCTCGACCCAACTACAGGCTCTGCTTACGCCTACGTCCTCTACATTGTTGAGAACGCCTACGAGTTCAACATGGGCCAGATCACTGACCCCGACCAGGTGGGTGTGCAGGCTGTGGGCGACTACACTCTGGTCTTCACTCTCACCCACCCTGCTGGCTACTTCCCGGCCATCGCCGGCATGTGGGTGGCCAGTCCTCAACCCCAGTGGGCCATCGAGGCTCACCTAGGTGCCTGGACGGAGCCGGGAAACATTGTCACCAGCGGCCCCTACATGCTCACCGAGTGGATCCACGGCGATCACTTAACCTTCGTCAAGAATCCCGATTGGTACGACGCCAATCAGGTGCAGATCGAGGTTATCAACGGCCTCATCGTGACAGACGCCCATACGGCCCTGACCATGTACGAGGACGATAGACTCGATTACCTGGGTGATCCGGGGTTGGGTGTGCCTTTGGACCAGGTGGATCGCATCAAGGCCGACCCCGTGCTCAGCCGGGAACTCTACATTGCTCCTCGGCTCTGTACCTATTACTACGGCTTCAGTACTGACAAGCCGCCTTTTGACAATCCCCTGGTGCGCAGGGCTTTCTCGGCGGCCATCAACCGCCAAGGGCTCATTGACAACGTCACTAAGGGTGAGCAGCGGCCAGCCAACGCCTTCGCCTGCCCTGGCATCTTCGGCAACGTGGCGGGTGATCCGGACATCGCTCCCTGGGCGCTGGACTACGAGCAAGGGAAGACATTGGCTCAGCAGTGGCTGGCCCAAGCCGGCTATCCTAACGGCGAAGGGTTCCCTGAAGTAACCTTGATGTACAACACCTCAGGCGCGCACCGGGCCATCGCTGAGTACATCGCTGCCAACTGGACGGACGTGCTGAGCGTCACGGTTCACATCACAGATATGGAGTGGACGGAATATCTCCGTCTCATCAACCAGTGTCCATCCCCGTGGGACAAGCCTCACATCTGGCGGTCGGGTTTCTGCGTTGACTACCCGGACCAGAACAACTGGGTGTATGAGAATTTCCACTCCGAGTACGGCTCTAATAACATCTGCTGGTACAACGAGGAATTCGATAACGTCACCAGCGAGGCGGGGGCGGAAGCGGATCCAGCTCGGCGGAGAGAGCTGTACAAACGGGCGGAGGAGATCCTGAATGGGGAAGAGGCGGGGATTGCTCCTATCTACTATTACACCAGAGTGGCTTTGGTCAAGCCGTACATGGAGTTGGTTTTCGCACCGATGGGGGGAGATCATGTC
This sequence comes from uncultured Anaerolineae bacterium, assembly GCA_964446635.1. Lineage (GTDB taxonomy): Bacteria > Chloroflexota > Anaerolineae > VGOG01 > VGOG01 > CAYUPJ01. The sequence continues at coordinate 10,342 of CAYUPJ010000009.1, forward strand.
TATAAGTGGCGCAAGATCTTCAAGAGCTACCTGCCTGTCGTCACGAAAAACTACCCGGCAGCAAGAGTTGGCTTGGTAGTAGCAGGAGTCGTTAATGATGGTAGCTTCAATCAGACGGCGTGGAAGGGCGTGCAAGATGCTATGGCCAGGCTGGGCGTTGCGGGGCGCTACTTAGAGTCCCCAAGTTCTGCTGACTACGAGCCCAACATCAACGAGTTCGTTCGCCAGGACTACGACTTGATCATCACCGTGGGGTATCTCTTGGGCGACGCCACCAAAGCGGCAGCTGAGGCCAACCCAAATCAGAAGTTCACCATCGTGGACTATGTGTACGATCCCCTGTTGCCCAATGTGCTGGGTCAAACCTACGCCAGTGATGAGGCTGCTTTCCTAGCTGGCTACCTGGCCGGCGGGATGAGCAGGACTGGCAAGGTTGCCACTTTCGGTGCCATTGATATCCCGTCGATAACCATCTTCATGGTCGGCTACGAGGCCGGAGTGAACTACTACAACCAGGTACACGGCACTAACGTGGAGGTCCTAGGCACCGATTTCTACATCGGCAGCTTCGGCATTGATGATGGACGTACAGCAGCCGAGTCGTTGTTCGACCAAGGAGCGGACATACTCCTGCCTGTAGCTGGGCCAGCGGGTATCGGTTCAGCGGAGGTGGCGCAGGAGCGCGGTTTGATGCTCATCGGCGTGGACACCGATTGGTACATCTCCGTCCCTGAGTTCAAGGAGACGTATCTCACCAGCGTCCTCAAGAAGATGGATATGGCCATCTTCGATGCTATCGAAGCAGTTATAGACGGTACCTTTGAAGGCGGTACCTATGTGGGCACTCTGGCGAACGATGGCGTAGGTATTGCTCCATTCCATGACTTCGAGGACGAGGTGCCTGAGGAACTTGAGGCCGAGCTCGAAGACGTCAAGCAAGGCATCATTGACGGCACCATTGACACTGGCTGGCCGAAGTAAAAAGGGGTCGGACTTCACTCAACCCCCAACCCAAGAGCCCCCTTTCACCTCACACGTGGAAGGGGGCTCTCTTCTTGGTTTAATAGGCTGCCAAGCAAGGTCGTCTCTTGGATTCAGTGGCAGCTACTGCTGTGGCGTTCATCCGCTTATCCGCTGCTCCATCCGCTGCCTAAACCACTCAATCGTCTCTCGCAGTCCCTCCTCTAGGCCGACTTTGGGCTCCCAGTTTAGTATCTGCCTGGCCTTGCTGATGTCTGGACGGCGCACGTGGGGATCGTCCTTAGTGCGCTCGTCGGTCGGGGCAACGAAAACGATCTCCGATGAGGAGCCGGAGACCTCCAGCACTTGGTGGGCGAATTCGAGGACGGTCATCTCGCCAGGGTTGCCCAGGTTAGCTGGATAGACTTCGTTGGACAGGAGCAGGCGGTAGATGCCCTCCACCATGTCGGATATATAGCAGAAGCTGCGGGTTCGGGAGCCGTCGTCGTACACCGTCAGCGGTTCGCCCTGCAGGGCCTGGGTGATGAAGTTGCTCACCACCCGACCGTCGTCTAACCTCATGCGCGGGCCGTACGTGTTAAAGATCCTGGCGATCCGCGTATCCACGCCGTGGTAGCGATGGTAGGCCATGGTCATGGCCTCGGCGAAGCGCTTGGACTCGTCGTACACCCCGCGCGGCCCAACCGGGTTGACGTGGCCCCAGTAGTCCTCGTGCTGGGGATGCACCTGGGGGTCGCCATAAACCTCGGAGGTGGAGGCCAGGAGGAAGGTGGCTTTCTTGGCCAGAGCCAGCCCCAGGGCCTTGTGGGTGCCCAGGGCTCCCACTTTGAGGGTGGGGATGGGCTTCTCCAGGTAATCCACAGGGCTGGGCAGGGACGCCAGGTGAAGAATGGCGTCTAGATGTCCCTCTACATAAATATAGTTGGTCACGTCGTGCTTGATGAAGGAGAAATCGTCCCGGCCTGCCAGGTGAGCGATATTATCAATGGTGCTGGTGCTCAGGTTGTCCATGGCAATGACCTGATGCCCTTCGGCCAGGAAACGATCGCAGAGGTGCGAGCCGATAAACCCGGCTCCGCCCGTGATGAGGATACGCATCATACCCCTCCTGGATTTGGATTAAGCAGTAGTATACAACAAAGAGGCGATGGCGTCAATTCCTTGATCTCTCCACCCTGGCGACGACCCCAAGAGTCAGGCAGAACACGAAGGCCAGATCTACCAGAAAATACGAGTTGTCAATCAGGCCGTGGGCCGGGAAAGCGACCATGCTGGCCATGAGTCCCATGTTGCTTTAGTTTCGGCCGCTACCAGAAGCGCACTCCGGGCCGCGTTTGGACCGCCTCGCAGAAGTCAAAAGCGAGCGCAGCCCTCACTACTCAGCAATGCCTGGGCAGGTGAGAACATGCGCTCGCTGGCGATACTTGTAATCTACGGCCCCTGCGAGCCGCAGTCGCAGGGGCTTAGCGTTACTTGGCCATTTCCTCCTTCAGCGCCTCAGCGGCCTCATCCAGGGCCGCTTTGGGATCCAGTGCGCCCAGCTCCACCTTCTCGACGGCCTGGTGCAGGAGATCGTCCAACATACCCATTTCCCAGAAGTGCGGATAGGTCTCGGCGTACTCCAGTTGCTCAAAGCCAGCCCGATACTGGGGATACTCCTCGAATAGCTTCCGAACCTCCTCCGATTGCAGCACCGACTTGCGGATGGGCACATAACCGGTGGCCTCCGTCCACCTGGCGCAGTTTTCCGGCGAGAGTAGCCACTTAAAGAACTTCCAGGTGGCGTCCTCTTTCTCCTTGGTCGAGGGGAACATGGCCAGGGCCGCACCACCTACCGTAGCCCCGTACTTCACCTTCTTGGGCAAGAAGGCAGTGCCCCAGTCGAACTGAGCGCCCTTTAATATCGTGCCTACGCTACCGGTGGAGTCGTACAGGAAGCCCACTTGACCGGCGATGAAGAGCTCACGCGCTTGCGTGCCGTGCTGCGCCGGCGGCATCAGCCCCTCCTCGATCAGGCTCTTCCAGAAAGTCAGCGCCTCGACGCCGATCTCGGAGTTGAACAGCGGCTCTGTGGCATCGTCGTTCATGATCTGGCCGCCGTTTTGCAGGATGAATGCCTTCAGGGTCCAGTCGTCGGGTTGGATATTGATACCGACCACTCCGGCTCCAACCTTCTCCACGATTTGCCTGGCCATGGATTTTAACTCATCCCAGGTCTGGGGTGGCTTCTCCGGGTCCAGCCCCGCCTTGGCCATCAGGTCCTTGTTGTAGCAGAGGACGGGGGTGGAGTTGTTGAAGGGCAAGGAGCAGACCTTGCCATCGTACTCGTTGTACGTCCACAGTGCCGGCCAGAAGTCGTCCATGTCCAGGCCGTCGGGACCTTTGATGTAGTCCAGGATCTTGTAATTGCCCTCGCGGCCGGTCCAGAGGGGTGCGGCAGCGATGACCCCGCCGTTGGGCAGGGTTTTGGAAGCTATGGCGGCGACCACCTTCTGAGCTGTCTCGCCGTAGTTGCCGCTGTAGGTGGCTTCCACGGTGATGTTGTAGGGGTTGGTCGTGTTGAACTCATCCACCATAGCGGCTAAAGTTTCTCCGGCCGTGCCCCCCAGGGCGTACCAGAAGGTGATGGTCACCGGCGCAAGCGTTGGCGTCGCCGTCGGCTTGGGCAGTGGGGTGGCAGTTGGCGCAGGCGGCTTGGTGGGCGGCATGGGAGTCGGCGTGGGCGTGGCCTTCGGAGCACAGGCCCCCAACAGTAAGGCCATGGTCAACAGCAAGGCTAGTAGTGCAGTTATTCCCCTTTTCATTTTCTCTTTCCTCCTCTAGGATTGGATTTCATACGAACTGAGATGGGGCGAATCGGCTCTAACAATATGTCTCACATAGCAATCACCTCCTCACCACCCGTGATCTAGAATCAGCGCTTTACCCTTTCAACCCGGTGAGGGCAATGCCCTCGATGAACTGCCGCTGGGCGGCGAAGAAGAGAACAAGCACTGGGGCCAAGGTGATCAGAGCAGCAGCCATCATGTAATGGTATTGAGTGCCCGATTCCTCCACGAAAAAACGCAAGCCGATGGGCAGGGTGCGCATATTGGTGGAGTTGGTGATCACCAATGGCCAGAGATATTCATCCCAGTGACCCAGGAAGGAGAACAGAGCAATGGCGCCCAGGGCTGGCCGGGAGAGGGGCAGCATGATTTGCCATAGGAAGCGCAACCGGCCGCAGCCATCAATGCGGGCCGCGTCCTCCAGCTCCCTGGGGATGGTGGCGAAAAACTGGCGCAGGAAAAAGGTGGCGAAAACACTGGTCAGAAAGGGCACCGTCAGCCCCTGATAGGTATCAATCCACCCCAGGCGATTCATGATCAGGAACAGGGGTAGCATGGTTACCTGTCCTGGCACCATCATGGTGGCCAGATACAGGTAAAAGATGGTGTCTCTACCAGGAAACTCCAGACGGGCGAAGGCGTAACCGGCCAAAGCGGCGGTGACCACCTGGCTAACGGTGATGATGGTCGTCACCACGATGCTGTTGATGTAAAAGCGGCCGAAGGGCACCGTGCGCCAGGCACGGGCGAAGTTCTCCCAGTGTAACTCGCTGGGCAACCAGCGGGGTGGGTACAGGTAAATCTCGGATTCACCTTTCAGCGCAGTGGAGACCATCCACAAAAAAGGGGCGATCATCACCAGGCTGGTGGCGATGAGGAAAATGTGGCTCAAAGGAGAGCTAATCCGTCTTTTGGCTCGCTTCATTCGTAATGCACCCTCGGTTCGATAAAGCGCCGCTGCAGGGCGGTGAGAGTGACGACGATGGCGAAAAGGATGAAGGCCGCTGCCGCGGCCCGGCCGAAGTCATATTCACGAAAGGCCAAACGATAGATGTAGAAGCCCATCACCTCCGTGCTGCCCAAGGGCCCACCCTCTGGGGTCATGACGTGGATTTGGGCGAACACCTTGAAGGCGTTGATGACGCTCATAATCAGGACGAAATAGGTCACCGGCGACAGAAGTGGCCAGGTAACGTGCCAGAAGCGTTGCCAACCGTTGGCTCCGTCTATCTGGGCTGCCTCGTCGTAGACCGCTGGGATGTTCTGCAGGCCGGCCAGATAGATGAACACGTCATAGCCCAATCCCTTCCACAGCGCCACCAGCACCACAGCCGGCATGGCCAGCTTGGGGTCGCTGAGCCAGGTCTGCGGCGGCAGGCCGATTAGTTTCAACAGGGTGTTGGCCAGGCCGAAGTGCGGGTTATAGATCCAGCGCCAGATGGCGCTCACCACTACCACAGAACTGATCACCGGCATGAAATAGGCAGCGCGATAAAAGGCCAGGCCACGCAGCTTGCGGTTGAGAAGCAGAGCGATAGCCAAAGAGAGGGCCATGTCAAGGGGGATCTTGAGGGCAGAGAAATAGAGGGTGTTGCGGGTCACTTTCCATAGCTCAGGTTTCGTCAGCAGGTCAATGTAGTTCCCCAGACCAATGAAGGTGCGGTCTTTTGACAACAGTTCCCACTCGCTGAAGCTGAGCAGGAAGGCGCTGACTACTGGCAGGATGACGAAGAAGAGCAAGATCAGGAAAGAAGGCATTATGAACGTGAGGCCGGCTAATAACTCACGTCGCCGCGAAGGGTGCCGCAGACAGCGCACTAGCTCGGAGATGGCTGGCCAATCCCCCCTTCCCCCCAACTTTGGGGGGAAGGGGGGCAAGAGGCGCCGTTTGGCGGTCAAGGTCATGGGCTATTCTCCTTCGCCTTTGGCCCCAGCTCCCGTCGGCAATTTTTCACAAGAATCTCGGAGCACCAGTCCGGTTGGCAGGAGCCGCTTGGTGGGAGGCTTGCTTTTGTCCTTGATCCTCTCCACCAGCATTTCGATGGCTGCAGTTCCCATCTCGTGCTTGGGCTGGGCTATGGTGGTCAGGCTGGGATTAGTGAAAGAGGCGAGGGCGATGTCGTCGCAGCCGATGATGGCGACGTCCTGGGGTATTTTCAGCTTCTTTTGGCTGGCGGCGCATATCGCTCCCATGGCCATCAGGTCGTTACAGGCGAAGATAGCCGTAGGGGGTTCGTCGAGGGCCAGCAATTCCCTCATCGCCTCGTAGCCGCCCTTGCAGCGGAAATCTCCCCGCACTATCAATTCCTCGCCCAGGGGGATGGCATGTTGTTCCAAGGCCTTTCTGTACCCTTCCACCCGCTGGTTGCTGATCGCTAGCTCTTGTGGCCCGGCCATACACCCTATGCGGCGCTGTCCCAGCCAGATGAGGTGTTCGGTGGCCTGATAGCCGCTTCCCACGTTGTCAGCGATGACCGTGTCTACTTCCACTCCCGGAAGCTCCCTATCGCAGACGACGACAGGCATCCCTTGCTCGATGAGGGCCTGGACGTGGCTTGAGCTTTCGCCGGCGGCCACAAAGACGATGCCGTCCACCTTCTTCTCCTGTAAAAGCCCTATGTAACCGGCCTCCCTCTCCAGGTTGCCGTCGGAGTCACAGAGGATGACGTTATAGCCAAGCTCGAAGCCTGCGTCTTCCACTCCTCTAGCCACCTCGGCCAGGAAGGGGTAGGAGATATCGGGCACGATCATGCCGATGTTGTGCGTTTTCCTGCGCCGCAGGCTCCTGGCGATAGCGTTGGGGTGGTAGTTGAGCTCCTCCAGCGCCTGGTAAACCTTAGCTTTAAGCTCGTCGCTGACAAAGCGGGTCTTGTTGATCACATGGGATACGGTAGCAGTGGAAACTCCTGCCCTTTTAGCGACATCTTTAAGGGTAGCGATTCTGACCACCTCCTTTTAAACGATTACGTAATCGTTTAATCGAAATATACTACAAAAATTCATAAAAGTCAAATTTGACATCCTCACCCTTTTATCCTATAATCAAGTAAACGTTTGCGTAAACGATTAACTCAGGAGGTGAAATGGCCGCCTCAAACAAAGCTTATCTGGGCCTGGGGTCAAATCTGGGAGACCGCCAGAACAATCTCATCCAGGCCCTGCAACAGATGAAAGCCCAGGTCTCGGTGGAAGAGGTCTCCTCCTTTTACGAGACTGAGCCAGTAGGCTATTTGGACCAGCCGCGCTTCATCAACGCTGTCTGCCTCGTCTCCACGGGATTATCCCCCCAGAAACTTTTCCACTTCCTGAAGCGTATTGAGGGGCGCATGGGGCGCCAACCTGCCTTTCGTAACGCCCCCCGCCCCATTGACATTGACATCCTGTTCTACAACGACCTGGGTTTGGAATTGCCTGAGCTCACCATACCCCATCCCCGTCTGGCTGAGCGCGCCTTCGTCCTTGCACCCTTAGCCGAGATCGCTCCCACTCTAGTTCACCCAGTCTTGCAAGCCACCATCGCTGAATTGTTGCAGAGGGTAGATTCTAGTGGAGTAAAGAAGCTTTCCCGCAGCTTGCAAGCATCCTTGGTACGCGATATTCAAGAGACCCAGCCCGCAGTGCACGTGAGCCTGAGTCGGGTGGGGATCACCGACATGCAGCGCATCATCCGCCTGACCAGTGACAGCCGACGCGATCTCTTTTATGCCAACCTGGAGATCTTTGTTGACCTCAATCCCGAACAGATGGGCGTTCACATGTCCCGCTTCAGCGACGTCTTGGAGGAAGTGGTGGATGAGGTGACCAGTGAGGAAGCAGCGGACATTGAATCCCTGGTCGAGAGGATCGCCCATCAGATAGTGCAGAGGCAAGGAGCCATCCGCTCTGAGGTTCATCTTAATGCCAGGTATCCGGTGGAAAAGGTAACTCCCATCTCAGCTAAAAAGACCCAGGAACTCTACTCCCTCATTAGCATCGCCGTGTGCAATGGGGAGCACCTGAGAAGTGTGGTAGGGGTGGAGGCTGAGGGCATGCTGGCCTGCCCCTGCGCTCAGGACATGGTCAGAAGCTACTCCAAGGAAAGGCTACTGGAGGTGGGCTTCTCCGAGGAGGAGGCCGAGAGGGCTCTCTCGGCCATCCCCCTCGCTTCTCACAACCAACGGGGGCGCGGCACTCTACTCATCGGCGCGGAGGAGCGGGTTCGAGCCGAGGAATTGGTGGAGATTGTGGAGGCCTCGATGAGCTCCGAAACCTACAACCTGCTGAAACGAGAGGACGAGCTGTTCGTGGTCAACAAAGCCCACCGCAACCCCAGGTTCGTGGAAGACGTGGTGCGGGAGATGCTCTACAACGTGGTGGACGTGTATCCGGATTTGCCTGACGAGGCCTTTGTCCTGGCCAAACAGGTGAACTTTGAGGGCATCCACAAGCACGACGTATTTGCCGAGAGATATGGCACCCTGGGCGAGATCCGGCAGGAAGTCCTGGGCGGCCATCATATCACCAAGCATACTACTTTGGAAGAATGGTTAGACCCCAAGGGTTTCTGAAACCCTTAGGGTCTGCGTGGTTGGAGGTAAAAAGATGAGTCACAAAATCGTCGTCGAAAAGGGCAATCTGCGCTTCAGCGCCGCTCATTTTATCACCTTTGGGGGCAAGTGTGAGCGCCTGCACGGCCACAACTACGCTCTCTCTGCGGAATTAGCGGGGGAGCTGACGGACGATGGATACGTCTTCGATTTCGTGGAGTTGAAGAGCCTCCTTCGCCAGATATGCGACTCCCTGGATCACCGCTTTCTGATCCCTCTGGAGAACGAATACCTAAGGGTAGAAGAAGGCGAGAAGGAGTGGGAGGTACGCTTTGGGGAGCGCCGCTACCTCTTTCCCGCTCAGGACGTTTTACCCCTGCCGGTGGACAACATCACCGCCGAGAGGTTGGCTGAATATGTCTGCGACCAGGTGGTGGAGAGGCTCTGGGAGCAGGGGACGGCCAACTTAAGCTCTCTCACGGTGGGCGTAGAGGAGGCGCCAGGCCAGACGGCTTATTACACCCGCTCCTTAGGTGAGCAGAGAGGTGGAGAAACTAACTATGCCTAAATACCTGTTTGTGACCGGCAGATTGGCTGCTGAAGCCCTTGAGGATACCCTGGCCGGGATGGAGCCCGATTTCGAATATGATGTGGCCGTTCTTCCCATCACCGTGGCTGCCCTGATGAAACCCTCCTTCATCGCCAAGCACCTGTCTCCCCCCCCCTTCATCCCCCCCAAAGCCTGCCCTGAGCAAGGTCGAAGGGTTGGGGGGGAAAGAGGGGGGGAGTACGACTTGGTGATGGTCCCTGGTTGGTGTCGAGGGGATCTAAGCCTCATCGAGGGGACAACGGGGAGCAGGGTCATCACCGGCCCGAAAGACCTCAAAGACATCCCCCTCTTCTTCGGACATGAGCGCCAGCGAGAAGGCTACGGAGAATATAAAACCAAGATCTTGGCTGAGATCGTGGACGCTCCCCTTCTCAGCCTGGAGGAGATCCTGGCTAAGGCTGAGTACTACCGAGCCAATGGGGCCGATGTCATAGACCTGGGCTGGCCAGTGGAGGGGGATTTTCCCCACGTCGAGGAGGTGTTAGCAGCCCTCAAGGAGCGGGGCTTTGTGGTGAGCCTGGACACCTTTCACCGCGAAGACGTGCTGCGGGCCAATCGGGTGGGCTTCAATTATCTGCTCAGCGTGAACTCGTCCAACCTCGACCTGGCACAACAGCTCTCCTGCACAGTGGTGGTCATCCCCGACTTCGGCGGGGGATTGGATTCTCTGGAGCGCAACGTCGCCCAGTTGGAGGCATGGGGCGTGCCCTATATCATAGACCCCATCATTAATCCCATCAACTTCGGCTTCACCGAGTCCCTTTGCCGCTTCTACGAGGTCCGTCAGCGGCACCCTGAGGCCAGGATGCTCATGGGGTTAGGCAACATTACCGAACTGATTGATGCTGATAGCGTAGGCATAAACGCCCTGCTGATGGGTGTGGTCAGCGAGTTGAACATTGACTACGTCCTGACCACCGAGGTGATCAGTTGGACCAGGGGCTCGGTGCGGGAGTTGGATATAGCCCGCCGATTGATGCACTATTCCAGCCAACGGCAGGTCCTGCCCAAAGAGATTGACGACAGGTTGATTGCTCTCAAGGATCCCCCTCACCAGCATTACAGCGAGGCGGAATTGCGTCGCATCCAGGAGGGAATACGGGATCGAAACTTCCGCCTCTTCACCGATGAGGAGAAGATTTACGTCTTCAATCGCGACCTTTTCGTGGTGGGAACAGACCCTGAGGAGATGTTCCCCCAACTGGGGGTGGAGGACGCTTCCCATGCCTTCTATCTGGGTCGCGAGCTCGAGAGGGCGGCCCTGGCGGTGCGTTTGGGCAAGAAATACATGCAGGAGGAACCCCTACATTGGGGATACCTGGGGTGAAGAGATGGTGAGAGCGATCGGCGTTGATCCTGGCACGGTGAGCTTTGACGTGTGCGGGTTGGAGGACGGGCGAGTGTTTCTCGATGCGACACTGCCTACGGCCGAGGTCGGCACCGAGCCCCGACTTCTGGTGGATCTGCTGAGGGCAGCCGCACCCGTTGACATGATCATTGCCCCCTCAGGTTATGGCCTTCCCTGGGTGCTCATCCAGGAGTTCGGCCGGCGGGAACTTCTTCAATACATTCTGGCAAGGAAAAAGAGACGAGGGAGTTCCTTTCCTATCCGCGGAATGGCCGAGATAGTGAGGCTCTTAAGGGAGAGCGATCTGCCCGCATACTTCATGCCTGCCGTTATCCATCTGCCCACCGTGCCGGAGCACCGTAAGGTCAACAAGATAGACATGGGTACGGCCGACAAGCTCTGCTGCGCGGTTCTAGGAGTCTACGACCAGGCCCGTCATTACAGCATCGCATACGAGGAGACTTCGTTTATCCTGATCGAGGTCGGCGGGGCTTTCACGGCGGTCATGGCTGTGGAGGGGGGCAAGGTGGTGGACGGCCTGGGAGGCACCAACACCTGCCTGGGCTACCGCTCCCTGGGGGCCATGGACGGGGAATTGGCCTACTTGTTGGGCGATTTCGACAAGGAGATCCTCTTCTCAGGTGGGGCGGCCTACGTGGCTGGCCGACTAGACATCTCGCCGGAAGACCTGGCCAGGCTGAGCCATACGGATGAGCGAGCTCAGATAGCCTGGGAGGCGCTCATGGAGGGCATCGTCAAGAGCGTGACTGCCGAGATGGCTATCCTGTCCGCGCCGTGGGAGATCTTGCTCTCCGGACGGCTCTGTCGTATCGAGGCGATCCGCCAGGAGTTGGCTGAGCGGCTGACCCGCTTCGCACCGATACGCCGGATCGAGGGGTTTGCTCAGGTGGCCAAAGAAGCAGCCCAGGGGGCCGCCCTCATCGCCGATGGCATGGCCGGCGGGGAATTCGAGGAGCTAATCGAGGTGATGGAACTCAAGGGGGCTACGGGAACAGTGCTGGATCACCTCTACATCAAAGGTGCTGAAGCTTTGCGGCAGAAGTATCTATCGTAAACAACCAAGGTGCCAGGCACTTGCGAATAGCTTACTGATGGAGCGGGATTGCTTGAACTATAGGTGCTGTAACTCCCAGGAAGCTCAGGGAAGTGCCTGGCACCTGAGCGTTTCCAACAGCGATAGATTGTCCTGAAGGATTTGGAGTGGGGGTATTCCCTGGGCGGCGGCGAACCGTGAGACGAGATAGCCGTTCACCTCTAAGATTACCGCCCCTTTGTAGCTGGCCCGGACCAATTGGCGCAGGTGCTCCTCGTAGGGGACGCTGCCGAAGATGAGGGGGCTGTGGTCATCGCCATCAGGGGAGATGTCGTGGAGGTGTACGTGGCGGACCGAGGCGATGAAGCCGGGCGGGGTGGGTAACGAGCCGTTACGGGCATCGTGGCCCAGGTCCCAACAGATGCCGACTTCAGGCGAGCCCAGGCCAGAGACGATTTCCACCAACTCGGCCTTGTTATCCCCGATCTTGTTCGCTTTCTCCTCCCTGACCAGAAGCTCGATGGAGGGGCAGAGGCGCGGAAACTCCTCCACGATCCAGGCTAGAAAGGCCCTTGTATCATGGTGTAGCTCCTCACGAGGGCCATTTCCTTTCGCCCCGTGGACGACCAAGGTAGTGGGCCCTGCCTCCTCGGCCATACGTGCCGCGTATTCGATGGCCGGTCGGTAGAGGCGCTTGACCTCATCCTTCTCCTCACCTGAGAAGCCAGCGGAGTTGAAGGGGCCCTTGTAGGGAGCGTGGAAAGTGAGCCCAAACCCCAGCCGATGACACTCCTCGATCAGAGAGCTCATCTCCGGCCAGTCGGGGGAGGATAGGTTCAGGGTGAATTCCAGGACCCTCAGCCCAACTTCCCTCAGCGGGAAGAGAAAATCCTCGGCCTTGCCATCCCCCAGCCATTTGGGATGCATGTTGAAGCCGGGTTTCATCCACCCTGGCGAAGGTTTCAAACCTTCGCCAGGGTTCTCACATCTCCCTGTCATCTCAGTGCACCCCTCGCCGGTGGAAATGGCTGTGAGAAACCTCTGAGGCCATTGCCACGAGCAAAGAGAAACCGAGCCCAACGAACAGGGCATCCACATCAAAGGGCTGCACCATCTTCCAGGCTAGAGAAGATAGTGCCCCTCCCAACAGACTATACAACGCGGTATCCTTCCTTAATTTTCTCCCCATCAGTGCTGCCAGGGTGGGAACCAGGACTCCCGCCGTCCACATACTCAACGTGAACAGCAGGGCCGGCACGATCATCTGGAACCACAGGGCCAGGCCCAGGCTCAATACGCCCAGCACGATTACCAGCAGCCTGGAAAGCACCAGCAGTTGCCCTTCGCCGGTTGTGGGCCTGAAATTCCTGAATACGTCGTAGGCCAGGCTTGAGGCCCCTGACTGCAGAAAAGAGTTAACAGTGCTCATTATCGCCGCCAGCAAACCCACGAAAAAGATGCCCCTTGCTGCAGCAGGCAGTGCCGTCCCAAGCACGATGAGGGACATATCCGGGTCCGCCAGGTCCGGGAACAGCCGCAGGGCGGCAAAACCGCACAGGATGATGATCGAGTCTATAGCCATCCATATCACTATCGAATACAGCACCGATTTCCTGGAGCAAGCTTCTGATTCTGAGGCAAAGAACCTCTGATACAGGGGTGCTGAGGTTATCGGCAGGAAGAAGAGCAGTATGAAAAAGACAGCGATTTCCTGGGCCGATATGTACGAGAGAGGGTTGAGATACCCCTCCGGGATGCCCCAAGTCAGGTCAAGCCGCAGGCTAAATATGAACGGCACCATCATACTGAGTGCGAAAAGCATCAGGGCAAACTGAACTATATCCGTCATCACGTCTGCTTTCATCCCGCCTATTGCGACGGGGACGATCAGTACAAAAGCCATGACACCCATCGCCACTTCCACAGGCATTGAGGTGAATACGGACAGAATCTTTCCCCCCGCTATTATCTCTTCCGGAATGAGGCATAAGGTTGCCAGCAACATCGAGCTTGCTATGGCAAACTCCTTCCCGTAGAAATCTCCCAGGAAGTCCGGCAGCGTATATCTTTCCGAGCCAGCTATCTTTTTAAGCAGGAAAATGACGGCCACGTTCCCGAGGTAGAAGGGCACCATGAACCAGATAACACCTAATCCCATCTGGTATGTCAGACTCACTCCTCCAAGTATAGCCGATGCTCCGTAAAAAGTAGATACTATTGTGGTGACCAGAGCCTTTGTACCCAGCTTGTCCCCGAGTATGAACTTCTTCAGGGTTGTCGCTTTAGCCTTTATACCTATCGCCATAATTGCCGCAATATATATCAGGAGGATTGCTTCCCTCATTTATCCCTCAGCTCTCCCTTCCGATAGTGGGTTTTACGTACTCCTCACCCCTGAGCATCGTCGTGCCTATCACCAGCCTGTAATACCTGTCGTTAACGCTTTCTAGCTTGCCTTTCGCCTCTATCTCCTCGCCGGCATCCACCACATCGCGATAGAGCCCCTCGAATGAAACGACCTCCCTCACGTGCTGCGCTTCTGCCTCACCCTCGATTACCTTCACTTCCTCTACTCTGTACAGAGCAGGCATAAACAGGGCTTCGTTGGCATCTGAGACGATGGCCCTTATCCTCGCTATCCCTCTCTCCCGGTATACCCTGTCCCCGTAGTTCTCCCTTATCTCGTCGTCCTTTCTCGTAGGATGAACGGAAAAGTACCTGTCGCCAAAGAAGCCATAGTTCCACCTTCTCTCAGCGAGATAGCGGGCCTCCTCATGGATGAGGGGGAAGTGCTTGACTACCGAGGCACACCATTCTTCCAATGCATTGCCCGTCACGGGACGGATCTTGGCTGACCTCCCCTCCTTCAGCGCTGCCCTGACTTTCAGGGAATTCTCCAGGCCGTAGACCAAGAGGTCAATATCCGAGAAATCGGGGTTGTGGATCCCCAACAGGATGGAGCCAGTGATACCAAAGCTCTCTTCATTGACTCCGGTGCAGGCTATTATCTCGGAGACGAAGGCGCGTACTTCCTCTTCGAGAGGATCTCGCGGGGCGTCAAGGATCTCCTGCAACCGCTGCTCAGGCACGTAGTACTTTTTCACGTATTCCTGAGGGATCATCGAGAACTTTATGTCCCTGACGGGGCAGTAGTGGACGTAGTGGGGGTAATTCTGCTCCAGGTAGGCTATCGTGTCGGCCACCTTGCTGACGTGGTAGTACTCCAACTCCCTGCGGTAGCAAATCTCTCCGCCCTTCCACTTCCCCACCGGAGCAGGGGAATATTTGAGATAGGCGGTGTACTTGTCCGGCGGGTGAAGGTAGTCCGTCACGCAGAAAAACATCCCCTCTTTGGTTTCGATGAAATCCCTGTCCTTGGGCTTTCTTGCCCTCTGATCCATCTTCAGCCAACTTTCACGGTCATGGAATCACCTGGTCCGCCGAGGAGCAGCCGGTGGTAGACCTCCCCTTCCCTGGAGACGACCCTCTCCAGTTTGCCTTTGGCGATGACCCTCTCTCCCTCCTCAGCCTGTTCGCAGAACCTGCCCCGGAAGGAGACGATTTCCCACAAACGTGTAGCAGGCTGCGCCTTTACAAACCGCACATCCTCGATTTTGTAGGTGCAGGGTGTGAAGATGGCCTCGCTGACATCGGCGACGGTGGCCTCGATTTCTGCCTGCCCCAGCGAAGTGTACTTCTTGTCACCGTAGTTCTCCTCGACCTCCGCCGGGGCTTTGACGAAGCGGATGAAGTATTCGCAGCCTCGGAACCTACCCTGGATGACCTTGCGTCTCTCCAGTCGGTCGAAATCCTCGAAGCTCATCGGCGTGTCCTGGGAGCGAAAGGCATAAAGTTCCCTCATCTCATCTTCGTTGAGCCTTCTCACCTCGCCCCCCGGCTCGTCCAGCAGTTCCCGCAGCGCCCCGTGCACCATCCGGCATTGCTCGGAGCCGTAGACGACGACGTCCAAATCGGAGCGGGGCGTGTGCAAGCCCACGAGGATCGAGCCCGATACGCCCATGCTACTCTCTGGCACCTTTGCCCTCCCCACCAGCAAATCGGCGAACTCGACGGTTTTCTTCTCCAATTCGTCCAGACCCTCTCTACGACGGAGATCCGCCAGCTTCAGGCAGGGGTCGAAAACCCGCTTTATGCGTTCATAGGGAACGCCCTGAAGCCGCTCCCCGAAGACCGGATCGTCGAAGAGGCAGGCAGGGCACTTTTCCCGGAGCAATTCCTCCTGCTCCTCGAAGCGATAGAACCTCCCGTAGCGTACGCCATCCTCTTCCCTCTCGCCATCCGGGTCGGGGGCGTATCTCAGGTAGGCCACCACCGCTTGAGGAGGATGGATCAGGCCCTTCACGGCGAAGAATAAGCCGTCATTGGATTCCACGTAATGACTTTCGATCATCGGCTTCGATGTCGCCATTTTCCTCAGGTTGTCTCATCGAAGTAGGGTTAAAACAATCCTTTGGTCTTGGAAGGTGCGACGTCCGCTCCCTAAGCATTCTCGTGCACGACGTGACCTCTATTGTCCGCCGCCACTGGAAACACAATCCCCGTCCCGTGTTGCCGGAGGAAGCGGCGCACGTCCTCCACCAGGCGGTGGGCCTCCTGTTCCCCCTCCACCAGAGCGTAGACAGTCGGCCCCCAGGAGCTTTGCCCAGCTCCATGCGCCCCGTGCTGAAGCAGGTACTCAATGACCTGTCCCGAAAGAGGCATGGCAAAGCGACCACCCGATTGCTGGGAGGCGAAGCAGTCCCCCACTAGGCGCTGGATCTCCGTCATCGCCACACCGAAGTCAGCGATGCGCCGCTCTATCAGGGCAGGCAGCATTTTCATCACCAGCAGGCGGCAGATGCGGCCTACCATCTCAGCGGGCGCCGGAGGCAGAGCCTGGAAAGCCTGGGCCTCATCCATCCCGCTTACTCCCCTGCGCTCCGGTTCGGGGATGACCACCACAAAGAACCATCCCGCCGGAAACGGATATCGGAAGAGCAAGGGAGGGATGCCCCCTCCCTCCGCCGTCACCCCACCATCCACCATGAATCCACCACCCTGAAAGGCCACCACCCCGATCCCGGAGTGAACTCCTCGCCCCAGGTGGTGGGCCATCTCCCGCAGGGGGATTTGGAGCCCGTAGAGGCGGGCTAGGGCTACACCCGTGGCCAGCGTCAGTTGGGTGCCCGATCCCAGCCCTACGTGGGAGGGGATGCTCTCCCGCAACCGGATATAGGCCGCACCAGGAAGGGGATAGTGTTGGCAGAGCTGTTCGATCGCCCCCCAGACGCGCTCCTGCTCCGCTCCTTCAACCTGCCATGCGGCAGCACGGGTGGCCTCCACTATCACATTGGGCCACTGGATGGCTACTCCAATGCTCCCGAAGTGACGGCCCAGGTCCCCGTTCAGATCCAGCATACCCAGATGCAGCCGTGCCGGCGTCTTGACCACCACTGTCATTGCAATTGCCTCCTCACCCAATCGAGCAAATACCTCATAGCCTGCTGCTCCCTGGCTCCACCCGTTTTCCGCACAATCTCTTGGCTACGTTCGAGCTCGGCCCATACCTGCTGAATGGGATACAGGTGCAAACGCGTCGCTACGATAGCGGCCTCGAGGACGGCGTTCCGCCCCCGATTGAACCCCAGGAAATCCCGCTGCCAGCCTTGACCCACCACACGGCAACGGATCTCAGCACGCTCCCCGGTGCGGTCTATTTCCTCGATCACGGCCAGTTCTCGCCAGAAGCAGGCAGCACACAGCACCACGCCAGGTATATGGCGGGCTGGGAAACAGGAGAGATGGGCATCGGTGAGAGCGCTCTGCACAAAAAGGAGTACATCGTCCGTCACATTGGCTACCCCGTAGCCGGTGTCCGTCAGATAGCGATAGGTGCGGGTGTTGCGGAAGGGGCGCACGATCATTTCCTCATCGCCCCACACCACCCCCATGGGGGCGAAGTTGGGGTTCCCCTCCGGATCCAGGGTGGAAAAAATCGTCTCAATGATCATGCTGAATTGCCTCTCCCCCCGTAAAACCCCAGACCAATGTCCGAAGCGGAGGTGGCCAGAACGAAAAACCCGTCATCAACCCAGAAAAGCAAACCCCTCCTCCAGCAGAGCCAGGAAAACCACCGTCGCAGTCAGGTCGGCCGTGGTGCCCGGATTCAGAGTGTGCCGGGCGTCACGCAGTTCATCGTCCAGTTGACATAGGGCAGCCCGCCCCGCCTCCGTCATCACCCCTCCCAGCTCCAGAAGCCGCCGTGCCCGGTTAGAGACCCAGTGAGCCACCTCCACCCCCCGCTTGCGTTGGATAAGCGTGTCGGGCACCTGAGCCAGCAGGGTGACAAAGGTCTGCACGATGGCACTTGGGAGATCGGCTCCAGATCGGCGGGCCGCCATCAGGGCCGGAAGGCCAATCTCGAAGGTAGTGGCATAACCGGTGCAGTATTCCCGAGCGATGGTGTCGCGCTCTCTGGCTAGGGCCATCACCTGCTGCAGGGAAAGCGTCGGCTCCTGGGATACATCTTCCTGTTCCACCCGTCCCAGGCCACCCGCTTGGGCCATCCGGATGGCCATGTAGACTTGACGCGCATCCTCTACTGTCAACGCATCCAGCGCAACTCGCAGTTCCTCCTGCAGGTTCCACCCGGCCCGATAATAAGCCTTGGTCAAAGGGATCAACAACAGCACAGTGCCCAGATTGGTGTTGGTATTCACCAGAGATCGGGTATCCCTCACTGCCTGGAGGATGGCCTGACCCACCGAGGCTGTAGCAGCCATCTCTATAGCCGGCCCAATGGCCACCGCGCTGAGGAGAAAATCCTCAAAGCGCGCATCTTCAAAATCGGCATAGCGGTTCACGTTGCCCGGTTTAGGAGCACTGACCTCCAGAAGGCAGGCAAGCTGCGCTGCCTGAGCAACCTGGCGGGGGGACATGAGCTGAGGTAGAGCGCTCATATTGATGTCTCTCCAGTGAGAGAAGAAATTCAGTACATCAAACTGAATTAGGCAGAGGACAGGTATCTGCGTTTCAGTTCCTCGGCTCCCTGAATGTACAAGTAATCCAAGACAGTCCCCTGAGCCTCCCCTAGCCTCATTGTCTGGACCAGGTCAGTGAATCGTCCCCCAGCTAGGCCATCGGCCACCAGAGCAGCCCCCTGAGCTGCCTCTTTGGCCACCTCGGCGATGCCCGTCACCCGCCGCACCGGAGCGAAACGGCCAAGACGGCGAGTCAGCTCATCTCGGATGGTAGGGATACGGCACAGCCGGCCGGAAAGGAGGATCTCTCGAGGGGAGGTGACCACCGTCATCTCGGCGGCCACACCCTTGACTACTCCCTCGATAAGCGCTTCCCATCCCCGGTTGAGGTGCTCATCCGTGCCGAACAGACGGGCAGCTTCCTCCGGCGAGAGGTCCAGTTGACCAGCGATGTGGGCCGCTCCACCGGAGAAAAGCACTTCCTTGTGAAAGCTTCCCAGCAAGTAAGCCAGTTCCCCATCCATCATGCCCAGGGAGTAGAAGCCCGGCCCCCCGGTAGTGCCTCCCAGACCGTCCATGACCTGCCCTCCCTCCACAGCAATAACCGCCGTGTAAGCACCTCCTACCTCGACGAGGATAAGCGAGGTTTCGTCGTAGGAGATGCGGTGATGGCGGGCCTGATCAAAGATCGCCAGGACGGTGCAGCAGAGCTTATCCGCCGTGCCCATGTCAATCTTGTTGGCCTTCCGGTGAGCGGGGATGGTGGAGAGGTGGATCACTCCAGGCATGAAGAGGATGGGCAACTTGCTCTCCTCCATAAGTTTTATCATCTTGCTCATCCCACTTAGTACGGAGATCCGACCGCGCTCCTTCTCGTCTGCCAAGATGAAGAGAAAGAGCTCGCGCGCGCCGAAATCCTCAATACGGACCCAGGGGAGCCCATACCCAGAAGGCCCAATGATCAAATCCAGGGGGCGGGCGGAAAGAAGGGTGTCAATCAACACCTGTGGGTTAGCTGCGACTTCAGCGGAGGGGATAGAAGTATCCAGAAAGACCTGTCCATCCTCCAAGCCACAGAGATCAAAGCTGACTGTACCGGGATCAATGCCAATTACTCTGCTCATAACATATTCTCCTTTCATCTTAGCTTGGGCAACATCAAGTTTTCGGTTTCTAGCCCATTTTCCTTGGGAAAACGCACTCGATAAGGAAAAGTTATTTTTGCACGCCTCCTTAGGTTTCTTGTGATTCCTGCGTCGCTGTCTCCACCGCACCTGCAAAAGAGGAGTGGATATAACCCACCAGGAGTTCGGCCACGTCCACTCCGGTGGCTGCCTGAAGGCCCCGCCAGCCTGGGATGCCATTGACCTCAGTAACGTAGTGCCCACCCCTTTCCGCCTTCAGGATGTCCACGCCAGCGTACTCGGCCTCGAGGACGGCGGAGGCCCTCAGGCTCAGCTCCCTGAGTTCCTCGCTTAGCACCAGGGGTTCTACGTTCGCCCCTCCGGCCACGTTAGTCTTCCAGCCTCCGGCCCGGCGCACCATAGCGGCGACCACCTCGCCTCCGATGACGAAGGCTCTGATGTCCCAGTTGGCGTGAGGGATGAACTCCTGGAGATAAAAAACATAGCGGCCCAGTTCCAGGGCCCTGAAGACCCTGTAGGCCGCATCTTCGTCGCAAACCCTCACCATCCCCCGCCCCTCGGAGCCGAAGAGAGGCTTCACCACCGCATCGCCCAATTCCTTGAAAGCTTCCATCGCTTCGTCGAAGCGCTCCGTCACCACCGTGCGAGGGGTGGGGATGCCGGCATCCTCCAAAAGGGACGAGGTGTAGTATTTGTCAACCGTTCTCTCTATGGTCCTGGCGGAGTTGACTACCTTGACGCCCAGATTCTCCAGGCGGTGCAGCACGTCCACCCTGAAGATGATCTGCTCCAGCGAGCCAGAGGGAATGCTCCTCACGATGACAGCGTCGTAGTTCTCCAGTATCTGGTCTTCTATGCGGACACGGGGCTTTTCGGAGATCCTGGCCACGAGACGTGTGATGGGGAAGCACTCTACCGGGACGCCCCTCTCCTCAAGGGCCTGCCGCAGGGTCTCCACGTGCCAACCCCTTCTGGAGCCCAGGATCCCGATCCTCACTCCAGAAACCTCCGCAACACCTCCAGGTTTGGACTTCCGGCTCGATAGGTCTTTCCACTGGTCAGGTTGTTGATGATCACCTCTGCGGGACTGAAGAGCAGAGGATCAATCTTGTAGAAATCCCCCCCATAAGCCTGGAAGAGATCGTAGAATGGCCTTCCGTAGTCCCTGGAGGCCGAGGACGGGATCTGGGCGATGATCGCTTCTAGCGCCTCATCGCTGGCCTGGACTGCGTAGCAGGCCTGGCCGCCATAGAGCACGCCGTCGTTGGTCAGCCCAATGGCCTTCAGGTCGTCCGAGGCCACAGGGGCCAGGGGGCAGGTGCCAAAGCTGGCTACAATCTGCTCCACGTCAAAGCCCAGCTCGGTCATCTTGTGCAGGCCGGTCTCCACCACCCGCGCCGCGATCTGCACCGAGCCCACTAGGCTGGCAGTGGGAGCGATGGCCAGCATCAGATTGGCCGCGTCCACCCCACACTTGCCGGCCACGTATTCGGCCACCTCCTCGTCGGGCAGCTTGCGGCCCTCCAGCAACAGCACGGCCACCTCAGACTGATCGCGATAGCTCAGCCGTTCGAACAGCTCCTCGCCGGCGTGGAGGGCCCGCGCCGGTCCGGAGCCCATGGCGAAGAACTTCCCTCGCTTGACGGCCCACCCCGCGTACTGGGCGGCCATGCAGGCGATGGCCGGATGCTCCACACGCACGCTCACCCCTGGTAGCCATAATTCGCCGAAAGAGAGGCGGACGAACTCCACCTCCCCCAGCCCGCCCAGACAGGCTTCGGCGAACAGCTTGCCCGCCGCGAAGCTCCCCGGCACTTTGATGCCGGCGTCAATCACCGTGGCGCCGTTGGATAAAGTGTGCACCGCCACACCCAGCACCTCGGCCTGGGCCATCATCTGCCGCAAAATGGCAGCCGCTCGTTCATTAACGCTGATCATAGATCAATATCTCCCCCTTTCCCAAAGCGGTGATGTCACCGTGGTAGCGGCGGTAGAAGCCCTCCACATACTCGTCACCGACAGACATCCCCCACTCCCGCAGGCATAGCAGGTAGTGGCGCAGGAAAACGGGCTGGTAGCGGCAGGCGTAGCGGAAAGTGGGCAGCAGTTCCGCGTGGTCGGATAAGGCCACGATGGTCCCGCGCTTCATCCCCGCCCCGGCCCGCGCCCCCAGGCGGCCGGACACCAGGATGGTGCCTGCGATCATCTTCGCCCCGACGAAGTCGCCCACGTCGCCCAGGACCACGATCAGCCCACGGCGCATCTGCGCCCCTACCTCCTGGCCAGCATCGCCTTCGACGATGATCACTCCCCGGTTCATCCCCCGCTTCTCGCCGCGGTAGGCCGCGCCGAGCAGGTGGCCTGCGTTCCCCCTGATCCAGATGCGACCGCCCTGCATGTGTGCCCCGGCCCAGTCCCCAGCGTTGCCTTCGACCACGATCTCCCCGCCGCGCATGTAGGCGCCCAGGTGCAGGCCCACGTCACCCCGCACGGTGATGCGCCCTCGCGTCATCCGCTGTCCGATCTTCTTGACGTGGCGTAGGTCGCCCTCGACGACGATTTGATCCGCGTCCTTGCCTTCTACGGTGAACAGGTCGCCCAGCGTCACCTGCCGCCGCCCGTAGAAAGCGGGCAGCGCCTCGATCTCCGCCTGGCTGCGGCCGACAAATTGGTCGGGGCAGATGCTATCGGCCTCGATGGGGATGGTGGTCGGTTCCTTGAGGCGCAAAGTGACCCCGTTCGTCTCATCTGCCATCCCTATGACAAATCCAGCACATCCTACGCAACCCAATGCTAGATGCCTCCTTTCTGGTTGGAACGATAAGCTGAAGCCTTACGCCTTGCGTGCAGCATGGTCGCAAGGCGAAAGCTTGCGGTTCGTGCAAGTTTGCTGTGTGCTCTGTTCTCGCTATGTGTTTCCTAACGGCACCCGCATAACCCGCCGGGCCGGGCCATGCAAAACCTACTTCACTACGAGACTAACAACATATGCAAAAGCGCCGATGCTACGCGGGCCGATAGGCCCGGTCGGGTTCATGCGGTTGTTGGGCCTATCTCTTCTCGATTAAGAATAGGAATTCCCGATTCGGCTCTTCAACATCCCGAAGCCATTCGTTTGTCCATTTCATTCCCGCCATGACATTCTTCTTGTAATCCAGTTCTACGACCTCAAGCAGCGTGCCATTGCTTCTGAGAACCTCATTAAGTTCGTCCGCTGTGGCCCTGCCACCCGAACTGTACGACAGGATGACCCAGCGAGCTTGTGTGGCCTTGATGAGGCGCTCTATAGCTTCCACAGCTATAAACCGTCCTTCTTCATTCTTTCGGAACTCCTCGAACACAGATGCAGAAACTATATCAGAAGTGTCCTTGCGGCGCTTGGCTTTCCCAAACAGCTGTGGTTTGTCAAAAAGACAGACGCTGCTCCAAAGATGGTAGTAGGAGGCATAGCGGACTCGCGAAGGTGGCATCTTTTCGTTGTTTGACCCGTATGGGGGGTCGAAGTACGCGAGATCAACAGAGACGTCCGGCACAAGGTCAAATATGTCCTTCCGAAACACCTCATGTTGTTCTGATGCAACAAAGACGCTTGGGATTTTGAGGACAAGATCGTTGTAGGATCGTGGAGACCATTCCCTCAGATAGGAAACGAAATGCCCGAGGGTGCTGTCTACCTGATCAAGAGCGAGAATCAGGCTAGTTAACACAACAGCTTTCTCAACCTTGTCAAGAGAGAGATTCTCTATCTCTTGCCGGATGGCATCGAGCTTTCGAGTGTTGTGAATTTGCCAAGGTTTCTTGAGCTCATCTGACTGGACGGCGCAGCCCCCATTTGACTCGCCTCCATAATGCTGTGTAAACCACCCGTCGAATGGTGGGACGGCGTTGAGATGGTCAATTAGAGACTGGTACTCATCCGGTTTCTTATTATTGAGAAGGTAGCAAGTTCCGAAAACCTCGGACCAAACGGCAATGTCGTTGCAGATTACCCTGTACCCCCGTTTCGCAAGTGCCTGAGAAACCCTTGTGGTTCCAGAGAACCCATCCAAAACCGTTTTTGCATCCACGCGTTTTATGAGCTGGAGAATATGCGGTAAGAGCTTCAGTTTCGAGCCAGCATACTTGATGCCCTCCGTGGGAGGCGCGTCAAGAACAAGATCGTCAAATAGCGACAACTGTTCCATATACTACCTTAGTCCTGACTGCTGTTTCAAACGAGCAATGTCTTCTTTTATCTTCTCGAGGGCCATCGTGTGTCCTGCATCAGAAGAAACTAGCGCGTGGGAGAATAGCTTGACCAATACGAGGTTGTGTGAGTAGTCAATCCATCCGTTTGTGATGCTATCGAAATACTTGAATCCGTTCTTGGTGTGTGTCCACAGACCTCGCTGAAGTGCATTTGCAGCCGCATCGCCATACCTGACTTCACACACATAGTCACCTTCGGAATCATAGAAGCGGTAGACAGGGTGCTTTCTCCCTCTGCCTTCTTCTTCTCTAACAATTCGTTGTGTTTGCTCCTGTGCACGGTCATAATCAAAGACCAGAATGTTGCACCGCTGGTTCTTCTCATTATAGATCAGCGGAAGCACGTTGATGTTACGGAATTCCGCGAAGGCTGGATCTTGGAAAATCTGTAGGACGGCCTCTTTTCCCTGAATGTCACCGTTCTCCTGCTCTAACCGGGGAAACATCGTGAAGTTCTTGTCAGTGGATAACTGGAGAGGACCATCACCATAGGCCTTGAGACTTACGGGAAACTCAGCCTTTGTGATTTCGTTGATGATTCTGATATCTTCCTCATGCAACTTAGCTCGATACAGATCTTTTCCGACATGCACAGAGCGAAAATCGTACATGTACTGGTTGATAAACTCCGCAATCGCAATTTCGGCGAGATCACCGTGCGTTTTGTTCCCGATGAGGCGCATCGTGAAAATATTGCTCAACGTCATAGTGATGAGGTCGGGGTGTTTGCTGACCAAGAGCTTCAGCCGCGCCGTGAAATCTTTGTACGGTTTGTAATTGGTCATGTCATTTCTTTCTCAGGCCCAACTACTGATTATACGGAATTTTCTGCCTAATCGCTCTCTATGGGGTCTTATGCGGAAGCCATCTCGCAAGCAGAGCGCGTTGTCCATTCGCCGAACTCAGCTTAAGCCCTGCCAACTATCTCATGCAAATGAAACTGATACTGACCCAGCGTGCCGCCGTAGTTGCCGGCGGAGATGCGCACGATGCCGGGGATGCAGGCGGCCTGGATGCCAAACCGCATCGCCTCCCGGATGGCCTCCTCGTCCAGGCCGTCAATCACGATCTCCAGCACGCAGTTGACGCCCTCCGGCAGCGCGGACTCGGTCTGGCGACGGATGGTGGGACAGTAGGCGGTGTTGGTCGAGGCGCGCAGGAATTTATACTGGGACGTTGTCTTGCTCCCGCTGCGGACAATGCCGCCAGGGAAGGGCAGCACCACTCCCTTGACCTTCTCCATTGCCTCCACCGCTCTCTCCGACGCCTCAAGGGTGACATCGGGGCTCTCGCCCAGGATGAGGAAGTTCCCGCCCCCGATGGCTTTCTGGATGCCAAAGCTCTCCTCGACCAGGAACTCCCCCTCCATCACCGGTATCCGCCAGAACCTCCTCCCCTCAAAGAGCTTGCTGATCTGGAAGCCATCGCCGAAGTAGCGGAGCGTCCCGCCGATCTTCAGCTTCTCCTCGCTTTCCAGACCGTTGAAGCAGGCGGTGGTGGGACAGGTCATTACGCACTGACCCACCCGGCGCATCAACTGGTCTTCCATCCCCTTGGAGCCCATGGTGAAGACCAGAATGCTGATGCCTGGACGACCGTCGGGGGTCTTATCCGCTGGAATTACCCTTTCGATACCCGCCTCGCAGCCGCAAGCGATGACGGATGTGGCGAAGCCCGTGGCTACCTGGGCCGCCGTCAGCGCCCAGCGCTCATTGACGGCGGTGATGATCACCCGCGCGGCCCGCATCTTGAACGCCTCGGCAAACGTATCCTCGATCTCGACTCCATTTAGGCGCATGGGATCACCTCGCCTCGAGTAAGGTACTCCGGCGCGACCGGATAGTTGTCAAAGGAGATGGTGTAGCAGGTCTCGAAATGTGCACGGAGGTCACCCTCGATTCCTGGATCGTAGGGCGGAGCCACGTAGAGCGTCCGTCCCTGGTGCTCCCGCACGATCTGGCCATCGCGAACCACCACCTGGCCGTCCTTGAGCACCAGGTAGGGCTTGGCGAACATGGCCTCCTTGTCATCCAGCTTGCGGTAGATGGCTACGTCGGCATCAGCCCCCACGCCCAGGTGCCCCTTGTTCTTAAGGCCCAGGGCGCGAGCGGTGCCCGCGCGGGTAATGATGGCGATCTCGTACAGGGAGTACTCGCGGTCCAGTTCGGCGAGCAGTGCGCCTTTCCGCGCCCGGCGGTGCACCTTTTCCAACACCTCGGCGCGATAGTTGCGGTCCATGAGCAGCTTGATGACCTGGGGGTAGCAAAAGAATGGCCCCGCGTTGGGATGATCCGTGGTCAGGAAGACCCGCCAGGGGTCATCAATCAGCAAGAAGAGCTCCAGGCCGATGAGCCACTGGACGGCGTTGACGGGGTTGTTGCGTTTGTATTGCATGGGCACCACCCCGCCGCCCGTCTCCCCTTCCACGTCGTCGTTGAGCCACTTGTTGCCCGTCAGTTTGTGCAGGCGGTACTGTAAGGGGCCATCGGAGGTCATGGTGGTGGCCTCGCCAAAGATCACCTGGCCGACGTCTATCGTGACGTTGGGGTGCTGGTTGACCGCGCGGGCCACCGGCTCTGCCCCGGAGCGGATACTTTTGCCCGGCTCTCCCCCGTAGCTGAGAAACTGAAGGTGGCAGAGGTGAGCCCGGCGTCCTTCGAGGGCCTCGATGGTCTCCACCGTCGTGCGGGCGTTGCCAGTCTGCCCCAGGTTGATGCCGTGGATGTGGGGCACGTGGGGCAGCCCCAGCTCGTCGTTGATCCAGGCCAGGGTACTAATGATCTGGCGCGGGGTGACACCAAAGCCGATGACCTCGTCATCTAGTTCGCCCACGTTGCGCCCCCACTTCCAGTTCTCCACTCCGCCGGGGTTGACGATTTTTATAGCATATCCCTTGCTCGCCCCCAGCAGCCAGGCCACGTAATGGCGTGCTTTCTCCCGCTGCCCATCGCGGATGCAGTTCATGATAAAATGGTTGTTGCCCATGGTGATAAAGGCACCCTTGTCCAGCATGGGGGTGTCCTCCAGCTCCTCGTGGGTGTGGCGGGCCACCAGGGGCGCGGTCGCCGCCTCCATCACCGTGGTGTAGCCCATCTCGGCGTAACCGTAACCGGTCATGAAGGTGCTGGGCACGGTATAGCCCGATCCCGACCGAGTATAGGCCGTCCGGCTCCTGACGTGGTCGCGGTGGTCCTCTGGACGGAACTTGCGGCCCGCGTTCACCTTCGCCCCCACGATGTGGCTGTGGATGTCCACGCCGCCGGGCATGACCACCAGGCCGGCAGCGTCAATGATCTGCCCCCCCTCAGTCCCCCTCAACCCTTCGGCCTTGCTCAGGGCAGGCCCTGGGGGGGAAGCGACTGGGGCGGAGACGATTTTGCCGTCCTCGATCCAGATGTCACGCGCTTCGCCGTTGATCCCGTTCTGGGGATCGTACACTTCGCCGTTGATGATACCGATCATGTTTTCACCCTTTCGATAATCCAGTCCAGTACCTGCTCATCTGTAGGTTGGGGAGAGTCTACAACTTTCTTCAGCGGCAGGGGGACGTTGTCCATGCGGTAGGCGGTGCCGGCTGCGCTGACCCCGTAAATGGCGGTAGGCAAAACCACCCGTGCCTCCCGCGCGGTGAGGTTCACCTCAGGGTCGAGGACGATGGTGGGAATGCACCTCAGGTGATCGGCAGCCCGCTTTGGGAAGTGGGCTATGGGGTCGGAAGCGATGATCAGGGCCGCGTCGGCCTCCTGGCGAGCCAGCATGTCTACCGCCGTGAACTCCCCCGGGTTATATTGCGGGTAGCCGCGGGCGAAATTCACGGCGAAGGGATAGCCCGTCTGCCAGGTTAGCACGCAGTCAGCTCCAGCCACGTTCCCGTGGCCGCGCATGGGCATGGTAGTAAAGCGGGTGTAAGCATTCAACTCAGCGACCAAGGCCAGCAACTCGGTGATGTTCAGGTGCTTGCCTCCCGTCTGCGTCACCCCCATCCCGAAGAAGATTACCCCGAAGCGGCAGCCCTTCATCCGCTCCAGCAGCTCTGCCAGTTGGGCCACGCTCACCCCGCCGACCTCCGTCACCTCCAGCCTCTCGCCCTTCAGCAGGGCCCGCAGCGCGGTCAGCACCTCGTAGTCGGAGCCGGGGCGCGGCTGCAGGAAGATGTCGGCGTTCCTGGAACTGCGGGTGGGCCGCACGTCCACCACGACCACAGTGCGATCCCTGCGCCCTTGGGGAGTGAGCTTACCCCGTGCCGACACCGAATAGCGCGCGAAGTGGCGGATGTGGGCCTCGGCCGGGTTGCAGCCCCAGAAGATCACCAGGTCGGCGCGATGTTTGATCTCGCCCAGGGTGCAGGTGGGCTCGCCCTGGTTCTGGATGCCGATGGTGGTCGGGCCGTGGCACACAGAGGAGGTGCTGTCAATGGAGGCCCCCAGCAGGTCAGCCAGGGCTATCGCTTTGCGCTGGGCCTCGGAGGCAGTGGAGCTGAGACCGTAGATGAGCGGGCTGGCCGAGTCGGTCAGGATGCGAGCCGCCGCGTCAATGGCTTCAGGCCACTCCACCTCTTTGCCGTCCACCGTGGGACGTGTGGCTTCAGTGCGAGCATGGAGAAAAAGGCTGCGGCCGTTGCTACAGGTCTTCTTCGCCGCTGTGATGCGGTTATCCTCCACCTCGACGACGATGTCGTCGCAGAGGCAGCCGCAGAAGGGGCAAACCACGTTCTCTAGTATCATAACGACTCCACCTCCGCCTGCAATCCCTTGGAATCGGGCATCCCGGTCCCCCTGGTCTCCGTTCCGATGAGCCTGTTGGCTGCGGGACCCATGGGCACGAAGATCATCCCCTCGGGCAGGTCATTCTCGCGCAGCTCCAACTCCGCTTCGCCGAAGGCCGTGCGCACGCGGACGCGCCGGCCTTCTTCGATACCCAGGCGCTCTCTGTCTTGGTGGCTCATCTCCACGAACCCCGTCGCCTGGCGGTATTCGTCGGACTCTTTCCCTTTGTGGAGCGCCTCCCCCTGCCCGGCGGTGCGCCCGGTAATCAGAATGAATTTGGACATCATTATTCTTGCCCTCTCTTTCAAACCCGCTCTCCTTGGTTCTGCCCCCAATGGCAGGTAACGCTGAAGCGCCCCGCAACGGCACGCTTGATGAAAAGACAACGATGTCTTTAGCCAACCAACCGCGCCAGAAAACCGCGCGCGTGCCGTTGTTGGGGCGTGTGTGTTTTCCGCTCGTGCGTGTTCGGTATTCCTGCGTTTATGCGCCGCGCTATTTCGTGATGGGTTTCCGCTGAGTGGGAATGAGCCGAATCAAGGAACGCAGTGTCGCGTTGACAGAATCCGAGTCTGGAAAATACTTTCGGACATCTGGCTCTAATATGACCGCGCCTTTTGCAGGTTTCACCTCTTTGACGAGGGTTGTGCCATCTGCCTTGTGAATAGTAATTGTGTACCCACCCTGCATGGCTCGGTAGTGTTTGCCACGCACTCCACCCGTGAAATCATATTCGGCGCGCATAGTGTCATTCTCTATTGTCTGTGTGTCTTCAGTCATTACCTTCTTCATAACTTGACATTGTTAAATTTCAGCCTAGCCCGCGGATTCTACGCTGGGCCTTCA
>CAYUPJ010000010.1:0-39571 GCA_964446635.1 uncultured Anaerolineae bacterium
CCCGCCGATCCTGGTGATCCAATCCCTGTACTGCTGCAGCACGCTGGCCAGGATAGTCGTAGGCAGGCCAAAAAGGATGACAAAGACCAAGGTGAAGCCCACCACAAAGAACAGGGAGTGGCTGAAGACTTGCCATCGGTTGGATGCCGAGTCGCCGGAGATACTGCTTCCCGACAGGTAGCTCAGGTAAATGGGCACCAGCGGTAAAACGCATGGCGAGAGAAAGGACAACAAGCCAGCCAAGAAGACCAGGGGGAAGCTAACGGGATTCATAATAGAACCCTTTTACTGACATTTGACTACTGGCTACTGACGGTCGGATATCCTGCCTGCTGCCAGGGGCGGAGGCCCCCCAGGAGGGCCTTGACATTGGTGTACCCCTTGTCCATCAGGATGCGCGCCGCACGGGCGCTCAATCTCTCATCCGGTCAGGTTCAATAGGTGATGATCTCTGCATCTGGAGACAGTTCCTGGTAGCGCGCTTCCAGATCGGCCAGGGGGAGTGAGATGGCGTTGGGAATGTGGGCCGTGTCGTATTCCTCCTGGCCGCGCACATCCACGAAAAGCGCTGTTCCGTCGTCGTACCGGGCCTGGGCCTCGGCCAGAGAGATGCGAGGCACTTCAGGATAGGGAACCTGATCGGCCTGGCGACTCGTGTCGTTTCCAGGAGTCGTTCGTGTCGCTGGGGCTGGCGAGGGCGATGTCCACCGGCCGCTTGTTATAGACATCACTACGACCACGGCTACGAGACCCAAAGTTCCCAGCAATAGGTAGGGCCAGGCCCGAGAACGATTTTGGCGAGTGGGCGTTCGTTGGCGTCTTCGCGATTTCCGCTTGGTCATGATTCTCTCCTCATGAGTTGTTTTACTCAGGCACAACTGTCGGCTGATGCATGTCGGGAACTTCCCCTGTTAGCATCTGTTCGTAACAGTGACAGGCAGCGATGGCTTCATCGAGGACGCACGACTCCTCGGTCGAGACTTCGCCTTTCATCTGACTCAGACAGGTATGCTGGTAGGCAGTCAACTCAGTAGCCCTATTACGTAGTGGTTCAGCTTCGGGTATCGGCAATGCGCAGATCATCTTTATCGCTAAGTCAGTCTCCTCCAACATGGACATCAGGGTGGCTTCATCGAGCGACTGACAGCAGCTCATTAGTCTCATGGTCTCGTTCAACCGCCGTTCGGCGAAGAAGAGATGAAGTTGGGCTTTGCCGCCAGAGCTGAGAGTGAGAAGAAGTTGCACTCGCTCAGTAGTCCGTTTGACTGGGTAGAGAGGGCTGTGGGGCAAGCTATCGGCCGAAGCGGCCACGGTGCCGAAGCCAATCACCGCCACTGCGATTACCACGGCCAGCGCCCGTGTAAACGCCAGCGAGAGCCTTCGGCCAGTTAGCCAGCTAGAGACTAAGCCCCCTCGTCGGGCCTCCTCTTTTTTCAGTATAGCAGCCTCTCGCACCCGTGCCTGGGTAGCCCTCAAGGCCCTCGGATTTGGCTCAGGGCGAGGCAGGGCCTGGATTTCCCTGGCCAAACGCAGTAAGGGCTCCAGTTGGAGGAGATCATCAGGATGTTGAGCCTGCCCTGAGTCTTGCCGAAGGGCCAGGGATTCCTCTCCCCTCTCATCCCCTGTTAACAACTGGGTTAAACACTCGTCCAAGGCATGGTCAAGGTTCTCTTTCATAATGGATCACCCCTCCCCCTCTAAAATACGGCGTAGGGAAGCAAGGCCACGGTGTTGGAGAGACTTAATTGCCCTCTCGGGTTTGCCAAGAATGTGAGCTATTTCGGCATTGCTCAAGTCCTCGATGAATCTGAGAATTATCACCTGCTGTTGCTCGTACGTCAGTCGTAGAAGGGCCTGTTGTAATCGTTCCTGGGTGAGCTTTGTCTCAACGGGCACCTCCGGCCCAGCATACGGACGTAGGTGCTTCTCATCCAGGGGTAGGTGATCGCGCACTGCCCGGCGGCGGTAGTAGTCAGTCACGCTGTTTTTGGCAATGCGAAAAAGCCAAGCCAGGAAAGATTTCTCTTCACGCGAACGGCAGGAGCGGATTCCTTCTATCATTTTCAAGAAGACATCGTCGGTGAGGTCTTCGGCGTCCTTAACGTTGCTGACCCGATAGTAGATGTAGCTATAGACATCTTTGAAATAGAGCTCGCAAAGCTTGGCCAATGCCTCTGGCTCGTAGAGCTTCGCGCTCTCAACAAGGGCTAAGATATCGCTCTGCTGCGGCAAAAGATAACTTCTTGCCAATAGTATAGACGCACAAGTGGCCAAAAAGATACGGGCAAATATCAGCCGGCTGCTCTAGGTGGTTAAGTCCAGTAAACAGAGGAGGGTGACAGTCTGGACCGCCACCCTCCTTGCTGGTTGCGACCTGATGCTATTTCGCGTAACAGACTTTTCACCTCTCAGAGGCTGGCTGGACGGGCTTCAAAGTGTCCACAAACAGACCGACTGTCAGGCCAGCGTACATGTGGGCTCTTTCTTGCCGGCCAGAGCAGCACGGATCATGGCGGCAGCGCATCCCACGCCACTTTCTACCGTGATCGCACCTGTCGGGCAGTTGAGCTGACAGGCCCCACACTCCATACACGCTTCGGGACGGACGAGCTGGGCCACGCGGCTGTTCATGGCAAACACCGCATGAGGGCAGACGATGACGCACATCTCACAGCCGATGCATAGCTCTGGATCGTACTGCAATGTGTTCAGCTCAGATGCACGAATCATGATCATCCTCCCAACACTCAGAGCAGAGATGAGACGATAATCAATACGACGCCTACTCCCAACATCCAGGCCATGGTGGGGATGTAGGTGAATATCTCGTGGCGGACTCCACTCCTGGAAGTGAAGGTGGTCGAGCCGGTGAAATTCAGCGCCAGGTAGGCCGTCACTGGCGGCAAGGGTAGCAAGAGGGTCAATGCCCCACCGGCCCGCAGCCACCACGCTGCGTCCGGGTTACGCAGGAATGCAGCCACGACAAAGGGAAGGGCCACTACCCCACCCAGGATGAACCCCTTGCTGCTGAAGTCGTGGGTCGGGAGCCAGGGCAGCAGGATGGGGAACAAGACCACGCCGGCTAGGATGGCCACGACTGTGGCCGCAGATGCCAGGAGGCCACCGGTGAAGAACACGACTACCGCCGCGATCAGCATAGGTAGCAGGACGTGAACTAACTCCACCGGAATCAGAATCAGGCGGTCATACACGGTAAAGCGCACTTGGCGCATCTCCGGCGTGGCCTGGCCGGTCTTGAGATACTCCGGCAGGTCGGCTGCCCGCACCGGGCCGTACTCGACTTTGAACCCTGAGCGCTTCTTGACCTCGTGGGCGGCAACGCCGGCTGCGCCCAGTTGGGGCAAGATCAGCACGCGGTGGCTGACAACATCATGAAGCCTGATCGCTTCGATTCGATGCACTACCTCATCGGTGCCAAAGGTCCCCTTGCCTGCCGCGCACCAGACGTTGATGCCGTAGGTGTTCAGCACCATGATGTAGCCGTCAAACCCCGCCAGCGCCGACCGCAGCACGTCGAAGCTGATGGTGTAATTGGCGGTGACAAAAACGGGCGAATCCGCTGTGGGGTTGCCCAGGGCATAAAGTCCCGGCTCGACCCGATGGCCACTGCGGTTGACACCCCAGCGTGCCAGAAAATGGTCCCAGCGGTTCGCCATGGTGATGGTGCTGGTCGTGGGTTGGATATGGGGATGTAGTGTAACCATACTTAGTCAACTCGTTAACTTATTACCTGTCCGGTTGGCGAATCGCTCCCAACTCCAGGGTTCGTCCAGGATGGTCACCTCGACGGCCTCAACTCCATCCACGCTCTTGGTCTTACGCCTGACCTGCTCCACGAGATAGCCAACCAGGGGACAGGCGGGCGTGGTCAGAACCATTCGCACCTCCACCGCTCCGCCGTTGATGATGATTTCTTTGATCAGCCCTAAATCTACGACGTTGATCCCCACCTCTGGATCAAGCACCTCCTTCAGGGCCTGACGAATTCGGGTTTCCATTTCTCCTCCTCGTGTCAACGACACTATTCTAGCCTCCGTGGGCAAGGTTAAGGGGACAACCATTGGCAGGGCCGTCTCCAGCTCCCGCACCCTTTCCTCGAGTCTGCTCTGCCTGTCCAAAACCTCGCTTATGACCTTCAGCACCGGGTCGGGCAACCTGCCGTGTTCCAGGTCTGTCTCCGGGCCTTCTGGCTTCTTTGGCCCGGCGATCCTTGCCGGCACTCCTACCATTGTTGCCCCAGGAGGAACAGGTTGGATCACCACCGCGCCACCGCCGATTTTGGCGCCGTCTCCCACAGTGATGGGACCCAGCACCGTCGCTCCCGTACCAATCACCACGTTGTTACCGATGGTGGGATGGCGTTTCTTCTTCTCCAGGCTTGTGCCGCCCAAAACCACCCCCGTGTACATTAGAACGTCGTCCCCGATCTCGGTTGTCTCACCGATGACCACTCCCATGCCATGATCAATGAAGAACCTGCGACCTATCTTGGCCCCAGGGTGGATCTCGATCCCGGTCAGAAAGCGATTCACGTGAGAGAGAAGGCGAGCCAGGAAGAGCAGCTTGTGTTGCCACAGGAAGTGAGCTATCCGATGCAGCCAGAGAGCGTGCAAGCCAGGATAGCAGCAGAGCACCTCCCAAATGGTCTTGGCCGCCGGGTCTTTAGCGAAAACGGTTTGAATATCCTCTTTTATCCGCTCGAACACATTTCCCTCCTCGCGTTTTATCCAGTTTCAAAGAGGGGAGTGCTCAGGTATCTCTCCCCCGTGTCTGGCAAGATGACCACGATGAGCTTCCCCTTGCTCTCTGGCCTGGCGGCCACTTGCAGGGCAGCATGGGCCGCCGCGCCTGAGGAGATGCCGGCCAGTATCCCCTCCTCCTTCGCCAGCCGACGGGCCATTTCGGCCGCGTCCTCGTTGGCGACCTGAATGATCTCATCCACCAGTTCCAGTCGCAGGACATCGGGGACGAAGCCAGCGCCGATGCCCTGGATCTTGTGGGGGCCGGGCTGGCCACCGGAGAGGACGGGCGAGGCAGCCGGCTCGACGGCGATGGCTTTGAAACCAGGCTTAAGAGGCTTGATTACCTCCGCGACGCCGGTGATGGTGCCGCCGGTGCCTACGCCGGCGACCACGATGTCCACCCGACCGTCGGTGTCTTCCCAGATTTCCCTGGCCGTGGTCTCGCGGTGGATGGCCGGATTGGCTGGGTTCTTGAACTGCTGGGGGATGAAGTACCTCGGATCCTGGGCTGCCAGCTCCTCGGCCCTCCTCATTGCCCCTGGCATCCCCTCGGCTCCGGGAGTCAGAATCAGCTCTGCTCCCAGCGCCTTCAGTAGGCTCCCGCGCTCCAGGGTCATCGTCTCCGGCATGGTCAGAACCAACTGGTAGCCCCGGGCCGCGCAGACGAAGGCCAGGGCGATGCCGGTGTTGCCGCTGGTGGGCTCTAAGATGATGGTGTCTTCCTTGATGAATCCATCACGCTCCGCAGCATCAATCATGCTCACCCCGATCCTATCCTTCACGCTGGAGAGGGGATTGAAGGACTCCAGTTTGGCCAACACGGTGGCCTCCAGCCCTTCCGTAATTCTATTCAGTTTCACCAGAGGCGTGTTGCCAATAGTCTTGGTAATATCTTGGTAGATTCTTGCCATTGTGGTTCCCCCTTTGAGCTTTTGATGGAACAAAAGTCTAGTCCTTCGCCCCTGCAAACCCACCGGCTTGGTCGCACAGAGTCTTTAGAGTGACGGAGTCCAAGACCTCCTCTATCGTTTTCGATAGCCTCTTCCAAAGCAGATGGGCTGCGCAGTCATCCACCCGATGGCAGGCACCCGCCTGGTTGAGACCAATGCATTGTACAAGAGCGATTGGCCCTTCAACGGCCCTGATGATGTCTCCAACCCTTATCTTATCCGCATCCTGAGCCAGGACGTAACCACCTCCTGGCCCCTTGACGCTCTCAATGAGTCCTGCCTTTCTCAACTCTACGAACAACTGGGCAATATAGTGAAGGGAGATCTCCTGCCTCTTGGCGATATCCTTTCTGAGAACTGGGGCTTGATCCATATGCAAGCCCAGATCAATCATCGCCCGCAAGGCGTACCTCCCCTTGGTTGAAATTTGCATTCCAATTCCCTCTCGTCGAACAACTTGAAAAATTATAGTATAGTTGAGGGATTTTGTCAACTATCCTGCCACCTTCTTGTCCATCGCTCCCGCTGTTACTAGCCTGAGTACCTGTTTCTCAAGGGTTCACCTTGACACGGCTAGTCTTTTGCACTATACTGTCCATTAGTTACAGTGCTCATAATTGAGCCGCCTCCCTCCCACCTGGGGGGGATGAAGGGGGGGGAAAAGACGATGCCAAAGCAGCGTGCAGTACAGATGGAGTTTCACGTCTCCCGCCAGGCGCGGGACCTGTACCGTTTCGACGAACCCTTGTTTTCGCTGAGTGGGAACGTCCTTTTTGCCAACTTTCACGCAGCGCGGGTGTTCGCCCAGAAGATGAACGAACGGCGGGACCTGGTCAGCTTCCCTGAGCAGGCGGTGAAAGCCGGCCAGATCAACGCCGTGGGGCTGATTGATGAAATCTTGCACTACGTGGTTGGCTTGTACCGTCAACAGAGAAGCCCTGACGTCATGCAGGAGGCATTGGACTGGCTGTACGAGCAGGTGGGCCGGGAGGCGGTGGACGAGGCCCTGCGCCGCTTTGCCGACCAGTTCCCACCTGTGGTTGTCTACCGGCGGGAGGTCCCGCTCGATGCCTATCTGGAAGGCGAAACAGGCGGCGTATCCCATCGCCAGGTCGTGCTGGAAGAGATGCTGCTCCTCTGGCTGGCCAACGCCAACCCGGCCTTTTCCCCCTTCCTGGAGTTGTTCGACGACGACGATCTGGCCAGGGAGACCACCTACCCCCAAGTCATAGACAGCCTGTACGAGTTCTTCGAGGTCCAGCCCCGCTTCGGTCCGGAGAACCAAAACCTGATGGACATGCTGCGTAGCCCGGCCCTGGCCCATCCCCATTCGCCTCCTGCACAACTGGAGTATATCCGGGAACGGTGGGCAGCGTTGCTGGGCAGCTACCTCTACCGTTTACTGAGCAGTCTGGACCTGATCCAGGAAGAGGAGAAAGCGATCTTCCTGGGGCCTGGTCCCGCCCTGGTGTACGAATTTGGCGGCCTGGAATTCGAGCGGGAACGTTTCAGCGCCGATCTCGATTGGATGCCCTGCCTGGTGCTTTTGGCCAAGAACACCTACGTCTGGCTACACCAGCTTTCCCAGAAGTATCAACGCCCCATCACGCGCCTGGATCAGATCCCTGACGAGGAACTGGACACCCTGGCCCGCTGGGGATTCACCGGCTTGTGGTTGATCGGCCTGTGGGAGCGCAGCCCAGCCTCACGTAAGATAAAGCAGCTCTGTGGCAATCCAGAGGCGGTGTCGTCGGCCTACTCCCTGTACGACTCCCAGATCGCCGCCGAGCTGGGAGGAGAAGCGGCCTATCGGAATCTACGGGAGCGAGCCTGGCAGCGGGGCATCCGCCTGGCCAGCGACATGGTGCCCAATCACGTGGGGATCTATTCCAGGTGGGCCATCGAGCATCCCGACTGGTTCGTCTCGCTGGACTACAGCCCCTTCCCATCCTACGGTTTCAACGGGCCCGATCTGTCTGAGGACGAGCGCGTGGGTATCTTCATCGAAGATCACTACTACAATCGCAGCGACGCCGCGGTGGTGTTCAAGCGAGTGGACCGCTGGACCGGCAGCGAGAAGTACATTTATCATGGCAACGACGGCACCAGCATGCCCTGGAACGACACCGCCCAGTTGAACTACCTCAACCCTGAGGTGCGGGAGGCCGTGATCCAGACCATCTTGCACGTGGCCCGCTTGTTCCCCATCATCCGTTTTGATGCGGCCATGACTCTGACCAAGCGGCACTACCAGCGACTGTGGTTCCCCGAACCGGGCACCGGTGGGGCAATTCCCACCCGGGCGGACCACGGGCTGACCAGGGCCGAGTTCGACGCCGCCATGCCCGTCGAGTTCTGGCGGGAGGTGGTAGACCGCGTGGCGGCCGAAGCCCCCGACACCCTGCTGCTGGCCGAGGCCTTCTGGCTGCTGGAAGGCTACTTCGTGCGCACGCTGGGCATGCACCGCGTCTACAACAGCGCCTTTATGAACATGCTCCGCGACGAGGACAACGCCAAGTACCGTTCGGTCATGAAGAACACGCTGGATTTTGATCCCAGGATCCTCAATCGCTTCGTGAACTTCATGAACAACCCCGACGAGGAGACCGCCGTGGCCCAGTTCGGCAAGGGGGACAAGTATTTCGGTATCTGTACCATGATGGCCACCTTGCCAGGGTTGCCCATGTTCGGCCATGGCCAGATCGAGGGCTTTGCTGAGAAGTACGGCATGGAGTACCGGCGCGCTTACTGGGACGAAAAGCCCGACGGCTACTTGGTGGAGCGCCACCAGCGGGAGATCTTTCCCCTGTTGCACCGGCGCTACCTGTTCGCCGAGGTCCAGGATTTCCTGTTATACGATTTCTTCACACCGGAGGGCTACGTCAACGAGGACGTTTTCGCTTATTCTAACCGCTCGGGCCACGAGCGAGGGCTGGTGGTCTATCACAACAAGTTCGCCACCGCCCAGGGATGGGTGCGCATGTCGGTGACCTATTCCATCCAGAGCGGCGATGATCGAACGCTGGTGCAGCGCAGCCTGGGCGAGGGTTTGGGGTTGCACGGTCTGGAGTTGCACAACGACGGGGAAACCTTCTGTATTTTCCGTGACCACCTCACCGGCCTGGAGTACATCCGCAACAGCCGGGAGCTGTGCCAGAATGGCCTGTACGTCGAACTGGATGCCTACCAGTGTCATGTCTTTCTCGACTGGCGCGAGGTGCAGGACAACGAGTGGCGCCAGTATGCCCATTTGGCCGCCTACCTGAACGGGCGTGGCGTGCCCAGCATCGAGGAGGCGCTGCGCGAGGTGTTCTTGCAGCCGATTCACGGAGCGTTCCGGGAACTGGTCAACGCGGGGCACCTCCGCTGGCTCATCAACAACCGCGTGACCGAGCCGGGCGGGCAACTCGACCCCGATCCTTCGGCAGGCCTCAGGACAGGCCTGGTGGCCGAAGCGGAACGCCGGGTGCTGCGCCTGCTCCGCGAGGCCAAACAGTTCAGCGGCGGGACCGGCGATGAGGCAGTCATCGCCCAGGAGATCCGACGCAAGTTAGAGGTCATCCTCCGATTGCGGATTTCGGATTGCGGATTGCCGATTGCCGAATCGGAAATCGAGGTCTGGGGCGCGCTGCTGAGCTGGCTGTTCATCCATGCTCTGGGCAAGGTCGCGGGCGACGAGAGCTTTGCCGGGCGAAGCCGGGGCTGGATGGACGAATGGTTGCTGGGCAAGCTCGTCGCCGGCGCCCTACAGGATCTGGGCCTGGACGAGGGCGCGGCTTGGTGGGCTGTGGTGACTGTCAAGATCCTGATCAACCACCGGGGTTGGCACGAGATCGAGCCGACCGAGAAGGGGCGGGCCTACCAGGTTTTGGTGTCTTGGCTGAGGGACAGCGAGGTACAGCAGTTCCTCCAGGTCAACCGCTACCGGGACGTGCTCTGGTTCAACCACGAAGCCTTCCAGCAACTGCTGGCTTGGATGCTGACCCTGGCGACTGTCGAGATCAGCGCCCAACCGGAGCTTGCTCCCGATGAAATTGCCCGGCAGATCGAGGCCTGCTACGACGTGGTGAAGACGCTCCAACAGGCCGAGGAGGCATCAGATTATCAGGTGGTGAGACTGATGGAAGCGGCGAGGGACTGAGCCCAGTCGCTTAGGGCGTGTCTACGAGGCGCTAAACTACCAGCCATTGCCTCGGCCACTTCCTTAAAAGAGAGTCTCCCCCAGGCTTCAGAGCCTGGGGGAGACTGCTCTACCTCAGAGCCCCTGTCTGATGGTGTCCAGGGTGGCCCTGGCGGCCGGCACGAAGCCGAAGAAGCGCTCGATCTTCTCGCAGCCGTAGTCGTCGCAGTAGGCGCAGTTGACCACACCTCGTTCCATGCCGCAGGCGCGGATGTCGCACTCATACCAGTGGCCGCACTTGCGTTCCCCTTCGGTCACGCAGCCGTCGCAGATGACGGACTCGACGGTGATGTCGGGCGCGTTGAACTCCTCTCGCCATCGCGCCGCCACCTGCTCCAGCGCGGCGTGGTCGTCCGCCTGGGTGGCGATGTAGGCCGGGCAGTCGCTGCACACCAGTCCACAGTAAGCGATGATCTTGTCCATTAGATTTCCTCC
This sequence comes from uncultured Anaerolineae bacterium, assembly GCA_964446635.1. GTDB lineage: Bacteria > Chloroflexota > Anaerolineae > VGOG01 > VGOG01 > CAYUPJ01. The sequence goes on from CAYUPJ010000010.1 coordinate 10,329, forward strand.
TTTTGTATAGATTTTCAGAAAGACTCGAACAACTCGACCACCTGTCTCATTCTCGCAATCACATCCACACCGAAAGGGCAGCGTTCGGTACAGGCCCCACATTCGGTGCAGGCCGAGGCCTTCACCGGCAACGCGTTGTAGGCTATTCGCAGCTCTTCAGAGAGGCTCCACTGGGCGGCGTCGGCCAGGCGATGGATCTGCCCAATGTCAATCACGGCCGGGCAGGGTAAGCAATGGTTGCAGTACACGCATTCCCCTTCTTCGTATCTGCCAAAGCTCGTAACGAGACTGCTGAAATCTCGTTCCGCCTCGGTCGTCTCCAGCGTGTGAAGCGCTGCTGCTAGTTCGGCGTTGCTCTTGACGCCGGGGACCGTCGTGCAGACCCCCATCTGCGCCAGCACATAGCTGAGGCATTGCGCCGGGGTGCTCTCGGAGGTAATTTTGGCCTTGTAGCTTTCACCGCCGGTCTGATACTTCGGCACTCGAAATGTGCCCCTCTGCGTTAACAGCTTTCCGCCACCGAACGGTTTCATCGCGACCAAGCCTACCCCACGCGTCGCGCAGAGATTCTGCAGTTCCTTTCTGCCGGGCATCGCGTTTCCAAGCAAGTTGATCGGAAACATCACCACGTCTATTTGCTCGCTCTCTACCGCCTTTCTCACCACTTCGACGTAGTGCGCGCTGATCCCGAGGAACCGGGCCTTGCCCTTCTCTCGGAGACGGCAGGCCAGGTCCATCACGCCGCCGGGTTTCATCACGTTGTCCAAGTCCTTGACTGAATTGAAGTTGTGCAGGAACAGGATGTCTACATACTCCGTGCCGAGGCTTGAGAGAAGGTCGAGGAAAAACCTTTCACACGTTTTCGCGATCCGTGTTTTGCAGTACTGCCCATTCTTTTCCGTGGAGCCCAGATGTCCGGTCAGGATGACACGCTCCCTACGTCCCTGAAACGCCACGCGCAGGTTATCCAGGTATTCGTGGAAGGAAAAAACCAGGTCGAAGTAATTGACTCCGCGCTCGATGGCCTCCTGCACAACCGAGACCACTATCTCCCGGATCTGTCCATTCAGGTGTTCGGTTCCCAGCCCGATGACGCCGACATTGAGACCTGTTTTGCCCAGTTTGCGATATTCCATGTCTATTACTCCTTGATCCATTTTTGCACCCGTAACACCAGAAAGGTGAGCCAGGGCGAGGGGTGCTTCTTGTCAGCGAAGGACCAGTCCTTCCAGGCGCGGTACATCGAGCTGGCGGTGTACCGTCCTGCCTCGTCAGCCTGGGCGGTGATGGCTTCCACCATCTCCCGGAAGCGGGGATCAGTGTGGACGAAGGGGAAGCGGCTGAGCGCGTCCACCACATGCAGGATGTCGTACCAGACGAAGGGATACTTGAGTTTGCGGAAGTCGGTGCCGATGCCAAACATGTACATCTTGCGCTCGGTCCGGTGTTCCCAGTGCCAGAGGAGCATCTCGGCACCGGTGTGCGTGGCCGGGCTGTCGAGCAGTTCTGGTATTTGGGCCAGTGCCTTCAGCGCAAAGACGTTGACGATGGGGCATGGATCCTCCTTGCGGCCCGGTCCTCGGAATTTGCCCAGCTCCGGTGCGGCGATGCAGCGCCAGCCGTTGTTGCCCACCAGGCCGGCCAAGTGATCCACCGCCCGCTTCACGCGCGGGTCGTCGCCCAGGCCCATGGCCAGCAGGGCGTAGAGCAGCGTCGGCGCGTCGCACAGCATCCATGTCCACCCATCCTCACCTGTCCCACCGAACGCTTTGGGGACGTTCACCAGGCTCTGGAAAGCCCCCTCCGGTGACTGGTGAGCCATCACAGCCTCGATGCCGACGGCCATTCCTTCGACTCTGCTCAGGACAGGTACAGGATCGTCAGCCCGCACGCCGAAGTCAGCCAGTGTGCTGAATTTGTAGATGGCGTGGCTGGCGTCGTTGTGCCGCTGGAGGGCATAGCCGGGCCAGGTGGCGGCCTCAGTGATGAGTGCCTGTACCTGCGGATGGATCAGCATCTCGGCGCGGGCGGCTTGCACCTCTGGGTCATCCTCGGACCAGTCGTGCAGATCCACCAGCGTGCGGTAACGGGTCCAGGGCTCGTCCGATTCCAGCGACCATTGAATCAGATCAGTTTTTATCATTTCACTGCTCGAATATCCTGTGAGCTTGCTTAAACAATGTCTTTGTCATTCTTTGCTTAAAACCCGCATGTCCGCCTTGGAGAAATATCTAAATGCCCTTTCGCCGTACTCTTCGTCAAGCCTAGCCACATAGCTCCGAAGCGCTTCTAAGACGGATACGCCGCCAGCATCATCACCAAAGGACATCTTCATGAACCACCCCCCTTTCCTCAACGCCCCCGTCGGAGTCAACCATCCCTCTTCCGCTAACGGGACATGTTCACAGCGCACGCCGTATTCCTCCAGAGCCTTATAGTAGTCCTTCACCCTTGAATAGCTCGAGTGTATCTTCTGTGCCAAATAAGTCTCGCCGTCAATTACAAGGTGTGAACCGCCTTCCTCCTTGGGTTGGCCGAAGCGTCCGAACGCCCACAATAGCTTAAGTAAGTACCGCCTCCTTTTCTCGAGCACTGCCTGCCGAGCGTATGAGACATCGTTGACGACTTCTACCGCTGCTATGAGCCGATGGAGGGCTTCAAGCGCCGAGGTCTCTTCCTTGGAGAAGGGCAGGTCGTCGGGGAAGTCTACGAGTTCAGGCCTGGCGGAAACCTTGGTCATCTCTACGATGTCTTCCGGGCCAAGGGAAGCACGTATTTTATGCAGATGCTTAATGCCTTCGTAGGGTTCTATGAAAGTGAGGTAGTATTCTTCTGGTATCGGGGTTCCTAGTCGGACGGCGGCTCTCTCCCTCGCATCCGCCGAGAGAGAAACCCTTGGCACATCTTCACAGGGGTAGCCAGAGCAATGGGCGCAGGTCTTGACGCCGTTTCTTACCGCGCATCTTCGCACGTAGCAGTTCTGATAGCGCACCGGATTTTCATCGTCCGGCGCCTGGCAGCCGTCGCAGCGGCGAAGCTTGGAAGGACTTAGTCGGAAGCCCAGGTATTTCGCCCATCCGTCGCTGCATCGCTGTCTGTCCCCGTCGGTCTGAAGGTTTTCTTTGTAAGATGGGCAGCGGCCGCAGTTGCAACCGCATTTGGAAAACAAGTCTTTCATTGATTCTCCTTGAGATCAGGATTGATATTGAACAGCCCGGGATGCAGAGATTCCTCTCATCAGAAATTCACCGTTCGATACTCCGCCTGGCAAGGAAAACCTGCCGCGATGTCCAGTTGCCGTTCGCCTGGCCGCCCGACGACCGACCAGAGCGTCCCGAACTTGCGATCAGGGAAATGTGCCCCGTGGGAGCAGACCAGACCCTCGTGGTCACGCAGCGACTGCTTCACGTCATCGGTATCTATCAACCTATCGCCCCCAAGCAACTCGTGGAGGTGGTTGTAGCGGGGATGGGAATCGGGCGGCACGAACGCCTCCCGGCCGGCCCACCGCGAGCAGACAGCGTGGTTGGTCATCACCAACAGCCCGTCTTCGGGGTAGCGCACCTCGACCCCCTCCACGGTTGGTTCCACGACGGCGGCCTTGCCGGCGCGGTCGGCCAGGAGGTAGGTGTAACTCGAAGCGTGGGGCACGCGCTGGATCAACTCCAGTCCCTCGTCCACCGTCGCACAGCGATCGAGGACCAGGCGGGCGATAAGCCAGAAGGTCAGACCTGGCTGCACGCCCGGCAGGAAGAAGGCTGCGATCCCTACAAAGAGGCCGGCTTCGTTGAGGCCATCTTCGCGCCCCACCCAGATGTCGCAGTTGCCCAGGCTGGCGTAGCGCCCTTCAGGATAGGTGCGATAGGTCGTTGCCCCCTCCTCCGAGATGTCGTGGAAATAGTCGTAGTTCCGGCCGACGATAGGGCGACCATCGGCCGTTCGCTCCGGCGTTACCGCAAGCACGGTGCAACCGGGTACATCCTGGGGTTCAAAGGGGGCGGTCAGGGTCACAGTCATCAAGGCTTCATAGTCCAATCCGGCCGCCTCCGCCAGTCCCCGCATCTCGTCCAGCAAGTCTGGTGCATACTGCCCCACAATCTCCTCACACTGCTTGGCAAAACGGAGCATTTTGGGATCTGGCGGGGGCAGGGTCATGCCCTTCAAGGGATGACCTTGCTGACGTCCCATCTGCTCGTAACTGCCTTTGAGTTCAATCTGATGCATTTCATACACCTCCGCACTTATCGTGTAATTGAGGGGACTCACGGGAATTCAAGGGACTTGGGGGGCATTTTGCCCCGCCTCGATTTGCTTGATTACACGCAGGGCTTTGAGGGTGATCCACTTGCTGGGTTGCCCCTTGCGCTCGATGCGCACGGCGGTGGAGCCGCCCTCCTTGAGCCAGCGACCGTCATCCTGCTGTTTGTCCACGACGTGCTGCGCCAGTGTCTGAAACCGTGGGTCGGCGGCGTAGCCGCAGGCGGCCAACGCCTCCAGCGCGTCCAGTAGGTCGGACTGGAAGTACCACGGGAAGCCGAATCGCAGCCAGTGGGCTCCCTCACCTGTGAAGTCGAAGGGGTGGCTGAGTAGCGCCTCGGCCGTCCTAGTCATCGCCGCGTGGACTTCCTGAATGGTGGGGGCGGCAGCGAAGGCCCACAGCGCTTTGACCGCCAGCCAATGGCAGGGGCGCTGCTTCTGGTACCAACAGAAAAGGCCATCGTCCCGCTCCAGCCGCTCGGTCATCGCTCTCCAGCCTTGTTTCACACGATGGTCGTCCCCGTAGTCGAAGTACGCCAGGAAGCGCAGGCAGTTGGCGGTGTAGCAGGGCACAATGCACACCGGTCGGCGCGTCGGAAGCCAGGGCTCGCTCAGCACGAACTCGCAGCCTCGGCGCGTGCGCTCGTCGGGTAGTACACCCAACTGGGAAAGCATGAGGAGTTGACCCGAGGCGCGTTTGATCCCGGTGGCCCGTTCCGGTGTGTCCCACCAGCCAGCGGGGTCCTGGCGGGCGAAGATGGTCTGCACAGCCTCCGAATGGGGGATGGCTGCCCGCGCCTCGATCGCTTCGGGGGTATCAGCAGGCAGGTCGAGGATGTCCATGAGTGTGAAATAGCGCACCGAGGGATTCTCGGGCTCCAGGAGCCAATCGGTTGGATCCGCTCTGAGAACGCTTTTCCAATCGGCTTCGGGCATAGTTCACCTGCTCCTTCAGGCGTATGTCTTCTCATACTTGGCCCCGCACTCCCGGTGCAGTTGGAGCCACCTGTCCCGCCGACGCGGATCGGCCCAGTATGCTTCTTGCTCGTCTAGCCAAGCCTCCAAGCCGATGCGCCGTATGCGCCTGAGGTTCTCCAGGACGGGCAGGTGCGGATGCGCTATTGCTGTCCTCATGCCTGGTCAAAACCCTTGCGCTCAATGCCTAACTGACGCAGGATGCGAGATAGCAGTTTCGGCCCGATCTCCTTTGTGCGATGATAAGGGATCGAGACCTGTTTGCCCGTGGCCGGATTACGCCATATCTCGTGGCTGCCTGCCCCATATCGGGTAAAGTAGCAGCCCAATCGTCTCAGTTTCCGCGTCAGTTCCGCGTATTTCATGCCGGCACCGCCACGCGGGACGTGAACGGCAGGGCAGGAATAACTCGCACCGTTTCAGGCAGCGCGTCGCCAGCGGCCTTCATCGAAGCGATCAACGCCGCCGCAACCTGTGGAACCAGGGCCAATACCTCTTCAAGCGTATCTCCCACGACGATCAGGTTGGGCAGATCGGGACTGGTGGCCACGTAACGATACCCGCTGCCGTCGTCCAGTTCCTCCACTTCGATCTCCAAATCATACAGCACCATTGGCTTCATATCCCTCCTGCTCAGCGTGATGCGCACCTTCTCCCCGGCCTTATCCCTGCCCCTGGCAAAGGATGTACAACCGGATCGGGTATATTGTAGCATAAACGGGTCATTATCGCAACCGAGGTATCCTCCAAGAACTTCGGTTACTTCCGCCGGCACGGATGGTGTAGGTCAAAGGCGCGTTTTTCACGATCACACCCCCCAGGCCAAACCATGCTTCTCGGCGAGCATCCGCGCCTTAGCCATCAGTGCCTCGTGGTAGGGCACGCGGTTGGCGGCAATGTGGCGGTATCCCTCCCCCAGGTCGGGGTAATGTTTCTCCAGCACCCTTCTGACCTTCCCACCAATGGCGCCGCTGAGCTTCATGCTGTCCACGATGATATAGGAGACGCCCACCCTCGCCAGCTCTCCGAAGAGGGCGTCCATCTGCTCCTCCCCGTCCGAGAGGAAGGGCAGGAGTGGCCCACAGAAGGCCCAGGTCTTTACCCCTGCCTCCGCCAGTTTGCTCAAAGCGGCCAGGCGGGCCGTGGCGGGCGAGGAGCGGGGTTCGAACACCCGCCACACCTCCTCGTCGAGGGTGGTGATGGTGAAGCCAACCTCTACGTCACGGAGTCGGCGGAGGAGGTCGAGGTCGCGCAGCACCAGGTTGGATTTGGTGAGGATGGAGACAGGGAAATCGTAGGCGGTGAGCACCTCCAGGCAGGCGCGGCTGATCCCGTACTTCGTTTCTAGTGATTGGTAGGGGTCGGTTACTGTGCCCAAGACGATGTTGCCTGGCTTCGCTCGCCGCATCTGCCGGGCCAGCACCTCTGCCGCGTTGACCTTGACGTCCACGAAGGTGCCCCAGTCCTCCTTATGTCCGGTGAAGCGCTTCATAAAGATGGCGTAGCAGTAGACGCAGCCGTGGCTGCAGCCGACGTAGGGGTTGATGGCGTAGTCAACCCCCTCAATGCCCGATTTGGTGAGGATGGACTTACACTCGATCTCTCTGATGATCACGGGTGAAGGATGCCCTCCAACCTGAGAGCTTTCTCTTCTCTGCTGGTGAAGAAAAGCCTCGTCATGTAGAACTAATGTTCGACGCCCAGATTATACCAGAACATCTGTTCGTTGTCAAATTCGCTTTACATGGCCTTCGCTTCTTCGGCCACCACCTCTGCCGCCAGAGCGGTTGACTGGATGAAGATAGCCCCCAGGGTTATGCCGAGAAGGGCCATCAGCAGGACCATCGGGAGAAAGCCTCATAAGGTTTCATTTGCGCTTGAGTGCTTGTAGCGCGGCTCGCACCCGTTTCCAGATGGCGCGCACTTGCCGGTCTTGTTCGCGATCGAAAGTTTGGCGGCTGTAACGCGCCTCCACAAAGGCCTGGGTAAGCAAGGTCAGCTCCTGTCGTGCCATTGGCAGTTCAGGTCCCAAGGTTGTATCGTACTCGAAGGGCGTCTCACTCCTCTGACGGGGGTAGCCTTGCCGGCGCGCCCGTTCCACGATGCTCAGGTAGTAGTAGAGAATGTGCTCGCGGGGCGATAGCGCGCCCAGCCGGAAGAAGCGGAAAGGCCTCTTGGATGACCTGACTCGTACCCGTTGCTGCGACAGCCGTCGTGTAATGCGCTCGCTGGCAGCCTCTGCCAAACCAAACAGGCGACGCCAGAGGGCGACCAGGAAATCGCGCAGGGCGCGGATCGGACTCCGTGCGACCAGAGCTTGTAACAGTTCGGGGCGGTCGCACAGATAGCTGCGGATCACGTAGAGGAGCATCCCCAGTGCGGCTATCCAGAAAAGAAGCGATCGCAAGATCTCGAACCAATCGGAGGCACCGCCACCGGGGACGACAGGCTCCCGTTGCAGGAGTTGAGGAGGTCGGATCAGGCGCTGGGGAGGAGGGGGATTGCCAAATAGCCTTGTCATTGGCCACTTTGATCTCCTGGGCCTGCCACTGTTTGCGCAGCCAGGTTAAGTGCACCTGGCCCAGCATCACCAGGCCCAGCAGGAAGTAGACCAACACGTTGAGCACCAGTCCCGGCACCGGAGGGCGGCTCAGGTTCAATAGGGCGGCGATCCCAATCCGGGTGATGCCGGTCGCAAACAGCAGTACCGCTCCACCCCAAAAGAAGCGATTGGTGAGACTCTCCGTAGGGGAGACATATAGAAAGCTGCGTTCAGGTGGTTCGTAGAGTCGTTCCAGGTCACGCACGGTTGTCACCTGCTCGCCGCAGAAGGCGTGGTCCGTGAAGCGCCGTTGGACCCGTAAGTGATTCACCGTGCGCCTTATCCAGAGGCGCGACAGCAGGTAAACGACGAAGAAGAGATAGACGACAGTGAAGAAAAAGTCCACTCGCAGAAGAGCGGCGATGACAAATAGGATCAGTAGGAAAGGCACGAAGTTTCGCATCTTGCATCACGCATTGCGTATTGAGTCTGTCGGAAAATTCAACATACCGTCAATTATACTACATTGACATCAAGGTGACAAACCACATCTCCACAATTTCTCACACACCCAACCCAAAGGAAAAGGGTTCACCCTGACGGATTTCATTGGGTGAACCCTTGCGAACGGTCTCGCTCGTTCCTCAGACTACCAAGTTCAAGCTGCCTTCTTTTTTGCGCCGGTGCTTTCTAGGTATCCCAGGACTTCTCTCCTGGCTCGGTCGTAATAGCGCAACAAGGCTCTGTCAGAGCCCTTAAAACCCTTGATGGCCCGCTGCGCACAGGTGCAACAGCCCAGGGAAGCCCGATAGCTGCCAAGGTCGCACCTCAGACATTTACACAGCTTGATCATCATGTAACAGAAAGCTAGACTGTCCTCGTGAGTCTCTGGCAAGGCCGAGACTCGCTCTACTAACTCGTCCCACTGCTCATCCCTCAGCCCCTGGAGGCCTGGGACGCAACGGGGTGGAAACAAGATCTCACTCTCAGGATACATTGGCCCAACACCTCTACTTGATTTTCAGTACCCCGGTGCCGTTCGCACCTGCAGATAGCGGAGCACATCGCTGCGGCGCAACAGGCCGATCAACCTCTCTCCCTCCACCACCGGCAGTTGACGAACGTCCCGAGCACTCAGGCGCGCCAAGATGGTATTGCCATCATCTCCGGGTGCGACGGTCTCCAGCTCCGCCCAGGGGGTCATTACTTCGCTGACCCGTGTGAAGGGCCACCTCTCCCTGGGAATCGTCTTGACGTCGTGCAAGCAGATGATGCCCCGCAGGTTGCCGCCATCGGCCACAGGGTAGGAGTGCTCGCGTAGTCGCAACACGTACTCGTCCACCAACTGCTGCAGGGTGAGATCTTCCCTCACCGTGGCGAAGTCCGCGGTCATGAGATCGCCAGCTCTGATCCCCTGCAGCATCTCCCTGAGCAGTACCTGGCGATAGCCGCTGGTGGCCGCACTGTACAGAAACCAGCCGATGAAGATGATCCAAAGTCCATCGAGCCACCGGCCTCCAAAGATCTGCCAGGTACCACCCAACATGAAGAGGAAGGCTATCCCCTGGCCTGCCCAAGAGGCCAGTCGGGTGGCCAGCTTCAGGTTCCCGCTGAGCCCCCAGATCAATGCCCGCACCACTCGCCCTCCATCCAAAGGGAAGCCAGGAATAAGGTTGAGAATGGCCAACAAAACATTGCTCATGGACAGGTAACGAGCCAAAGCGCCCAGGGGCTGAAAGAGATCTCGGGTCAGAAACCAGAGGATGCCGAAGGCTGCCCCAGCAGCTAGGCTAAAGAAGGGCCCCACGATGGCCATCAGTAACTCGGTGAGCGGCTTCTCTGGCTCATCTGTGATCCTGGCCACACCGCCAAAGATGAATAGAGTGATACTACTCACCTCTTCTCCTCGGCCAATGGCCACCAAGGAGTGGGCCAACTCGTGACCCAACACTGAGCCAAAGAAGAGGATGGCGGTAACCACGCCCACTACCCAATGTAACCAGGTCGGCCAGCGGGGATATTGTTGCGGGAAGTAGGATCCGGCCAGAGTCCAGATGACTAAGGCAAAGATGATGAGCCAACTGGAATCTATGTTGATGTCTATGCCAAAAACCCTCCCGATACGCCAGGTAGTTCTCATCATGTCACCAGTCTCCCTTCTTTTCACTGCTTTCCGATGATCCCGTCACGAAGCGAATTTCTCCTCTTTCCAGGGATCGGCGTCATTGTGGTAACCTCGCTGCTCCCAGAAGCCTGGACGATCTTTGGCCAAAAGTTCCAGACCCCGCACCCACTTGGCACTCTTGTAGAAGTAACGTTTGGGAACTACCAGCCGCAGGGGCCCGCCGTGCTCCGGAGGCAGATCTTCCCCCTCGTAGCCGTAGGCCAATACGACGTCATCATCAAGCAAGGCTTCCAGAGGCAGATTTGTAGTATAACCTCCATCGCCGTGAACCAAAACATACGCGGCCTCGGGTTGGGGCCGGGCCAAGCGCAGGAGTTCCTGTGGAGAGACTCCTTCCCAGCAGGTGTCCAGTTTGCTCCAGCCAGTGACGCAGTGTATGTCGGCTACGACTTCCTTGGCAGGCAAAGCCCGCAGTTCATCGTAGGTCAAACTGACCGGATTATCCACCAGTCCCCAAACTTTGAAATCCCATCTCCGCCGGTCAAAGGGGGGGATGGGACCCAGGTGAAGAATAGGGAACTTCTCCGTTACATATTGGCCGGGCGGCACGCGCTGCCGAAGTTCTTTGTTCATCTCCCCCATATTTTACCAGATTTGACCCCGTTCGTCAAGAGTTTATGTTAAATAAGTGAAAAGTTGACGAGGCAATAAGTCAACGGGTTAACCAGGCGACCGCTGCCTCGCTAACCCGTTACTCATTGGCTCGTTCACTCGCTCGTTAAGCGCCGATGCTCCTTGAGCATACAATGGTCCATGACCACCAACAACCCTGCCTCTCGTGCTCTTGCTGCCGCCTCTTCATGGACGATTCCTTCCTGCATCCATACTGCCCGCACTCCCTTGACAATCGCTGTCTCTACGATGGCCGGGACATGCTCGGCGCGCCGGAAAATGTCCACCACGTCCACGTCCTCCGGCACAGAAGCCAGATCGGGGTAGCTCTTCTCCCCCAAGACCTCCTCGACCGAGGGATTCACCGGTATGATCCTGTAGCCTTGAGCCTGCAGGTAGCGGGCAACGTTGTGGCTGGGCCGAGTGGGATCGGGCGAAAGGCCCACCACGGCGATGGTTTTGCTCTCTTTGACAATCTTCTCGATAGCATCGGCTTGATTCATAGCTTTTCTCCCCTAATCCGTTACATTCTCCATCCGTTGTAGTGTTGGTCCAGCACGCAGACCATCTCTCCATTGGCACAGGATTCACACTCACACTGGAGGGTGGTGTGGGCGATGCCGAAATCGTGCTTCAAGAGAGACTGTACCCGTTCCACGATGTCCACGCTACAACTGGTCATCTGGTCGTCAATGAGAAGGTGGGCACTCAGGGCATGGAGCCCCGAGGTGATGCTCCAGATGTGCACGTCGTGGATGTCCCTCACCCCATTCACCTTTTGTACCGCCTCTACGACTTCGCGCAGATCAATGCCCCTGGGCGTGGCCTCCAACAGGATGTTGATGGCTTCCATAGTGACCCGGTAGGCACTGCCAAGGATGAGAAGGGCAATGAGTACACTGATGATGGGATCAATGATGTACCAGCCGGTGAAAAGCATCACCAGGCCACCCACGATGATGCCCGCCGAGGAGAGGGTGTCGCCTAGAACGTGCAGAAAGGCGCTGCGGACGTTGAGGCTCTCTCCCTTCTCCAGAACGAGGATGGCCGCCACGTTGGCCACCAGGCCGACGAAGGCGATGGCCACCATCCCTGTCCCTTGCACCGACTGGGGGGTTAAGATGCGCTGATATGCCTCGTAGAAGATGTAGAGGCAGACCAGGATCAAGGTCAGGCCGTTGGCCAGAGCAGCCAGGATCTCCAGGCGATGGAAGCCAAAGGTGCGCTCCTTGCTGGGAGGCCTCAAGGCGAAGGTGAGGGCCAGTAAGCTCATCACCAGCGAAGCAACATCAACCAACATGTGACCAGCATCGGCCAGAAGAGCCAAGCTATTGGTCAGGATTCCGCCGATGATTTCGGCTAGCAGGATGGTGCCGGTGAAGATGATGGCCAGGATCAAACCCCGGCGTTCGGTGAGACGATGGGCACTGTGTTCGTGAACCATGATCTGAATATTGGGTATTGGCTTTACAGACCGCGCCAGCTTCCGGTGCTGACCAGATGCTCGTAGTTAAGCATCAGGATGTCAAAGTGATTGCGCTCTTGGCTGGCCAGACGGTGATACATTGCCTTGCCCGCAGAATCCGCTGTTTCGCTAGCCGCCCTCCGGTACAGTTCGTAACTCTGGTTTTCGATCTGCAGTGCGAACAGCAAGGCGTCAATATCACTGGCTTCGGGATCAATAACCCCCTCGTCCGGCGGGAAGAGGGGTTTGCCCAGGTCAATTGGCTCAACCCCCATCACCTCGGGGAAGGAGACCCACCCTTTGCCGCCCTTCAGGGCTTCGTACTGATCCCGCACGATGCGCAGGTGCAGCTTCTCGTCGTCGGCCAGGGAGAGAAACATCTCTTTGCCTCGTGGGTCCGCCGTCCTCTCCGCAGCCTCGGCATAGAACTTGTAACCATCCTCCTCCAGGCGTATGGCCTGGCGCAAGGCTTGCAAAGCAACACTATTTTCCTGCATTGCTAACACTCCTTTCCCCACGGCATCCACGGCTATCCGGTCAGTGCCGGCCAGCATCACCTCAGCCCGTACTTTGGTGCCCCTGTCTGGCCCGCCATCGGTGAAGGCCTCGATACCATCCACGACGATCAAATCAGGCGAGTTCGACATGTTTCACTCTCTTTTTAGCATCTCCAAGGCGCGAGCGGCGATGTTCTCCGCCGTGAAACCATACTTCTCCCATAGCACTTTGTATGGCGCCGAGGCCCCGAAGCGTTCGATGCCGATCACGTCACCACCGGTTCCAACGTAGCGACTCCAGCCCTGCGGCACCCCGGCCTCGATAGCCAGGCGAGCCATCACCTCAGGAGGCAACACTTCGTCGCGGTAGGATCGGGGCTGCCGCTCGAAGAGCTCCCAACTGGGCATGTTGACCACCCGAGCCTTCACTCCCTGCTCGGCCAGCCGCTTTTGGGCCGCGAGAGTTGGGTGCACTTCAGAGCCCGTGGCAATCAAGATGACGTCGGGCTGCCCTCCTTCGGCGTCGGCCAGGACGTAGGCGCCGCGCACCAGCTCATCGGTGGGGGTCAACACAGCGCGATCCAGAATTGGAAGGCCCTGTCGGGTCAAGAGCAGCGCCACCGGCCCTGCGCGATGCTCCAGGGCCACCCGCCAGGCGACGACGGTCTCGGCCGCGTCGGCAGGGCGGATCACAGTGAGGTGAGGGATGGCTCGCAGCGCCGCTATTTGCTCTATCGGCTGGTGGGTTGGACCATCCTCCCCGATGCCGATGCTGTCGTGGGTGAAGACGTAGATGACGGGCAACTCCATCATCGCCGCCAGGCGGATGCTGGGGCGCATGTAGTCGGAGAAAACCAGGAAAGTGCTGCCGTATGGGATCACCCCCCCGTGCAAGGCCATACCGTTCAGGATGCCGCCCATGGCGTGTTCCCGCACCCCAAAGTGGAAATTGCGGCCGCCCGGGCTATCGGCAGAGAAGTCGCCGTAGCCTTTCAGGTAAGTGTTACAGGAGGGGGCCAGGTCCGCCGAGCCGCCCATCAGGGTGGGCAGGTAAGGAGCGATGGCATTGAGCACCTTGCCTGAGGCCACGCGGGTAGCCAGCGCCCCATCCTCCGGCCTGAAAGTGGGCAGGTCTGTGTCCCAGCCCGCAGGCAACTCGCCAGCCATCGCCGTATGCCACTCCTCGGCCAGTTTGGGATACTCGGCAGCGTAAGCGTCGAAACGAGCCTGCCACTCCGCCTCCCAGGTGTTCTCCCTCTCCAGGGCCTGACGGAAGTGGGCCAGGGCTTGGTCGGGGATAAAGAACGGCGGCTCGGTGGGCCAGCCCAGATTCTCCTTGGTGAGCCGCACCTCCTCCTCGCCCAGCGGCGCGCCGTGCACCTCGGCGGTGTCTTGTTTGTTGGGGCTGCCGTAGCCGATGTGGGTGCGGGCGATGATGAGCGAAGGTCGGGGGTTGGCCCGCGCCGCGCGGATGGCGGCGGCGATGCCCTCCAGGTCGTACCCATCCACGTGCTGCACGTGCCAGCCGTAGGCCTCAAAGCGCCGGCCTCGATCTTCGGTAAAGGTCAGGTCGGTGCTGCCCTCGATGGAGATGCGGTTGTCGTCGTACAGATAGATCAGCTTGCCCAGGCGCAGGTGCCCGGCCAGCGAAGCGGCCTCCGAGGCGACACCCTCCATCAGGTCGCCATCGCTGACGAGAGCGTAGGTGTAGTGACCAACGATTTTGTGGCCGGGGCGATTGAAGTGCGCGGCCAGGTAGGCCTCGGCGATGGCCATGCCCACGCCGTTGGCGAAGCCCTGTCCCAACGGGCCAGTGGTGGTCTCCACGCCGGGCGCCAGGCCGTATTCGGGATGGCCGGGGGTGCGGCTGCCCCACTGTCGGAAACTCTGCAACTCCTCCAGCGGTAGATCATAGCCGGTGAGGTGTAGCAGGCTGTACAGCAGCATGGAACCGTGCCCTGCCGAGAGCACGAACCGATCCCGGTCTGGCCAGGCTGGGTTGGCTGGGTTATGCCGCAGAAAGCGCGTCCACAGCACGTAGGCCATAGCCGCCGCGCCCATGGGCATCCCGGGGTGGCCCGAGTTGGCTTTCTGCACCCCATCCATGGCTAAGGTGCGAAGGGTATTGATGCACAGTTGATCCAGCTCCTCCTGGTGTGTCATGCTCTCTCCTTGCTGCTCCCTCCCCTGCAAGCGGAGGAGGGCTGGGGTGGGGGTTCTTTGAATCAGCTAAACTCCACGTACTTCTCTCGTTTGGCGTTGCAGATAGGGCAGCGGTCTGGGGCCTCGCCCTCCACGGTGTGTCCGCAGACGGAGCAGATGAAGACCGACCCGATATCGTAGTCCTTGCCCGCCTCTACGGCCGCTTTGGCCTCTCTGTACATAGCGGCGTGAATTTGCTCGGCTTTCCAGGCCCAGTCGAAGCTACGCAGCGCCCCTTTCTCATCCTGGAAACTCGCCGCTGCTTTGTAGACCGGGTACATCTCGTTGACCTCAAACTCCTCGCCCTCAATGGCCACCTCCAGGTTCTCGGCGGTGGGGCCCAGGCCGAAGCCGGCGCCGGCCACCGTGAGAGCGGATCCTTTGAGGTCCCGTAGCTGCTGGAAGTGGTTGGTAGCGTGGATCTGCTCGGCGTAGGCGATGGCCCGGAAGAGACGGGCGACGTTGGGAAATCCATCTTTCTCCGCTTTGTCGTCGTAGATCAAGTAGCGCATGTGTGCCTGGCTTTCGCCAGCGAAACTGCTCCTCAGATTGCTTGCTGTCATCTCGTGCATTGTTTCTCTCCTTTCATTGGATTTTATCCCTCGAAGAATGGAAGCTCCCAAGCGTCCCACCAGTGCTTGTTATCGCTGAGGTAATCGTGGGCCTCCTGCAGGAGCTTGAAGTGGCGGTTTTCCTCTTTCATCAGGAACTGGTAAGCCCGGCGGCCAAGTGGGTCATCGGTCTCCGCAGCAGCCTTCTCGTACATCTTGTAAAACTGCTCCTCTACATTCATGCCGAACTCCAAAGCTGCCAGATCGCCTGCCAGCCCCTCGATATCATACGCAGCCCACGTGGCCTCGAAAGGGGACCTCTCCTGTGGAGCCAGTGCATCCCCAGGGAAGAGAGGCCTGGTGATATCCACCTCTACCTCGCGGGTCAGTGCTTCCTCTGGATCTAACCATCCCTCGCCAGCGCTGAGGGAATTGTATTCCACCAGAAGCAAAGCAAGGTGCCTCTCCTCGTCTCTAGCCAGGGAACGAAAAGTCCCCTGGCCTGCCGGATCGGGGCTTCGTTCTGAAGCCTCCAAGTAGAAGCGATACCCCTCTCGCTCGTTCTCCATGGCCCGACGCAGAACAGCCAGGGCTTCTTCTTGCCTGCTCATAGCCCTACACCTCCTTCAGATAGAGTGTTTCCGATTTGCGATTTGCGATTTCTGAATCGAAAATCGGCAATCGGCAATCGAAAATCAAAGTAGTCCCTTCCAATCAAAGTCTTCATCCAGCAGCCTCTCAGTGTAGCGAGAGACGTCAGCCTCACTGCGGATCAACCGGCTGATCGGCGCAACATCCTTTCTCTCGCCCAACAGGATGGCCCCCACTAAGTGGCCGTCCTTTAAGACCAGCTTCTTGTAGACTCCAGCCCCAGATTTTCTCAATTCCTGGTAGTGATCACCCGCCGGAGGATGGACTACCCCGATGGAAGTGCAATCAATACCTACTACCTGCAAGGTGTTGGAGGGGATGGTGCCCTCGTAGGCTACGTCCTCACCCAGCATGTTTAGAGCCGCTACTTTCGCCTGCTCCAAACAGGCAGGGATGATGCCGTAGACCTGGCCCCGGAACTCGGCCACGTCGCCGGCAGCGTAGATGTCCTCGGCGCTGGTTTGCAGATGCTCATTCACCACCACACCCCGGTTGACCTCCAGCCCAGCCTCCTGAGCCAGCTCCACGTTGGAGCGGATGCCGGTCGAGATGAGGATGAGACCTCCCTCTAGCTTGCGTCCGTCGTGCAGCAGAACCCCAGTAGCCTGCCCGGCGCTCAGGATGGCCCGCGAGGATGCCTCCAGGGCCACTTCGATGCCCATAGCCTCTACCAGGTTTTTCAGCAGGGCGCCTCCCTCAGCATCGAGTTGGCGTGGAAGAAGATAGGGCTCTGTCTCCAGAGCGGTTACTTCCAGGTTTAGCTCCTTGAGGACTTTGGCTGCCTCCAGGCCCAGAAGCCCGCAGCCTATGACCACTGCACGCTTCGCCTCCTTGGCCCACCTTCTGATGGCTAAGGCATCCTCGACGGTTCGGAGGGTGAAGACGCCATCCCGTTCCACGCCCTTGATGGGCGGAATGAAGGGGCGGCTGCCAGTGGCCAGGAGCAGCCGATCATAGGAAACCTCGCGGCCATTAAACAGGGCGATGCGCTTCGCCGTGGGATCGAGTCCCACCACCTCGGCTCCCAGGTGCACAACGATGCCCCGTTTCTCGTACCAGGTCGGAGGATAAAAAGGCAGCTCCTCCAGCCCGATCTCCCCCGCCAGGAAATCATGGAGACGGGGTCTGGCGTAGTAGTGATGGGCTTCCTGGGAGTAGACCTCGACTTCTGCCCCTCCCTCGGATAAGGCCCTGGCGGCAGTGATGCCGGTCACACCATTGCCGATGATGACAAATTTCATTGAATCTTTTCGAACATGTCCTTTTCGGCCCCACATTCGGGACAGACCCAGTCATCGGGCAGATCCTCAAAGGGCGTGCCCGGCGGTATACCCCCATCGGGGTCGCCCATGGCAGGATCGTAAATGTACCCACAGACCAAACATTCCCATTTATCCATTTTTGCCCTCCTTCGCCGTTGCTTTCATGACCTGGGCCAGGAAGAGAGGCTCAGGCAAGCCGCCCTCGAAGCTCACTTCCTCGTTCACCACCGTCTTGGGAACGCCGAAGACATTGTATTTAACCGCCAGGTGGGGGAACTCGGAGGCCTCCACCATGTCTGCCCGCACCATGTCGCTCTCGATAGCCATTCGGTGTGCCAACTGCACAGCCATGGGGCAGTATGGTCAGGTGAGGGTGACTAAGACCTGGAGGTGGAGGGGATCCTTCAGTCCTGCCAGGGTCTCCTTGGTTTTCGGAGCAAGACCCGACTCCCCCGCCGAGACGGCCTGGATGGCCTCGATGAACGAGGTGAACTCGTAGCCTGCGGGAATGCCATAGAAGCGGACGCCGTAGTCCTTCTCCCCCTCCACAACGATGGCCGGGATTTTATCCACCCCGTAGCGCTCCACCGCCTCCTTGTCCAGGGTGAAGTTGTAGACCTCGATGTCTAACTTGTCTGAGAGGGAAGCCACTTCCTGAGCGAGGGAGGTGTTCTCGCGGCAGTGCGCACACTCGAACTCCTGGGTGAAGACCACCAACTTCGTTTTTCTTGGCAGTTCTTTTAATTCCTTCTGCACTTTGCTGCGAACGTCCTCAGTTAAAATCGGCATCTTTGACCTCCTCTTGGGTTTTGGATTTAGCTACCTATCACTTTGCTAGAAGTGCCAATGCAAGCGTAAACAATCGCCTGTTTTGTCATTGTTCAGAATCTCCTCTCACAAACAGACCCCTACATAATACCATAAAGGCATCTTTTTGTCTATGATAACAATCATTACCTTATCCTTATGCTGTGGTCTCAGAACCGACATTGCCTTGCCAAGCGCTGAGCTATTGGCGGAATCCGCAGATGATGATGTTAGCCACAATGTCGGCAACATATCAAAATCACTGTGATGGAGTAATAGTAATGTTCTCCTTTCTGCAATTTCTTCCAGCCTACGCCCAGTCAGGGCGCAGCTTGTCCCGGCCCGATAGATACCATTGCACGGCCATGGCCGCAATCGCTCCCTCAGCGGGCAGTGAACCAGGGCCTGACCAAGAGCCAGAATAGCCTTATCGTTCGGGCCGTAGAAACCTATCTACAGCATCTGCAGGAAGCCTGGATAGACGCTCAATTTGCTCAAATGGCCCATGATCAGGAGACCCAAGCTCTCCACCTCCAGATAGCTCAGGAGTTTGAAAATGCGGATTGGGAAGCCTTAACAGATCACCTAGGCCCCCCACTTTTCCCACAAAGCCACCAGCAGCGGGGCAATGGCCAGAGCGGGCAAGAAGTTGGCTACTCTGACCCGCTTGATCTCCAGGAGCAAAAGGCCAATTCCTAGAATCATCACCCCGCCGGTGGCTGTCATCTCCGTTATGATGGTATCTGTGAGAACGGTTTGGAAGAGAGAGGCTCCCAGGGTGAGAATCCCCTGGTAAACCAGCACCGTGATGGCAGAGAATGTCGCCCCCATCCCCATCGAAGCGGCGAAGGCCAGCGCAGAGAAACCATCCAGCACGCTCTTGATGGCCAGCAGGGTGTAATCGCCCGAAAGGCCATCCTGAATGGAGCCCAGGATGGTCATCGGCCCCACGCAAAAGACCAGGCTGGCGGTGACAAAGCCTTTGGTGAATTCGCCCCGAGCCAGGAGAGGGAACCGGGCAGCCCCGGCCTCCAGCCACTTCCCAGCCCTGTCCAGCTGCTCCTCCAGCCCCAACCATTCGCCCAGTATGCCGCCAATGACGATGCTCAATAACACCACCAGGAAGTTCTTCGTGGTGATGGCCATACTCATTCCCACCGCCAGGGTCACCAGGCCCACTCCCTGCATGACGATGTGACGGATACGGGCGGGTAGCCTTTCGCCCAAAAAGGTGCCCAAAGTGCCGCCTGCTACTACAGTGGCTACGTTGATAATGGTGCCTGTCATCTTCCTGAATCACCAGAACCTTTCGAAGCGCTCTCGCGCGGCCTTACAAATCGGACAGACAGCAGGAGGGCGCTCGCGGGCGCAGAGGTAGCCGCAGACCCGGCAGCGCCAGACAGGAAGGGTAAGCTTCTCTCCTGGTTGGGCAGGTGCGCGGGCAGAGCGGTCCTGGGAGCGCTGCCACTCCGGCGGACGGCGCTCTGGGATGGGCTGGACTTCTTGTTCACCCCGCAAGACCTCGTCGGAGACGTAGAGGGCACAATAGCAACTACCCCAGTCGAGCAGGTCGGGGTCCCGGTAGTCACAAGGGCAGATGATGTCCAGGTCTTGCTGCTTGTCCCCTGTGGCCAGCCGACAAGGGCAGGCCCGGTAGCTGTAGCGTTGTTCGTTGACGAGCAACCCCCTCACCAGCTCCCAGGTGAACTTCCGATCGGGGTTCAGGTGATAGCCCGAAGCCTCCGCCTCCCGGTCCAACTGTTCGTAGAGGGCATCTACCTCCTTGGCAGGAATGGCAATCTCCTCGTTCATAACCCCAGCGCCTCCTTGATCTGCTCCGGTTTGTACCCGACCACGCACCTGGAGTTGTCCACCACGATGGTGGGGAAGGACACACTTGGGTTCCAACGACGAACCTGGGCTACCACATCCTCCCGCTCGTGGCCTGAAAGCAGATCCACGTAGATGTAATCAAACGTGATTCCCTGATCCTCCAAGAACTGGCGAGTCCGCTTGCACCAAACGCAGGTGGACAGGCCATAGAAAACGACGTGGTGTTCGTTGTGGCGGCCGGGCACGCTGCCCTTTTCCGCTGGCATAGTAACCTCCTGGCGAGTGAGTAACGGGTCAACGAGTAACGAGGCAACGAGGCGGTGTCAGGTGCAACGCACTTCCCGAAGTGCGTTGCACCTGAAATCGGCTTAGCCTATTTGCTCCACCAGGTAACTCTGGATCCCCATCTGTTCGATCTGGTCGAGTTGTGCCTCGATCCAATCAATGTGATTCTCTTCATCCAAAAGGGTTGATTCAAGCAGCTCACGGGTTCCGTTGTCGCCGACTTCTGTGGCCAAGCGGATGTCTTCGTTGTACACCTTGATCGCCGCTTCCTCGGCCGCCCAATCCTTCGTGTGCTGCGCTTCAACGTCGGAACCTATGTTGATTTGGTTCAGACTGCTGACGATGGGCCTTCCTTCAAGAAAGATGATCCGGGCGATGAGCTTCTCTGCATGCTTCATCTCCTCGATGGCGCGTTTTTCGATCGCCTCGTGCAGATGCCCGTATCCCCAATTGGCGCACATCTCGGAATGCACTATATACTGGTTGATGGCTGCCAGTTCGTCCGCCAGACGAGCGTTCAACCTTTCAATGATTTTCTCGTTGCCTTTCATGGTTTATTTCCTCCTTTTATGTATCGAGGACTTGGTCGAAGTCCTCCGGGTGATCGTGATTTAAGCCAGTTCAATCTCTTTGCTGCTCTCCCACAGCCCGTGGATGTTGCAATAGGCCAGGGCGTGCAGCGAGCCAGGCTTGCTGACCTTCAGCGACGTGGTCACCGCGTGGTGGGTGTAGACGGGACCCTGGTTCGGGCCAGCGACGGCCTCGCCGTGGGCGTTGAACTCGAAGTGGCCCACGTCGTAGGTGAACTTCTCCCCCTCTGGGTGGAAGTAGAGGGTGATCCAACTGATGTGATGCTCAGTGGTGTTGGGATGGGCGATCTCCTTCCCCAGGCCAACCTTCACCTCGAAGACCTCGTCCGCCCTCACCTGGTCTGGACATTCGATGACCGGCACGTGCTTCTCCTTCTTCCAGTCAGCTTTCTGGATGCGTTCGCTTAACTCGGTCATGATACTTACCTCCTCGTTATTGATAAAATAGGGTCGGCACTGTAACCACGTTTTGTGTGATCTGCGTCTATCACCTCCATTCCACTAACGGCATAACAACCCGATTATACCATCGGAATAGCTATCTGTCTATGACAAAAATCACCTGAAGCTTACGTCATCAACCCGTTGCACGTCACGACAGTGATTATAGCATACCCCCCCTCTTTGGTCAACTTGCGTTTGCCTAGCGGGGGATATGGTAGTATAATTATCGCCCGGTGCCAGGGGAAGGAAGAAGGATAGAATGACTTTGAAGAACGACAAGGATGTCGCAGTCGAGGTGGAGTGGAGCAATGCCTCTCCGGCGGCCCTGGTGATCGGGGGCGGGATAGCCGGCATCCAGGCCGCGTTGGACATCGCCGATGCCGGCTTTAAAGTGTACCTGGTGGAAAGGGAGCCCAGCATCGGCGGGCGCATGGCCCAACTGGACAAGACCTTTCCCACCCTGGACTGCTCAGCCTGCATCATGACCCCCAAGATGGTGGACGTGGCCCGCAATCTGAACATCGAGTTGATGACCTATTCCGAGGTCGTGGATCTACAAGGCCAAAAGGGTCATTTCAGGGTCACGGTGAGAAACAAGCCGAGATACGTTGACCTGGACAAGTGCACCGGCTGCGGAGATTGCGTCAAGAACTGCCCGGTCGAGATGGACAGCGAATTCGACCAGGGGCTGGTCAAGCGCAAGGCCATCTATCGCTCCTTCCCCCAGGCGGTGCCCAACGCCTTTGTGATTGATAAGAAGGAGACGCCACCCTGCAAGATGGCCTGCCCGGTGCACATGGATGTCCAGGGCTACATTGCCCTGATCCGAGAGGGCAAGTTCGAAGAGGCATACAGGCTGATTCGCAGGACCAATCCCCTGCCTGCTGTCTGCGGGCTGGTGTGCTACCACCCTTGCGAGGAGGAGTGCAAACGCAACCACCTGGATGACCCCCTGGCCATACGTGCTTTGAAGCGCTTTGCCTGTGAGCAGTTCGACATAAACGAACTTGAAATCCCTGAGATCGAAAAGAGCGGGCGTCAGGTGGCCATTGTCGGCTCTGGGCCGGCGGGCCTGACTGCCGCCCACGACCTGGCCCTGATGGGCTACGAGGTGACCGTCTTCGAGGCCCTGCCCGAGCCGGGCGGGATGCTGCGGGTCGGCATCCCTGAGTACCGCCTGCCCAAGGTCATCCTCCAGGACGAGATAGGCTACATCGAGCGGCTGGGGGTGGAGATAAAGACCAACACCCGCATCGGGGAAGAGATCACCCTTGAGGGCCTACGGCAGGACTACGAGGCGGTGTTCATCGCCACTGGAGCCCACGAGAGCCGCAAGCTGGAGGTGCCGGGCGAAGACGCCCGGGGAGTGATTCATGGGGTGGACTTCCTGCGTCGCGTCAGTCTCGGCGAGAAAGTGAAGATTGGCGACAGGGTGGCCGTCATCGGCGGTGGCAACACCGCTGTTGATGCGGCCAGGGTGGCCCGTCGGCTGGGTGCAACGGACGTATCTATGCTCTATCGGCGTTCTCGAGCCGAGATGCCCGCCCTGGCCGAGGAGGTGGAGGGTGCCGAAGCGGAGGGCATCAGTATCACCTTTCTGGTGACCCCCACTAAGGTATTGGTAGAGGATGGCAGGGTCTCGGGACTGGAGTTAATCCGCATGGAGCTGGGCGAGCCCGATGCCAGCGGCAGGCGGCAGCCTATCCCCATTGAGGGCTCGGGGTTCACCGTTGCTGTTGATAGCGTCATCCCGGCCCTCGGCCAGGCATCTAATCTGGACTTCGCTGAGGGCTTGGGTCTGGAGGTTTCCCGCCAGGGACGCTTGGTGGTTGATGAGGATACCCTGGCCATCAACATCCAGGGTGTGTTCGCCGGTGGCGACGTGGTGACTGGTCCCTGGATCGCCATCCAGGCCATGGCCAACGGCCGGCGGGCGGCGAGGGCCATGGATCAGTACCTGCGCGGCCAGCCGATGCACGTGGGCGAGTTCGAGGTACTGAAGCCTCCCGACGAGCTGACCGAAGAGGAGATCGAGTTGCTCCGTAAGGAGAGAGGGATTAAGCACCGGTTGCCCGTCAGCGAGATTGAGCCTGAGGAGCGGGTTCAGGACTTCCGAGAGGTAGAGTTGGCCTTCACGCTGGAGGCGGCGATAGAAGAAGCGGCCCGCTGTCTGGAGTGTGGCATCTGCTCTGAGTGTCGGGAGTGCGTCAAGCTGTGCGAGCGAGGGGCCATAGATCACGACCAAGAAGAAGAGATCGTGGAGCTGGATGTGGGGGCTATCGTAGTGGCCACTGGCTACGACCAATTCGATGCCCACATCAAGCCTGAGTTGGGCTATGGCCGATACCCCAACGTTATCACCGGCCTCGAATTCGAGCGGCTCTCCTCGGCCTCCGGGCCCACCAAAGGTGTGATATCCATCAACGGTAAGCAGCCGAAAGAGGTAGTATTCATCCAGTGCGTTGGCTCGCGGGATCAGAGCGTGGGCCACGAGTACTGCTCGCGGGTGTGCTGCATGTACACGGCCAAGCAGGCTCATCTGGTCAAGGAGAGAATCCACGACGCCAACGTGACGATTTTCTACATGGATGTGCGGGCCTTTGGCAAGGGGTTCGAGGAATTCTACGATCGCGTGAGGCGCGAGGGGGTGATGTACCGCCGGGGCAGCGTGTCGGAGATCTACAAGCGGGGTGACAGGGTGGTGGTGCGGGCCGAGGACACGCTCTTGAGTGAGCCGCTGGAGATGGAGGCGGACCTGGTGGTGCTGGCCACGGGCGTCGTGCCTCGGGCGGATGTGGAAGATGTGGCGGGCTTATTGCATCTGGAGCGCTCGCCCGACGGTTTCTTTGCCGAGGCCCATCCCAAGATGAGGCCGGTGGACACCATCAGGGATGGCATCTATCTGGCGGGTTGCTGCCAGGGGCCCAGGGACATCCCCGACACCGTGGCCCAGGCCAAAGCCGCTGCCTCCTCGACCATCGTGTTGTTGCGACAAGAGCAAGCGAAGCTCAGGGTTCGACGTTCAAAGCTCAAACAGGAGTCATAGATGGGGGCTGAATCTGGTGTTTCAGACAAGAATGTGCCCCGGATCATCAACCGAGGCTGGGAGGGGAAAAGAGATGTCAGCACGTCAGGGAGTTCATGCCGACGTAGTGTCCATCGTGGAGGAACCCACTATGGCGATACCTCTGCGGATTCTGAAAATGGTGTTAATTCACGGGGACATAGAGGAGCTAGAAGATTGGCTTCTGGTGCACAACCCTGAGTTTATCGCCAGAATGCGGCGGGCCAGGGAGAATGATTTGGCGGGGAAAAGCATTGCATGGGAGCAGGTGAAACAGGAACAGTGAACGGGAGTCTTAGATGGTAGCTCATTCGGGCATTTCAACCAAGGATGGTTCGGTCTTAGTCGTCGGAGCTGGCATCAGCGGCATGGGCTCGGCCCAACTGCTGGCTCAGATGGGATACAAGGTGTATCTGCTGGACAGCGCGCCGGGGATCGGCGGCTCGATGCACCTGCTGGATCGCACTTTCCCCACCGACTCGTGCGGCCTCTGCCTCATGCTGCCCGACCAGCCCTCCTATTGCCCCACCCTGGCCTGCGGGATGCATCCCAACATTGAGATCTTGCCCTACGCTGAGGTGGAATCCCTGGAGGGCGAGGCGGGAGATTTCAGGGCTGCTATTCTGCACCGTCCGCGCCACGTTGATGTTGAGAAGTGCAACAACTGCGGCCTGTGCGTCGAGGTCTGCCCCGTGGAGCGGCCCGACGACTACGAAGGCCATCTGCACCAGGTGAAAGCCATCTATCGTCCGCCCACCCGCGCCGTGCCCGACGCTTACGTGATAGACATGGACTACTGCACGCGGTGCGGCCAGTGCGTCGAGGTCTGCCCCACCGCAGCTATTGACCTGGAGATGGCCGAGCGGCGCTCTGAGATCGAGGTCGGAGCGGTCATCCTGAGCCCTGGCTACCAGGCTTTCGACGCCCGCCTCAAGGGCGAGTTCGGCTACGGCTACTACGACAACGTGCTAACCAGCATCGAGTTTGAGCGCATGGTCAGCCTGGCTGGATCAACCCAGGCCCACCTGGTGCGGCCCTCCGACGGGGCGGCTCCAGGCCGCGTGGCCTTCATTCAATGCGTTGGCTCGCGGGATTCCTCCATTACTTCGGCTGAGCTCAGTACAAGCGGCTATCCCTATTGCTCCTCGGTGTGCTGCATGTACACCGCCAAGCAACTGGCGGCGGCCAAGGAGATAGCCCCCGACCTGGAGGCCACGGTGTTCTTCATGGACATCCGCACCTTCGGCAAAGACTTCGAGCGCTATTTCAACAGGGTCGAGAGCTTGCCTGGGGTCACCTATCGCCGCTGCATGGTCTCCTCGGTCAAAGAAGTGCCCAAGACCGGCGACCTGCGGGTGGCCTTCGTGACCGAGGACGGCACCCTTCGCGAAGAGGACTTTGGGATGGTGATCCTCTCGGTGGGGCTGGCCGCGCCTGCGGGGTTTCAGGCCCTGGCCAGCAGGCTGGGCGTCGCGCTGAACGAGTTCGGCTTTTGCGTGACCGATCGCTTTGCGCCTCATGAGACGACGCGGCCCGGCGTGTTCGTGGGCGGAGCCTTCAGAGAGCCCAAGGACATACCTGAGACGGTGGCTGAGGCGGCGGGGGTGGCGGGGGAGGCGGCGAAGGCGCAGAGGAGCAGAGGAGCAAGGGAGCAGGGGAGCAGGGGAGCAGAGGAGGGGCTGTCGGAGAGGGATGTTAGCGATGAAGAGCCGCGGGTGGGGGTGTTTGTTTGTGCTTGCCGGGGTGAGGTTTCAGAAGTTGTGGATGTTGGAGGCGTAGCGGAGTATGCGGGGCGGCTGGACGGCGTGGCCCTGGTGAAGGTGGTGGAGTACGCCTGTGGCGCGGATCTGGGTGCCGTCAAGGAGGCCGTTGAGGAGCAGGGCTTGAACCGAGTGGTGATGGCGGGCTGCTCGCAACGCCTCTACCAGCCTGAGTTCGACGCTCTCATGCGCCAGGTGGGATTGAACCCGCATCTACTGGAGCGGGCTGACATCCGCGAGGGTATTGCCTGGGTGCACCGAGATTTGCCACAGCAGGCTACGGCCAAAGCCCAGGCTGCGGTGGAGATGGCCGTGATCCGCGCTGCCTTCCAATACCCAATACCCAGTATCCAATCTCCAGTATCCAGAAGAGGACTGGTTATTGGAGGGGGATTGGCGGGCCTGACCGCTGCCCTGGAGTTGGCGGAGCTGGGCTTCGGGGTGGATGTGGTGGAGAAGGGCGAGGAGCTGGGGGGCAATCTGCGGACGGCGTATTACACCCTGGAGGGTGGGAAGCCCCAAGAGTTGCTGCGCAAGCTTATCGAGCAGGTGGAAGCGAATGGGCTGGTCAAGGTGTATCTCAATGCAGAGTTGAGAGAGCTCAGGGGAAGCAAGGGCAACTTCCTGACGACGCTGGCTTCGGCCGATGGACGCGACGAGGTGCTGGAGCATGGCGCCATCATCGTGGCCACGGGCGGCCAGCCAGCCATCACCACCGAGTACATGTACGGCCAGCACGAGAAAGTCCTCACTCAGAAGGAACTGGAAGCCCAAATCTCCAATCTCCAATCTCCAACCCTTCGGCCAGGCTCAGGGCAGGCCTCCAATCTCCAAACGGTGGTCATGATCCAATGCGTAGGCTCTCGCGACGAAAACCGCCCCTATTGCAGCCGCGTCTGCTGCTCCCACGCCATCAAGAACGCTCTCAAGCTCAAGGAGCTGAATCCTGAGACCCCGGTGTACGTCCTCTATCGGGAGCTCAGGACCTACGGCTTCCACGAGCTGTACTACCGGGAGGCGCGGGACAAGGGCGTGGTCTTTATCCGTTACGAGCTGCCTGACAAGCCCCGCGTCGAGGCGGCGGGCGAGGGCCTGCGAGTGAGTCTGCGCGAGCCCATCCTGGGCCAGGAGATCACCCTCGACGCCGACTTGCTGGTTCTCAGCACGGGGATAGCTCCCCACGACAACGGGGCTTTGAGCCAGGTGCTGGGTGTGCCTTTGGACGAGGACGGCTTCTTCCAGGAAGCGCACCCCAAGATGCGGCCCCTGGACTTCCTCAAGGAGGGCATTTTCCTGTGTGGTCTGGCCCATTCGCCGCGTTTCATAGATGAGACCATCTGCCAGGCCAAGGGCGCGGCGGTGCGGGCGGCTGCGCTGCTGGGCTTGCCGTGCCTGGAGAGCAAGGACACCCTGGTACAGGTGAACGCCAGACTGTGCAGCTTCTGTGGACTGTGTGTGGAGGCCTGCCCCTACGAGGCCCGCTATCTGGACTACGATGAGCGCGTGGCTAAGGTAATCGAGGTGCTCTGCAAGGGCTGCGGCGTCTGCGCCATGGTTTGTCCCAACAAGGCCACCGCGCAAGTGGCTTTCGAGCCCAGGCAGATGCTGATGGCTGTGGATGCGCTGGTGGAGTAGAAGCGGACCTGACAGGTTTTTGAAACCTGTCAGGTCTTGGAGGAGGAAGAGATACATGGACGATTTCGAACCGCGTATCATCGCTTTTCTGTGTAACTGGTGCACCTATGCGGGGGCGGACCTGGCGGGCACGTCGCGCATTCAGTACCCGCCCAATATCCGCATCATCCGCCTGATGTGTTCCGGCGCGTTGGACGTGACCTACGTCATCAAAGCGTTGCTGGGAGGAGCTGACGGAGTGCTGATCGGCGGATGTCACCCCGGCGACTGTCACTATCAGAGTGGCAATTACAAGGCCCGACGGCGGGTAGCCATCCTGAAGAGCATCCTGGAGCAGATGGGCTTCGACGACGACCGGGTGTGGCTGCGCTGGATCAGCGCCAGCGAGGGCCAGTACTTCGCCGACACGGTGAAGGGGATGGTGGCCTCGCTCAAGGAGAAGGGGCCGAATCCACTGCGGGAATTGTGGGGGACGTAGGAGCGTGATGCGTGAAACGTAATGCGTGAATTCACGTTTCACGTCTTCACGTTTCACGCTGTCTCACCGAGGGAAGATAGGAACTGCGAGATGAATAGAAACTATAGACTTGAAGTGAAGGATAGTGTCCTGGAAACGATGACCGCTTTCTTGCGGGGGCTGTTGGAAAAGGGGATTGTGGATGCCTTGCTGGTGCCCCGGCACACGCCAGCCGGCGACAATGTTGTCCAGACCCTGTTCACCGATCCGGCCAGGCTGGAGGAGGCTGACCCCATTGCGCCGGTGCTCCCGGTGAACTCCGCCAGGCTGGTGTCGGACCTGACGGAGACGGGAGCAGTGGGCCGGCTGGGGGCGGTGTTGCGCTCCTGCGAGGTCAGAGCTCTGATCGAGCTGGTCAAGCTGAAGCAGGCCAGCCTGGACAACGTGGTCCTTATCGGCGTGGATTGCCTGGGCACCTACGAGATGAACGACTACGCTGAGTTGGTCGCAAGCAGCAATGGTCGCTTGTCCACAGATCTGCTGGCGCAGGCGCAAGAGGGCCACCTGGCCCCCCACGAAGGCTATCAGTTCCGGGTGGCCTGCCAGATGTGCGAGTATCCTGTTCCCCAGGGCGTTGATTTGGCCCTGGGCCTGATCGGGCTGGACACGGCCAGCGAGATACTCATCACTGCCAGCGATGAACTGGCCGAGAAGCTGGAGCTAAGCCCGGCCGAAGTGCCCGCCGCTCGCCAGGAAGCCGTGGATGGGCTGGTGGCGGGACGGACGACGGAGCGCGACCGCCGCTTCGCCGAGTTTCGCCAGCGGGTGGTGGACATGTCTAGCCTGTTGGCCGAGTTCTCGCGCTGTATCCGCTGCCACAATTGCATGGTGGCTTGCCCCATCTGCTACTGTAAGGAGTGCTTCTTCCGCACGGCTACCTTCGACCACGCCTCCGCCCAGTATTTCCGATGGGCCAATCGCAAGGGCTCCATCCGCATGCCCACCGACACTCTGATCTTCCAGTTGACGCGGCTCAACCACATGGCCACGTCTTGCGTGGGATGTGGGATGTGCGAGAGCGCCTGCCCGAACGACTTGCCCGTAGCGACCATCTTCCGCGCCGTGGGAGAGAAGGTGCAGGCCCTGTTCGATTACGTGCCTGGCAGGAG
>CAYUPJ010000011.1:0-38957 GCA_964446635.1 uncultured Anaerolineae bacterium
TTTAATCGGAAGGTGTCCCATGTTCAAATTGCTTATTTTTCGCCAGAGTCCAGTCGAGATTGATCCCCAGGGAGACCGAGAAGCATCCGCCTATCTTGTCCAGCAGTGCCCTGATTAGCTCCATCCTATCCATAGTCCAATTTGAAGTGAAGCTAAACCCCTCCTGGTGTTGAGTTTTGATTACTGTCCTTCAATGCTTAGGGAGTGGCGGTGGGCGTGATGGTCGGGATTACTGTATAACCTCAGGCGTGGGGGTGACTCCCTCGGCAAACCATTCCATGTCCACCACCTGGCCTCTTTCGCCCAGGAGACCCAGGAGTTCGCCGTTGACGGTGGCTTCCACGCCGCCAGCGTTGCCACAGCGCAGGGCGATGCTCTCTCGCCCCCGCCAGGTTTGCGTTGCGCCTGCTTCCAAGGTGCCCACGAAAGCATCTCCTCCATCCACGATCACTCGCAACCAGGCATACTCGACGATCCTCAGCTCGACCTCGACGCCGGTGGAGGCCCTGGGCGTGGGGGTGTCGGTGGGCGCACTGGTAGGGGCGCTGGTGGGAGTGTTGGGGGGGAGACTGGGGGCGATGGTCTCGGCGATTGTGGCGGTGGGCATGGGCGTAGGCGTAACGGTGGGTGTTGTCGTGGGCATTGCAGTAGGCGTTGCGGAAGGCATCGTAGTGGGCATCTCTGTGGGTGTCGCTGACGGGGTGAGGGGGAGCAGCACGATAGAGCTAGTGGCAGTGGGCGATGGGGTGGCAGTAGCAGGGGCTCGCCATGATAACAACTGGGTCTTCATTATGGGAGGAAGGTAGTGCCAGGCGGCCCAGGCCACAAAGGCTAAGAGGACTACGATAAGGATGGCGCCGATCACCAGGTCGGGCGTCAGCCAGGAGGGCGCGGCCATGGAGAGCTCCATCGGCTGGAAAAAGCCAGGCTGGGGCAGAGCCGCCTTGCCCTCACCTTCTCGTCCTTCGTAAAGGGCCATCACTTCTTCGGGATCAAGCTCTAGATACGTGGCGTAGGTGCGCAGAAATCCTTTGACGTAAGCCTCGGCGGGCAAAGCCCCAAAATCTCCCTCCTCCAGGGCCTGGAGAAACTTCTGCCGTATACGTGTGGCCTCTTCGACTTCCTCAAATGAGACTCCCTTTCGTTGGCGCGCCTCCCGTAGCAATTGGCCAAGATCGCCCATCCCTTTTCCTCCTGCGAGATTCTAGCGAATCCGAGTTCGCTAGGCGCTATTATACCTTACTTTGCCTTAATAGGCAATAATCGGCTGGGCGAGTGGATAGCCATTGCAGGGCCGATTTGAGGTTTTCGCCGTTTTGGTGTATCATATAGGCCAACAATAGAAAGTGAGGATGCCATGAAGATACTCTTGACCCAAGATGTGGAGAAGGTAGGCAAAGCCGGCCAGATCAAAACAGTAGCCGACGGCTACGCGCGCAACTTTTTGATCCCCAGGGGAATGGCCGTGCTGGCCACGGAAGGAACCATCAAACAGGTCCAATCGCACAGCAAGGCCGAGGCCAAGCGTCAACGGCAGGTCGAGGAGGATGCTGCGTCCCTGGCTGAGGTGCTGTGGCAAGTGACGCTGACTTTCAAGGCCAAGGCCGGCGAGAAGGGCAAGCTCTATGGTTCCATCACCAGCAGTGATATCGTGGAGGCCCTTGAGCGCGAGACCGGACGTACCTTCGACAAGCGGAAGGTGCAACTCGAAGGGGCGGCCATTCGTGAACTAGGCACCCATCGCGTCCCCATTAAGCTGATGACCAACTTAACGCCTGAAATCACAGTAGTCGTTGATCGGGAGGAAGAATAGCGATGGCAACCAGGCCAGACGAAAGCTATGACCAGCGTGAGCTTCTCAAGCACTTGCTGGCTATCATCCCTTGTGCCGTTTGTCAGCGTCACTACAAATCGAACGATGTCGAGATAGTTGATCATCACGATGAGATTTGGATTGTCGCTGTGAAATGCAGCCACTGTGGCACCATGGGCCTGGTTTTTGCCCTGATCAAAGAGGAGAAGCCGGAGGTCGTCAGTGATCTTATTCCCCAGGAATGGGCCAAGTTCAAAGAGATGCCCCAAATTGATGCCGACGATCTCCTCGACGTCCACGAGTTCCTCAGCGGTTTCGACGGCGATTTCGTCGGTCTCTTTGAAGGCGAAGCGATGAGCCTGTCTGTCCGACAGGCAGAGTCGTAGAGCGTCAAACGTCAAGCGTCAAGGTAGTTGTTATTCAGTTGATAGCGCGAGCACCTCTCGCCGCCGATTCGCTGATTCGCTCATTCGCTTAGCCTCGTCGTTGGCAATCCAAGGCGAGGTGTTTTTGTCTTGGAGGATCAAATGAAAACGATAAGCCTCAATGGAGAGAGCTTGACCATCGAAGGTGTGGTAGATGTAGCCAGGAGCTGGGTGGCTCCTGAGGCGATACAGGTCAAGATTGCAGCAGAGGCTCAGGAGAAGATCGAGCGAGCCCGGCGGGCCGTGGAAGAGTTCATAGAGCGCGGTGAGATCATCTACGGCATCACCACCGGATTTGGTGCTTTCAAAGACAAGATCATCTCGCCAGAGCAGACAGAACAGCTCCAGCGCAACTTGCTTATGAGCCACGCCGCAGGGGTGGGCGATCCTCTCGATGAGGCTACCGTGCGGGCCACAATGCTCATCCGAGCCAACACGCTGGCCAAAGGGCACTCAGGTATACGCTTGAAGACCCTCGAAGCCTTGCTGGCTCTGATCAACCGAGGGGTGCATCCTGTCGTCCCTGCCAAGGGTTCCCTGGGAGCCAGTGGCGATTTGGCCCCCTTGGCCCATACGTCTCTGGTCCTCATCGGCGAGGGGGAAGCTGATTATCAAGGGGAGAGGTTACCCGGCGCCGAAGCCTTACGCCGAGCCGGTCTGACTCCTGTGGAACTGGGGGCTAAAGAGGGCCTGGCACTGATCAACGGCACGGCAGTGATGGCGGCCATTGGAGCTCTAACCACCTGGCGGGCAGAGCGCCTGAGTCGCGTGGCCGACATCGCTGGGGCTCTGAGCCTGGAGGCCCTGCACGGCATGCCCCAGGCGTTCGACGAGCGCATCCACGCCGTCCGCCCTCATCGCCACCAAATAGATTGTGCCACCCACCTCCGCTGCCTCATCGAAGGCAGCGAATTCCTTCGCTTCCACGATTCCCACCATGTCCAGGATGCTTATACCCTGCGTTGCATCCCTCAGGTCCACGGCGCTGTACGCGCTGCCATCTCCCACGCCCGTCAGGTGGTGGAGACGGAGCTGAATTCTGCTACCGACAACCCCCTCATTTTCTTCGAGGACGATGGCAGAGCCACTTGTGTCTCCGTTTGCCTATCAGGGGGCAATTTCCACGGCGAGCCGGTGGCACTGGTCATGGACTACCTGGCTATCGCCTTGGTCGCATTGGGTACCATCTCCGAGCGGCGATTGGCCCGCCTTCTCGACGCGACCAGTAACCAGGGCACACTGCCGGCCTTCCTCATCAAGCGGGGTGGCTTGAATTCAGGGTTCATGATGACCCAGTACACAGCGGCGGCCCTGGCTTCGGAGAACAAGGTCTTGGCCCATCCGGCCAGTGTGGATACTATCCCCAGCTCGGCCAACGTCGAGGATCACGTCAGCATGGGGTGTACCGCTGCCCGCAAGGCGCGGGAGGTGTTGGAAAACACGGAGAGCATACTGGCCATGGAGCTTCTGGCCGCTGCTCAAGGCATAGATTTCCGGCGGGAGATGCTGGGCGGAAATCCTCGGCTTGGAAGGGGAAGTACCGTCGCCTACGAGCTGATCCGACAACGGGTGCCCTTCTTAGAGCACGACGCCATCATGTATCCCTACATTGAGGCAGTGCGTGAACTGGTTAGCAGTGGGGAATTGGTGCAGGCGGTGGAGGGGGCGATAGGGAGCAGAGGAGCAAGGGAGCAGGGGAGCAGGGGAGAAGCCTAACCAAGTTGGGCGTTAACGGGGACTCAGCTTATCACAAAGGTGCCGCACCCGAAGTGGGTCTGTTTTCCGATGTGAAGGACGGATGCCAGCTCAAGATAAGGGATGAGGGGATGCGGGATAGATGGAAAGGTCTGTGTTCCTATCCAGCGCCCTGGCCCACGCTTGGGGGCCGGTTTCAGACTTTGGCGACCAATAGGGATAAGAGAGGCCTGCTCCATAACGGCCTGGAAAGAGGTTTGTTCTTCCTCGCTCAAAACACTCCACACGTCTTCGGGGGTATGGTGTTTGCCCGGCAATAATTGGCTCATGCGGGCTATCAAGGATTGTAGGATACATTGTAAGGTGGGCGCTTGATCAGGAGGTATCCTCTTTCGACCGCGTCGTCGGTCAGTACGGTCTTCGGCACCGACCAAATCAAAAGGTGTGAGCCAGGTC
Organism: uncultured Anaerolineae bacterium; assembly: GCA_964446635.1. Taxonomy (GTDB): domain Bacteria; phylum Chloroflexota; class Anaerolineae; order VGOG01; family VGOG01; genus CAYUPJ01. The sequence goes on from CAYUPJ010000011.1 coordinate 4,390, forward strand.
AGGCGGTCGAACACACGCCCTGACCGCTGGTCAAAAGGCAATCCTTCAGCCCACTGAACGGGGGTCGCCCGATAGTTCAGGTCCAGCCGCCCATCCCTCACGATCGGCTCCCACTGGGGGCCCCGCGCCACGTAAACCGCGTGGATGTCGAATCGCCCCCAGAGGACATTCTGGCGCTGCCACTGGGGCTCAGAAACGCTCCCCGCTTCCTCCATGGCCGGCAGGAGCGCTTCCAGAAAAAGTCCGTGGTCTGCGCTCTCCCCCAAAAGCTTGAGCTCCCACAGGATCAACTCCCCCTGTCCATAGGTCCGTTTGCCCGGATAGGCAAACAATACCGCCTCCATCGGCCACGATGCCTCTGGCAATCTCGTCGGCTTTTTCTCCCCTACCAGGGAGAGGCCACCAACCTCATCCCACGGAGTCAGGGCCTTGCGCCAGGAACGGGCCTCGCGGGTTGGCAGGCGATTGGCAATCATGGTGCCCAGGACCAGCGATAGCTCTGCCGATAGACACCTCGGTACTCGGACCAACGAACTATTGACCCGCCACACCAACAGGTAACGGATAAGTTTAATCGGTTTGATAAAAGGCCACATAATCAACGAGTTCGTATAACAACCTGATTCGATTCTTGGACCACTGTCGAATTCTCCAGGCGTTCAGCATGTCCTTGGCTTCCTGATTCAAGAACCCCAAGAATCTTCCCCAGTAGAATTGTTCCTCGCTGGTATCCTCCAAATTCACCAACTCGTAGAGCAACTCCTGTTCTTTGGGGCGCAATATCGTCCGAAAGACCGCTGCCATTTCCAGCAGGCTCAAGAATTCAGACACTTCAAAGGTGAGCAAGCCCTGTTGCTCGCGGGTATAGGGCTTGAGGATCTGATGGGGGGCGGAGTAGAACCGCACACGTAATTGATCCATAGGAAACCGCGTCTCATGGTGAATGGCTCTGCAAAGTGCGTCGGCCATGTCTACTCCTTTTCCCGCTCCCGTGGTGGGAAAGATTTGGAGCAGCCCCTTGAGATCAAGGCCATGGTAGATGGTGAGTTCCCGTAGCCAGGGTTTTAACTCCCGCCTGGGCATCATCAGCAGAAAATGATTCTCGTCGTGGACATAAGCGCCCAGGATGTGGTGATCGCTGAATCCTTCACCCATGCGAAGCAGCTTCGACAAGCGGCTGACGAAACCCCAGACGACGATGGATTGACGGGAGATGTAGCCCAACTTGCTGGCCCTGTACAGAATAGCCTGGCATGCCTGGCAGTGATGCTGCTGGGAGGAAGGTAAACGAGGATAGACCCAGCATCGTTGGCACGGGCCGTCGAGAGCAGAAAAAGGTGGCCCGATCTCTTCTCCAGGGGGGAAGAGATCGGGCTTGATGGTGAGACATTCCAAAGTGGCTAACAACTCGGCGCCGGTTCGACTACGGCGCAGCCAATCAAAGCTGCTTAACATTCAGTGCCCTTCGCAGTGCCGTGTGATGATAGACTACACTGGGTTGGATCCATTGGTCAACCTGGATGGGCACACGCCAACTCTCTTCGGGCTCGCCAGCATACCGCCTGGCCCAGTCAATCAAGAAGCTATCATCTGGGAAACTGAGAATCTGCAGGCGCAGGCTGCCAAAACCGAGATAGCGGTTGTTGCCCATCTTGTGAGCCAGGCCTGGCTCCAGTGCCACACACCAGATCAGCCGTTGCAATTCCTCTTCCTCGAGGTTCCAGAAGCGAATCGTGAAACGAGCGCGGGCGCCGGGCAGTATGGCCTTGAAATAGCGAGCCTGGAACGTGTCGGGTTGGAAATCATCTAATCGTTGGACGATGGGGGCCAGCGGGGCATGGGGGAAGAGACGCCAGGTCTTGCCGATGAGCAGCATGGTCGCAGAACTACCCGGCACACTTTGCCATTGATCCCCGCCGTACTGCCACTCGCCATAGGGATACGGTGCTTTGAACCAGGCCAGCTCAGGTTCCTCGAATAGGCCAAAGCTGAAAGACAAGCGCCCCATGATGGCCTGGTTCGGCCCCGTGCCCACCCAGCCGAACAGACCATCGGCCGAGTTTAAGCGGCTGATATCGGGGCTTGGCTCGCTGGAATCGCTGGCAATAGAGTAGATGTGGCGTAACATCCCCTTGATGCTCCGGCTGGGGAGGGCGTAGACCTTGTTGGGGCCTCGCTGGGCGGCCTCAGGAGGCGCCATAGCGAAGAAGTCCCACCCATTTACAGGGCCCTCGTCCAGGGTGGTCCTGAAGGATGGTTCGCCACTCTCTTGGATGTTTAGAGGCGTCAGGACCTCGGCTTCCACGGCCAGCTTGCCACAGTAGCCGCCGAAAGCCCGGTGCGAGATAAAGCCGTCCCTGGCCCTGGGTGGGGTTGGGGAGACCTTTTGCTCAGGAACAAGAGGATAGAGGGACTGCAAGGCGTTGGTGGCTGCCTCGCCCTCCAGGTCGAGCCTGTGCCATAAGCCATCCTGTGTCAGCGTCTGCTTCCCGAACAACTTCTCTCCCACACCGTCCGGGTCCGCCGTCAGCCACGTGAGCCCCGACACGTTCCCCTTGACCCAACCGAAACCGCTGGTCTTCTCGCCACCCAATGGGATGTCACCCCTTTGGAAATCCTGGAGCATAAGGGCCAGCACGGAAATCGCTTCCAGGTGTTGCTCTTCCATGTCCTGAACATCCACCTGGAGTTGGAATGTGAGTTGATCTCCGTAGGCAAAGAGATAGTCGCGCTTAGCGGCCTCTATCGGTTGGCCTGTTCTGGGATCCATCTTGACCCCATCCATAGAGCACCAGGCCCGTTCCGGATGCAGCGGGTCTGTGAGATAGGCATCGGAGAAAAAGACCAGCCCCCGTTGCCCTTCAGCGCCGAAGAGGCGGTCTAGCACCTTGTCGGTCTTGGCCGATTCACCCCACAGCGTTTTCAGCACCTGCGAGGCCCGTTTTCTAAAAGCCCCCTTGATGGTGCTGCCGGGAACGTAAATCTCCCAGGCTCCTTCCTCTTGGGAAGACGGTGCCCAGGACAGCATGCGCATGAACATGGTATCGTAGGGTTTGCCGTATTTGCGGGAGATCTCTCGATTGGACGGGCCACCGGCCCGGAAATCAATGTAGTGCGGCTGGCCCAGTTCCTGGCGAGCGCGATCCCGATGGGCCTCGAGAAAGGCGATGAAGTTCTCGTCGTTGGTGATGCTTTTCCTCAAATTCCTGGGGTGTAACATGTGGCGGAATTGCACCCGACGGTGGTCGTCAACGAACTCTCTCCACGTGGCAGGGCGGATACCTTGTGGAACTAAGTCCGGGTTGCCCCACTGGTACTCGTCAATCTTGCCCAGAAGCAACATGTTCTTGATCTGGATGTGTTCTTCACGGGTGGCAATCTCCGCGTCCACCCAGGCGTCGCTCTGCAGCAACCGGACTTGTTGATCCACCTGTTGGTAGAGCCGGGGGAGGACCATTCGACACGCGGGAGCCAGAATCTCGATCAGGGCTACCTCGCTTTGAATCTGTTCGGCCAGGTGGTCGCCCAGGTTGACATCTAGCCCCAGACCATCGGCCACTTCCTGCCAGGCCTGGCGGTCGAGCTCCTGGCTGGTCTGGCGTTGGCGCTCCATGACCTTGACCATGCGGCCAGCCATGTTGGCCTTGTCCTCCAGCGCTTCCGCAAAGGCAGCTTCGGCTGCCTCTTGGCTGGGGAAAGGCTGATCCACCAGGTGTTCCACTCGTTGGCGTACTTTTTCAGAGAGTGGATACTTTCCCTTACCCAGCTTGGCCAGGGCTTCGGCTGAGATGGTCCAGACCTCAACTTCTCCGATGGAACGCTCCCTTAACCAAATGGCGGTGATTCTCGGCAGGTACTCGGCGAACTTCCGCTTCCAGTCTTCCGGGCTGAGGATCGGTCCGGCCAGCCCCATCTCCAGTCGCTCACGGATGGGATCGGGCAGGTCACGCATCGCTCCTACCAACAAGCGGCCTTCGATAGCAGCGAAGTAAGGCACTTCAGGGTCTACCTTGCCCCAGTTCCAGCCGACCAAAACAGGGTTCGTGGCATTAAAGGCCAAGGACATCCTTAAGTGATTCGCTGTCGGACTCAGACGGGGCAGGGTTTCAGTTGCTGCAAATGGAAGGTCCATTTCAAGGCGAACCCGCCCTAGCCCCTTGCTCTTGCCGGCCCCGAACCAAAATCGTCCTTCCTGCAGTTCCCGTAGGGCATAGTACAGCCGGGCTGCATTTTCCCCTTGTTGCAGGACGGAATCATCTACAGACAGGGCGAAGTCGAAAACGGAGTTGCGGAACAATGTCTCCATTTTGTAGTTGGCGTTCGCTATAGCAGCCCAGCGGTCCTCGTCCAGCTTGAGACCCATGCGCAAGTCAAAGAAGCGATCGCGGGGATAGCTCTCTTCTTGCAACTTGCACTCCACTCTGGTGATAAGCCCTTTCGGCATGGGCGAGTCATACAATCGCAGCCACATTCGATGGAGCAGGCCGATGTTCTCGCCACGGCGCGATTGGCCGATGAAGGCATCCATCAAGGACTCCGCCGTGCCCGCGATCTCCCCTGCCAGGGAGACCAGGCGATGGGTCCCGTCTCCGTCCCTCGTGAACAGGGTCTTGCGTGCATTGCCCCTGTAAATCGGGGACACCGCGTAAAGCTTACCTTTCAGAATCATGATGTCCTCCTTTCCTAACCTTGATCCGGATACTACCCCAATTTTACACCAAAGTCAGCCAGCAGTCAAATGCACTCTGCCCCTTTGTCCCTCTTCCCCCTCTACCTCAAACTTCACATCCAGGAACTGCTCTACCACCCAAACGTTGGTCAGCAAGTGCATGGTGATTTCACAGGTGGTAAAAGCTGAGGGGCCAGATGCTAGCGCCATGGGGAGAATCACTTGATCTGCGATGTGCTGGTCAAGGCAGGCCTCGCTCTGGTGATAGGCAATGAACTCGCGGCAAGCTTCCTCCGCCACCTTCTCGGCGGGCTTGCCTCGCTCTCCCAAAGAAGAAAAGCCGGCCACTGCGTTCTCGTACTCGGCCACCAGGAAGACGACGGTACCCTGGCCTGGCGAGGGGGCATCCACCATCTCGATCTGAGGGTCGAAGCCCCGCTTACGCAAGGTTTCCTCTGCTCGCTTCTTTTGCCTCTGGCCGATGTGAGGGGGCAGGTTGGAGGTAGCGGAAATACCCCAGAGGCACTTCAATTCACCCTGTTCCACCAAGTCCAGGCCAGAGAGAGCGCCCTCCTTTCGGCCTCCGATCAGAGCAGTCATCTCCCCTCCACCTATCGGGTACCAGCCCCACCTCTCGATCTCGACGCTGGCTTCCAGGCCCATGCGGGCCAGTGTAGGGAGGTAGACGTGCTGGAGGTAGTGGAAGGGAGGGCTCCAGGCTACGTGGGTGCCGCCGCGTATCCTCAGGCGGGATTGGCCGGGAGCGAAGGCCAGGGGCAGTAGCAAGGTCTGGCAGACCAGGCTGGTTGCGCCGGCGCTGCCGCCTTTGCGGGCTTCGGCCACGTCGAAAGAGTATTCCCCAGCCCGAGGCGGCGACAGCGGTCTGAAAATCAGGGTTAGGGAGCCCAAATCCGCACCCTCCAGCTCAGCGTCGCAGATTTGAGCGCTGGCCCGAACCCCTGTGAGGTGTTGGGCCTGCAGGCCGGGGTTACGTCGCTTGGCGCGGATGTTCTCGATGCGCACGGGTTTGCCCAAGAGAGCAGAGAGGGTCAGAGACGTGCGCAATACCTGACCGCCTCCTTCGCCATAAGAGCCATCTATCACGATCATCGTCTTTCACCTGCCAACGTATGGATGCAAATACCATACCACATTGTGGCCAAAAGTCAAATTCTGGCTTTTTGCACTGAACCCGACTATAGTGTATAATAAGACCCATGATAGACGCCGTGAAACGTGAAAACCTGAAACGTGAAACGTGAAAACGTGTTACATGAAAAGCAGTTCGCGTTTCACGCTTCACGTTTGACGAGAGGAGGTCAAGAGGTGATACCATTTCTATCGCGTGAAGAAGGACAGGGGCTGATTGAATATGCCCTGATCATCGTTCTGGTGGCTATCGTCGTCATCGCTATCTTGCTGTTGCTGAGTGATGTGATCCCAGGATGGCTGGACAAGATCCTCGACTTCATCAGTTAGCTATCGTCTTCGTGCCCTCAGCGTGGGTTCCACTGCTCTTTCCCCAGTTCAGAGTCCAGAAAGCTTGGCAGGCCAGGTTAACTTGCCCGCTATAGATTTGGTGCAGGAAATCAAAAGAGGTCTCCTGGATTTGCTGTTCCCTCCTCGCTGCGTAGGCTGTCGAGAGACGGGGAGTTTGCTCTGCGCCAAGTGCCGCGAAAAGTTCGAGTTGGTTGAACCGCCCTTCTGCCCCCACTGTGGTCGCCCCAGGACCAACGGCCACCTTTGTCCCCGTTGTTTACGCGACCCCCTGCAAATAGACGGCATCCGTTCTGTGGCCTACTTCGACGGAACCTTGCGCGAGGCCATCCACCACTTTAAGTACTCCAACCTGCAGCATCTGGCCACTCCCTTGGGCAAGTTGATGGACGACTATTGGAAGCAGAGCCCTCTCCCCGCTGAAATCATTGTCCCCGTGCCTTTGCACACAGACCGTCTGCGCGAGCGCGGCTACAACCAGGCCGCTCTCCTGGCCAGGGAGCTCGGGAAAAGCACCGGTCTGTCTGTTTCAGAGAACAGTCTGATCCGCGTGCGGGCAACCCGTCCCCAGGTGGACTTGAGCGCTCAGGAGCGCACGGAGAACGTTCGGGATGCTTTCCACTGTCCAGGCATGGAGTTGAAGGGCAAGCGAGTGTTGCTGATTGACGATGTCTTAACCACCGGCGCCACCCTGGAGGCCTGTAGCAGCGCCCTGCGGCAAGTTGGTGCTCGCTCCGTCTGGGCCCTCACCCTGGCCAGGGTCAGATGAATTGTTGCCTGCTTGGGTGGGCAACCTGCGTGATGCGTCAAGCGTCAAATGTCAAAAAGGAAAGGAGATGTCAAATGCAGTTGATCATCCAAGGCAAGAACATCGAAGTGACCGATAGGTTACGGGAGTACATTGAGAAGAAAGTAGGTAAGCTGGACCGCTATTTGCCCAGCATAAGCGAGGCACGGATGGAGCTATCTGTGGAGAGCGCCAAGAGTGCGAAGGATCGCCAGGTGGCCCAGTTGACGGTGCGGACCAGGGGCACCCTTTTGCGAGCCGAGGAGAGAAGCGCTGACATGTTTGCCTCCATTGATGCTATCGTGGACAAGATGTACCGCCAGATCGTTCGCTATAAGGGCAAACGCTACGGCCGAGGTCGTGGCCCGGGGGAGACGCCGCCAGTGGCGGAGTTCGAGGAGGAGGAGGAAGCGCTGCCCCGCATCGTAAGAACGAAACGCTTCCAGGTAGTTCCTATGGACGAAGAGGAAGCTATTGAGCAAATGGAACTTTTAGGCCACGACTTCTTCGTTTTCTTCAACGTCAACACCAATGAGATCAACGTCATTTACCGGCGCAAAGATGGCAATTACGGGCTGATCGAGCCGGAGATGGCGTAGACTGAGGAGGTAACTACTCAGCCTCCGTTGTCATTGCGAGCGTTTTTTGCGAAGCAATCCCCAACTTGCGCATTGGAGATTGCTTCGTCGGCAAAAACCGCCTCCTCGCAATGACAGCCTGAGCAGTCACCTAGGAGGAATGAAGACCATACTTTTTGTCTGCACGGGCAACGTCTGCCGTTCGCCTATGGCGGTGGGGTTCCTTCGGGAGAAGCTACGGAAGGCGGGACTGGAAGAGGGGTACCGAGTACGCTCGGCAGGCGTGTGGGCGCCGGAGAATCAACCGCCCTCAACCAACGCTCGCGAGATCATGGCGGAGCGAGGCATTGACATCGGCGACCATCGCGGCCATGACCTCACCGCCGAGGATGTGGAGGGAGCTGATCTCATCCTGACCATGGAGGGCGGCCAGGCCGAGGCCATCCAGGTGGAGTTCCCCCCACACGCTCACAAAGTCCATTTGCTAAGCGAGATGGCTGGGCGACAGTACGGCATCCGGGACCCCTACGGTGGCCCTTTGTACGAGTACCGCCAATGTGCCAACGAGATCGAAAGGCTCATTGAGGAGGGCTATCCTCGCATCATGCAGTTGGTGGGGTAAGCTAAAGGGGAGACCGCGTGGTCTCCCCTTTCTTTTCTCACCATACTTCTATGAACTGTTGCCACTCCTTGCTTTCTTTCAGGTAGCGGCCGAAGAGGTACATGTTTGTGGCGTGGGGTTCGTAGGGCTGTTGCAGCAACTGCATGTGGGCCTCCTGGAGGGTTCGGCCGCCCTTGCGACGGTTGCAGTCCGGGCACGCGCTCACCAGGTTTTCCCAACGATGCTGTCCCCCGTGGTGACGTGGGACAACGTGATCCACCGTCAAGTTATTTGATTGCCGCCCACAATACTGGCAAGTGTAGTTATCCCGCCGGAAGATCTCTTTCTTAGTGAGCTTCACCCGCGGGCGAGGTCGCCCGATCATGTAACCCAGCTTGATCACCGAGGGGCACAAAAAGGTAGTGGAAGGAGTGCGGATAACTCCTCGGCTATTCTCCAAGACCTCGGCCTTGCCCACCACGACCAGGGTGATGGCCCTCTTGACGTTGCAGACATGCAGCGGCTCGTAGTTTAGATTGAGGACAAGAACTGGGGAATCTAACAGGCCGTTCAACCGAGTCTCCTCTGGTTCTCAGATCTACGGCTGATTATAACACAACCTTCCAATTAGGTCAAAAGCTGCCACAGCCGCCCCAGGCGCACGTACATCACAAAAGTGTAGTAGGCCATCAGGAGACTTAAGAGCAGCCCATGGAAGCCGTCCTTGTAGCCCTTTAGGGAGACGTAGCGCCGCCGGAACTCCCTGAGGGGCTGCAAGATGAAGCTGTGGAGCCTGGGGCGGACACCCTGATCGAAGAGGATCTTGGCTTCGTAGTCCGTGTAGCGATTCTGCCTTTCGATGAATTGAGCCAGGGTGTTGTAGTTGTAGTGGATCAGGGGATTCTCTAAGTATCCATCCTCGCCATCCAGAATGACGATCTCGTGAACCTCTCGCTTTGGGTCGTAGCGGGCCTTGCCATGCCGCAGTAGGCGCAGTTGATAATCGGGATACCAGCCGGCGTGGCGGATCACTCGGCCGAAGATGTAATTGTGGCGGGGAACCCACCAGCCCGCGCGCAATTCATCCTGGATGGCGCGGCGCACCTCGACCGCCAGCTCCGGCGTGGCGCGCTCGTCGGCGTCAACGAAGAAGACCCAGTCGCTATCCACAGCATCCAGGGCAGCGTTGCGCTGCTGGGCGAAGCTCTGGAACCGGTGCTGGAAAATCGTCGCCCCTGCCTCTCGTACAATCTCCGCCGTTCGATCCTGGCTGAAGGAATCGAACACCACGACCTCGTCGGCCCATGGCACACTGGCGAGGCAGTCGGCGATATTCTTCTCCTCGTTGTTGGTGAGGATGATGGCGGTTAGCTTCGGCTTTTTCTTCATTTGGCCTGTGACATCTCCGCGACCATCCGATAGGCCCTCAGACAGCTCTCCAGATCCGCTTGGCTGATCTCGCCTCGCTTGGTTGCCGCCAGCGCTCGACGTTTCTCCGCTCGCAGCCCCAGCCGCACCATGCGGCGCACGGCCCACTGGTAGAAACGGCCATAGTGCTTCTCGAAGAGCAGATAACGGCTCCTCCATAGGGCCACAAACATCTCGCCCCGCACCTGCCTGGTGCTCTTGGCCTCGTGGTGCACCACCTCGGCCCTGGGCACGCAGTAGACATCCCAGCCCGCTTTCCTCATCCTCATGCACCAATCAATCTCCTCGCAATAGATGAAGAACCGCTCGTCCAGCAGGCCCACCTCTTGGATAGCCTCCCCTCGCGCCATCAGGGCCGCGCCCAAAGGATGGTCAATGGGGAAAGGCTCTCCCCCTTCGTAGAGCCGGCGGGGATAGCGACCGTTGAGGCGTGAGTTCAGCAGGCGATATTGGAGGGGGAAAAAGTCGAAGAAGGCCTGGGCCAGAGTTGGGAAAGCAAAGGCCGAGTGCTGCAGTTGGCCATCGGGGTAGAGGAGCTTGGCGCCAGCCACGCCGGCGTGGGGATTCTCGTCCAGGAAACCCACCATCGTGGTCAGGGCATCACCCAACACCTCCGTGTCGGGGTTCAGCAGAAGAACGTAGCGGGGCAGTTCGTGGGACTCAGCCGAGGCAAAGCCCCTCGCTCGTAGGGCCTGATTGTTGGCAGCCGCAAACCCGACGTTCGTCTCGTTGGCCATGAGCCTGGCCTGGGGGAAGCGCTCCCGCACCATCTCCGCGCTGCCGTCCGTCGAGGCATTATCCACCACCCAGACCCCGCCCCTCAGATTCGAGCCCTTCAGGTTTTCGTACACTGAGGCTAGGCAAGCCTCCAACAACCCCCGCACGTTCCAACTAACGATCACAATGGCCAGGTCCAAATTCAACCCTACCTCCACCAAAGCGAGAAGCTCCGCTGATGTCCAGGCAAATTATACTCACGGCTGAGCAAAAGGCAAGCCCCTGTCACCTCGACAGGGGCTTCATGTATCTTACTTGCTGGTGTCTCCCTTGTGGCGATCGCTTCCTTCGCTCTTGGGTGACACAGTGCCCTCCCTCTGAACGGTCTCAAGGAACATCCGCTCAAGTGACGGCGGGACCAGCCCAGCCTCACCGAGCTTCTCCAAATAGCGAAGCATGGCATAATCTGTTACGTCTGCCCCAGTCTGCGAGATGAATTCCTTGATCCGGTGGCTCTCAACTCTGGATCTTTGGTTTTCTAGTTCCTCCTCTTTTCTCGCCTTTTCGAAGGCCAGGGCTTGCTCCTCGATTTCCCGCGGCGCCTCGATTCCAACTTCCACCCGGTGAATTCTCACCCCCCATGCGATCGCTGTAGCGCTCAAGGAGGTTTGCAGTTTAGCTTGTAGGAGTTGTGCATGAGTTTCTGGGCCTGCCTTTTTACGGGAACCCTTCTTGACGGGGGTGTAGATTTCGTCGAGGTAGCATGTGCATATCATATCGCGGAGTAGGGCAAGGGCAGCCCCAATGGTATATGCTTTCCAATCTGGCACAAGGTATACGGCATTGAACACTGCAGGTTCAGAAAACGGATACATGTTATCGCGTGTAGGCGGGCGGCTTCCAGGATCGATTTGGAAGAACACCTTGACATGAGTGTTCAGTGGAATTCCATCTCTAGTGGAAAAGGTCTGCGTTCTTTCCTCCACTTGCATGCGCAAATCAACGACTGCTCGTATCGTTTCGAAAGGCTTCTTTATCACAAAACCGGGCCCTGACACCTGGCTAGGGCATCCGAAGCGTTCAAAGACCACGGCATTTCCGTGATTGATAACCGTATAACCGACCGTTCTCGCTGGAGCGAACAAGCTCCTCGATTTTATGATTCTCACTTCGCCCCCGCTGACGAGCTCAAGAGGTCCTGCACGCTCAAGCAGCACTGACTCTATCAAGTAGACAAAGGATTCCCACCGATCAACTCCTTGGAAAACAAAGATCATCTCAGAGCATAAGAGCAGTACAGATAAGACTACCGATAGCCAGGAAAGAAGCCCCATCACGCCTCCCATGGCAAAGAAGACAATCTCTTCCACACTCATTCCGGGCGGGTTGGGTCCCCTAGCCCGGCCTGCCAAACCGCCAAGCACAAACGCAAGGATAAAGGTAGCAAGAAGTATGACGCGTGCCAGACCTGACTCGCGAGCGAGGCGATAGGAGAGGATAGCAATGGCCACAATAACTGCTGCAACTGCAAATCCTGTGAGTCCAAACAGGAAGTAGGAGAGAATCAAAAGAACTGGGGCACTAAGTACAATCAGTTTTTTCATCGTTGACCTCCTGGACTAGCTCCCACCTGACGAAGACATGGTGGTTTCGGAAGTGTAACAGGCTTTTCAGCCTCTGTTAGAGTTCCTTTCAGTATACCATAAAACCGTAAAAAACAGAAGTGACTCTTTGCTGGAGGTGTATTTCAGTTTTGTGTAACGTGTTTTGACAACTTCGCCCGAGCGTCTTCAGTGGCACCGAACAACGCGGATCGTGCATCGAAAGGGGTAGCCGAAGGCCAATTCATTACATAATCGCATCCTTCGATACGGTCTTGACCACATCCCGGCTTGCTCAGAGTACTCAACACCAATCTGACAGAAATCTGCTCCCAAAGTGAAATGCACCTTGCACTGGGTCTTAGTTGACAAAATCGCAAAATTATGATATACTTTGTATGCTGAATATAGCTATCATGTTCTATACTCATAGGAGTAGATCGTGCAATATACTTCTGAGCAGACCTACACAACTGCTACTCTGTGCGAGATGTTCAATATCTCTAGGAGTACACTCTTTCGCTGGGAGCGACAAGGTAAACTACCATCGGGTGATCCTTTTCCGCCAGTCAGCCGCGACGTGAATGGGCAACGGCAATACAGCTGGAAGCACCGGGCGGCTATCGCAAAATATCAGCTTAAAAGACGGTTCGAGCAAATTGCTAGCGCAGAGGATCAGGCCTATGCAATAGATAACGTGGACATAGTATGGGAACAGCTCTCTCTGTACAAGTTCATAGAGCTGAGGGATAGCACCGGACTACGTGAGCTATCAGAACGTCCAACACTAGCGCCTGATATTATTCATCAACTGCTCCGAGAGGCAACGAAATATCATCCATCGGAAGAGATGTTCTGCCAGATAGTGAGTTTAGTATACAACAAAGCTTGTTCACATCAAACGGTCTAGCTGTCCACAATGCAAGGGATTTCGAAATGTCGGAGATGCTAAGCGACCGCCGAGAAGCCCAAAAGGGTCTACTGGACGCCTTGACATCTGCAACAGGTTTGCCGACCGGGTTGTACGAGGAACGAGATGGCCGAATGGCGACACTTTTCTCGGACCTATCCTTGGACAAGTTTGAGCCACACTGCAAATTCATTCAACAGTTCCCAAGAGGCAAGGAGGTCTGCGACGTCGACCAGTGCATCCGGGCCAAGAGGGTGGCCATAACCGGCACTGAGGACCAAACCTTGTGCTGGGCTGGTCTGTACAATCAGGCCATTCCGGTTATTGTGGACGGGGTAGTGAAAGCCGTGTTGCTGTACGGCGAGATGCAGATCGAGGGAGAAGAATACCGCGAGAGTAGCCTACAAAGGCACGAGCAGGCGGTCTCCAGGCTGAAACTTAGTAGCGCTGAGGCAGCCGAGTTGCGCAAATTGCTGCTCCAAGCCAAGAAGTATACGCCCGAGGAACTTGATTTGGTAAAGGCTACATTCTCTAGAGTGTCTCGATTCTTTTACCGAATGTTTGAGGAGGAAGAGCGCTTCAGACAGGGTGTTGAACAGTTCAGGTCCAGCGTGGAGAAGATCACACACGAGGTACAGACACGATTGCAGCCCGTACTGGCCAACGCTGAGAACCTGTTGACAGAGTTCCACACTTTAAGTGAGAAGGAGCGAGAGGCCGGAGTGAAAGAGGTGCTCAACAGCGCACTCGCGCTGGCGACTATGCTCAATAACTGGGGGCAGTTTCAGGAAGCGGACCACTTTGAGGAACAACCGCTTGAGACACTTCTGTATGAAGCCAAGCGGATCTACGCCGCTGAAGCACAGCGCCGGGGGATTAGCATTCGCATTGATCTTCGGCCCGTGGATGGGCGGCCAGTGGTCCTACCTATCTCCCGCCCTCACCTTCAACTCGCCCTGAACAACATTGTCCACAACGCTATTAAGTACTCCTTCCGCAGCGGGCCTGGCCGGACACGCCATATCGAGATCACAGGTCGGCAGTTCGGTCGGTACTACGCTGTCAGTGTCCAGAACTATGGCGTGGGCATCCTGCCGGAGGAGATCGAGAGCCGAAGTATCTTCGAAGATGGCGTCCAGGGCAAATTGACACAGGGCGAGTACCGGACCGGATCTGGCAAGGGATTGTATTTTGCTGAACAGGTCATTCACCGTCACTATGGCAGGATCTCGGTCAGCAGCAAACAGATGAGCGACGAGGTGGAATCGGAGGGTGAGCCTCACTTGAACGAATTCACTGTGCTTCTTCCGCTTGAAAGGTCGAAGGAGGAACAGTCAGATGCCTAAGACTATTGTCTGGATCGAGGACGACACGGACATCATTGATCCGGTGGTACGGCCACTGGAGCGGGCTGGCTATCGCTTCGAACGGCTACGCACAGCTAAAGAGGCGCTAGACAGGTTGGACATCATCCGAGGCAGCGACTTGATTGTGCTCGATTTGATCCTGCCGCCGGGTGGAATGGATCGCAAGTTTAGCTGTTATCCTGGTCTAGACTTGCTGCAGGAGCTACGGGAGCAACATGGCATCACCCAACCAGTAGTCGTCCTCAGTGTTGTGAGGAATGAAGAGACGTTCGAGAAACTACGTGCTTTGGGGGTGGCCGATGTGATCACCAAGGCAGTTCTGCCATCTGAATTGAAGGGAAGGGTGCAGAAGGTGTTGGAAGCCAACGAACAGTAGCTCTTACAGAATCTTCTTTAGCTTATTCACCGTGGGTCTTTGAACCGCCAGTGTGGTTGCGCTGGCGGTTTTTTGGTTTCATCGCAAGAACCTTAAAATTTTGACTGATCTCTTGACAATATCTGAGGTATGTGGTATAATGTATATAGTTACTATATGCACTATACTATAATCACTAAATATCCCCATGCAAGGGTATTGATTCTGGCGGGGGTAGGCCATCCATAGTTTTATTTGTGATATGATGGGAGGAAGACTATGTCTGCCTCGGCTAACGATGATTATTCGCTGGTTAACGATAATCATTCGCCATCGCTCGTTTCCAAACCGCACTGGATCGCTTTCGTGAAATCGTTGTTCAGAGCGCTTCCTGTCGCGGTCGTCATTGCCGGTCTTTGCGCCCTTCTGGGAGGCGTTTATCACCTCAGCATGCTTGGGCTGTCGTCTTTGCCGCTTGCCCCTTTGCTGCGTGCTTTCTGGCTATGGCAAAACGATTATGCAGAATTTCGCAACGGGCGTATGTATCGCCGCAAGGATCCTTTTGGCTATCGCGTTGTAGCCAAAAACTATAGCTGGGTTGATTGGCATTACAGGCAATCCTGGCTGGGACAATGTCTGGATTACGGTGACCTCGTGATAGGTTCAGGAGAGAATGCCGAGCGTATCCCGTGCCGTGGCCATTTCAGCGAACTTCGCAACTTCTTAGAGAACGGAGGAACCTCTTCGCAGGCTCATACGCAAACGCAGGGTCAAAACGGCGGCTGTTTGACTTACTTGATTGTCCTAGTCCTGCTGATTGGAGTCCCTACACTTTACATTCTCAACAACCTACGCCGTCCCAGTCTCATACGGGGCACTACCCCAGGCATAGTACCTGCTTCACAAGTCTCGGACTTTCCCTTCAATAGGCAGCGTCCTCTCTACTCAGCCACCGAGTCTTCGAACTCTTCACCGGATCCCTCAATTCTCACATCGAATCCGGGCGCCGAACTACTTTCTCAATCTCTCACTGTGCCAGTGCTACATCCATGCTTCGAGTTGATGCAGGATAACTATAGCATCAATGGCCTGCTTGGTTGGGTGCCTGGGAAAACACCGCGTCCCGCTGTCTACCTTGGCAATGGGCACATGCTCCTGGGGATTTCTTCAGGTGCCGATGTCCGTAGCTATTCCTCGATGCGTCAGCATCTTACGATCCCAAACGACGCAAACCGGATTGTCCTGTCCTTCAAGTACTTTCCACACACTAACGACATTAACGGTGGCGACTGGTTCCAGGCCCTTATCCTGGATACCAACCTGAAGCCTTTGGTTGCAATTCTCAAATTCGCGTCGGATACTCGGGGGGCAAATGCGCAAGATTGGACATACATAAAAGAGTATGATGTGGCGGGCTTAGCTGAGCGCTCTGTATATGTCTATTTCAACGTAATCAACGACGGCGATGGTCTACCGAGTTATATGGACGTGAAAGACGTGTCTGTATCGGTCTGCCGGTGAACTCGGACACAGTGCGCACCTAATCAACCGAAGATCACTCATAGCATAAAGGGCTGGGATTTGACTCCCAGCCCTCTGTTTTGCAAAGGAAAGCTTTTGTGATATAATAAATGTAGATATCGGCATAAGAAGTCCGTTCTCATGCCTCTTATAGAGGTAATATTCTCGCATTTTGGCCAGCGAAGAGGTGAGAGCGTGGTACATTCTGTCGTTTCTACCAGAGCGAGCAATGAGGGTCGCCGTGAGCGGATTCTGCAACTATACTATGACCGCTTGCGTGACCTAACGAACTTCTTCTTCGCCGTCAACGCCCTGCTCATCGGGTTGGTAGTGCAATTCGCTCACGATGACCTCCAACAGTTGCTCCTGGCCGTTCTCGGCTATTCTGGTTCGGTAGCCACACCTTGCATCTATAAGGGTTTTCTCTCGTTGCGCTCGTACCGTGAGGACATGCGCCCGCTGGAGGAATCGCTGGACTACGACATTTCTGGGAAGTATGAAAAGCGACTGAAGGGCACGCCGGTGGGGATTGTACGAGTAGCCCTTGTGCGGCTGTGCTTCAGTTTTTTGTTTGCGGGCTTCTATTTCGCTGCCATTATCTACTTTTTCTACAGGTTATCTGCACTGTATTGCCTCACTCCCCCGTGGTTTAATCTCCTCCTGGGTATTAATCATCTTCATGCTAATCTGCTACGTTCCTTGGGTCATTTTTCAACGTCCCGGCAGGCCGGGAGTGATTTGGGCCGTGGTGCGAACGACATAGTGGAGGGAGGTGTAGTTCATCTTCTGATAAGGAGAAATCAACATGGCTCTATCCCATGAAGAAATACGACGCCTCGCTTCCACATTGCGAAAGCAATCACCGGAAGACCGAGAGCTGTTTGTGAAAATTCTACGGACGGAGGATGTTCTTCCTGGACTCCGAGAGTTACCAGAGGAAGAGCTGAAGGAGTTTCTCGATCTATTGCCTGCCGCTCTAGCTGAGGAACTACGTAAGGCGCTGGCCGGAGTGGAGATACCGCCGGAACTGATAGACGAGATCCTGCGAGGAAACTGCGTCCTCTTCTTGGGGGCCGGTGTCTCCTTTGAGGCAGGAATGCCTTCTTCACAACAATTGGTCCGAGCTTTGGGGTACGATCCTAACAATGTGCCCCTAACAATAGCAGCGCAACAATTTGAGACTAAACAGGGGCGGACAGAGCTTTGCACCATCATCAAGCGAGAATTCGAGATAGCTGACAAACGTAAGAAATCAGGAAGCTATCAATTCATCGCTAACATACCCAAGTTGAACAGCCTAATCATCACTACTAACTACGATAGACTGCTGGAAGAGGCGCTCAAGCGAGAAAAGAAAACACCTTTGACAATCTGTAGGGAGGCTGAGTTGCCTTCGACGACCGGCCAACCCCATGTGATAGTCAAGCTTCACGGCGACATAGATCAATCCGAGACCGTAGTTATCACCCAAGGAGATTACGCACGTTTAGCAGCAAGGCTGCGGGAGCCGGGCGGGTTCGGTGGCTTCCTGGCAACCATTCTTTCCACGCGGATAGTGATCTTCGTCGGGTTCAGCATGGCCGACGAGGACTTCCGCCTGATCCGCGATTTTATAACTACCCGGATGATTGACTTCGTCGGACGACGCACCCTCAAGCCCCCCTATGCCATCATGCCATGGGGGGAAGCAGAGGCCAAGGTGCTCGAAAGCCAATTGAACATCAAGGTCATTCGCGGCGAAGCAAAAGACTTCTTCGCCGCCATCTTTCGCCGCACCAGCGAATTCCTGAATCGGGAGGATGAATTGCGGGAGGTATGCGAGGTCCGAAAGGAACCATTCGTGGAGATTGTGGGTCCTGCTGGCTCCGGCAAGACGATGCTTTTGAGTGGCATAGAGACCTTCTATCGGATTCAGCGAGGCTTTAACCTGATAGTTTCCATCGCTTTGGAGGAAAAGGAAACCCCTCAAATGCTATCGCGGCGGCTGGCTGACCAATATAAATTGAGTTTAGATAAATTGGAGGATGACTTAAGAGGGACCTTAGTTCTTTTCACTTTCGACGGAACTGAAAGAGCCCCTGAGGCTGTACGTTGGCTGGAGCGGGAATTGCTGCCCAGATTAAGAAGAATATGGACCACGGATCTACACACCGACCTGGAGTTGGGCAGTGGGCGGGTGATCTTCGCCGGCCGGCAGCATTTCCTTTGGCAATCCGTCACCCGGTTCCACCTCTATTCGCTGATCCTGACTCCTTTCCCGCACGGTGCCGTTGAAGATATGGCCGGGAAGTATTACTTCCTCTTCAGGAGAGAAATGCCCTCAGCTCTAGAGAAGAAACGAATCGCCCAGGCTATTCTATCCCTCACCGGCACGGGACACGCCGGGTTCATCAAAACCGTTCTGTACAAGATCACTGATGACAAGAAACTGCCAAAGGAGCAATATCCTTCGGCGGCCGATCTGGTCCGCTATATCGAAGAGCACACCGATGAGTTTCTCGAATGGAAACTGGTGCCTCAACTAAACAATGAGATTTTGAAAGGGGCAGAAGAACCTATCTTGCGGTCATTAGAGGATGTAATTTGTGTCTTCCGTCGTCTCAACAATTCGATTTTAACGAGTTTGCCCCAAAGAGGACTGGATCAATATGGTGTAGACGAGACCTGGTTCACCAAACCGGACGCGCTACTGAGAGCACTAGATAGTCTGCATATATTGAGCAAACCGGATGCCCGCAGCCCGATGTATCGGCTGGATCCGGTAGTGGGCTTTCTCCTCTCCGCGTGGCTCAGAAGAAAGAATTCAGGGGAGCTTTATCGCAAAGACCACGAGGTCGCGCTGGACATCTGCGACGAAGGAGTGCAACGCACTCCTAACCATTTCCAGTTGGCCTATGCTCTAGAGGGGCTATATCACTTGCAGTGCCTGCGAGAAATCGGGGCCAGCCAGGTGGAACTGGCCGACAAAGCCAGACAATACCTGGGTCAATTACGAGGAGCTGAGAATGGAAAGGCATTGGCCATGCAATGGAAAGATGTGGTCATGGAGGATCCCGATCTGAGGTGGAAAGTAGAAGAAGAAGCCAGAAGGCTCGACAGAACACCGGAGGAGAGGGAAGAGTGGTTGGCTAAGGTTTATGAAGCGCTAACCGCTGCCTTTGACAAGTATCTAGCCCCATGAGCTGTTTTGCCGTTTTAGGAGGATAACATGGCTATAGAGAATCTAGTTACGCGAAGACTTCACTGGCTAATTGGTCGCCAGAAAGAGAAAGAGGGTATTGCCCGTGCCATTAAGGGCCAAGGGCCACCAATCCTCTTCCTGGAGGGCATCGCCGGCATTGGAAAAACGGTTCTCCTGGAAGAAGCCAGTCGTATAGCCCAAGAGTATGGAGCCCTCTGCCCGCCCATCATAGACTTCTACGATACCGATATGCACGCCCACCGGTCTCTGGAGGCGGCCATTGCCCTAAGCCTGGATCCAAAAAAGAAGGCTTTCCAAGACTATTGGACCCGGCGAGAACAGATGGAACGTACTATGCTGCCGGAACGCAAGACCCAGAAGGAGCAGGAGAAGGAACTCTGGGGGCTCTTCGTGAAGGGATACACCAACGTGGCAGAGAACCAACGGGTGATGCTGCGTTTCGATACGGCCGAGCGCCTGGAGTACGAACGGGATTCCCAAGAAGTCTTGACGGATTGCGAGGTCTCGCCTCAGGATGCCCCCAGTTGGGAATGGCTCCTAGAGCGCATCGGCGATCTAGAGAACACAACCTCCCTCATTGCCAGCCGTCCCACAGATCTCCTGAAGCAGAGACTCCTTATAACACATGAGGGGCGTGTTCTTACCCTTGAGGTGAAAGGGTTCACTATAGAGGAGACGGAGGCCTATTTCCGGGCTACCGATTTCGGCAAACAAGTAGCCGATGAGTCCCCAGAGATGGTGAGCAAGGTCCACCTGCTCACCGATGGACGGCCTATCCTGATCGCCCTGGCCCTGGACTGGCTGCAACGGGGGATGTGGGAACGGCACATCTACCCGGTCAGCCTGGAAGAATTGAGAACTTTGAAGGAGCAGGCTCAGGAAGAGGAAAAATCCAACCGAAGAGGTGAGGCCTGGTGGAGATGGGACGAGATCAAGCATAGTTTTGAAATCGCTCTGGTGCAGCAGATCCGCAACCTGAACCACACAGGTCTGGATGTGGCGGTGAAATATACTGCTCTAGCCCGCAGGGGATGCAATGCCGAGCTTCTCTCTCGCCTAATATGGATTTCTCTGGAAGAGGTAAAGGGATTGGTAAAGCAGCTCCTGACCCTTTCCTTCGTCAGACCGTCACGTGGTCCCCGTAATCTTTTCTTTTTACACGATGAAATGTATGATCTGGTGGAAAAATATATCTGGCTGGTGGACTGGCCCGATTGCAGTGAGCAGGCCCGGTTAGACAGAGTCATCATAGAGTGGTATACAGAACAAATAGAGGAACTCAAGAAGCGTATCAAAACCTCTCGGGACTGGCGGGAACGGGCCGCCTTACGTAGTCAGCAACAACTTCTGACGGCCGAGCGTTTGTACTACCAGCATGATGAGGACCCACGGCTCGGCTATCGTGAATACAGCCACTTAGACGAGGAGGCCGTTGGCTCCCGTGAAAACGAATGGGACGTTATGTTGCGAAACGAGGCTCTGTGGTTCACATCTCACCGGGCTTGGCGGCAGGGGAAATCGATAAGCGTAGTTGGGGGAGAATATCCCCTTCGTGATCCTGCGTGGGTGAGAAATGGTAAAGTAGAGCGCAGCCCTGCAGTGGATCACGATTGTCGGCGTCGCTGGGTTAACCGCTACATCGCTCGAAATGAGATGGAGAAAGCAGCCCGTGTTGCTGAGAATCTTCTCAAGAAGGAACCTCGTGAGGGGGAACCCGAATTATACCGAGGTGGTGTACTAATCGCCCTGGCTACGGCCCAGGCGTACATGGGCGGCGAATTCTTGGAGCCAGCTCTTCGGAACTTCCAAGAGGGCATTCAACGCTTGGAGAGCGCTCCAGAGGAACACAAGGAACCATGGCTGTATCCCTACCTCTTGGCCACAGCATACCTCTATCAAGGCTTGGCCCTGCGTAACTCCCTTCGCCTCGGTGAAGCAGTCCGGTCTTATAGTCAGGCCATGCTCCATTATCGGAGCATCGGCTACCAAGCCGGCTTGGCTGAGGCGATGAACAACCTGGCCTACATCTACGCCCGCCAGGGACGGCTGGATCAGGCCCTAGCTTCTTGTGAAGAGGCCCTGCGCATTCGGCAGGAATTGGGTGACGAATATAATGTTGCCCTTAGTCTCAACACCAAAGGGATCGTCTACGAACGGATGGACCGGCCCCTCACGGCTATCCACAATAGCGAGCAGGCCTTGGCCCTTTTCAAGGAGATCAACAACGAACGGGGCATCATCCTGGCCGAGATCAACCTGGGACGCTCCTATCGCCGTAAAGCTCGTAGTCCTGAATGGGGTCAGAAAAACGAAGACTTTGAGGTAGGAAGAGGACACCTGGAAGACGCCATCTACCGGCAGGAGCAAATGGGGGCCAGCGCCGAGATGTTCTATCGGATCGAGGCCCACAATGAGCTGGGCTGCCTCTATCGGGATTGGGCGGCGACGTTGGTTGACAAGGGTATCAGAGACAGCAGCAAATTGCTAGAACACCTGGGAGAAGCCGAAAGCCATCTGAATAGAGCCATCGGTCTGGCCACCCAAGAGGGGCAGATACTAACGCGCCATGCAGTGCAATATGCCGACTCTCTGGAGGACTTGGCCCGCGTATACTACTGGCGTGGGAAGTTGGGATTCTCTGTAGGTTCCTGGGCTAAGCAACGTGGCTTTGACAGGCCTCTGCAGGCGATGAAGAGCCTTCTCGATGAGGCAAAGAGATTGATAGAGGAACGCCTGAAAGAGTGGGAAGAGCTGCGTCTCATCGTGGGCAAAACCCATCACCAGTATGCCCGGCTGGCAAGAGAGGAAGCAGAGGAGGAGTCAAAGAGAGACAAACTCGATTACGTTGCTAAGCACTACGCTTGGGCAGCGGCTCTCTTGGAGAGTTATTCTTTCGATGCGCCTGAATTGCGCAAGACAGTGGCCGATGCCTGTGAGTGGCTGTGTACGCTTCAGCCTCAGGAAGCGAAAGAGCGGGTTGAGCAAATGCATTCTACCCTGAAGGCCGACGGGCAAAAGAGCGAGAGATTGAAGGACTGGGTCAACAGTGTTGTTTATCCTCGCCTCGGTGTAGGCTGGCCTGAGGAAGGGCCGGAGGTGGCCCATGGGTGATTGCGCCTGCGATGTAAGAGCAGACCAGCTCGATCCTTATGCGCCGCTGTCCCATTTCTTTCTGGAACTTACCACCGAGTGTAACAACGCCTGTCCCGGTTGTGGCAGCATCTATGCCCATCAGAAGAACGCGCATCCACTGCCCGCAGCCGATTGGCGCACTGTGATCGACCGGCTACTGCCCATGACCCCTTGCCTGCGGCTCACGGGTGGGGAGCCTACGCTACACCCTGAGTTTGAGGAGATTGTCGCATACGTCAATGCCCAAGGCATTCCATTTACCGTCTTTACCAATGCCCGGTGGGAGGACCCGGATGCCGTGATCCGCATTATGGCGGATAAACAACATCTAGAGGGTATCTTGGTGTCCATTCACGGGGCACGGGCTTCCTCTCACGAAGCATTCACTGCGGCTCCTGATTCTTTTGACGAAGCGGTGGATAATACTCGCCGAGCGTCCGAGGCAGGGGTACGGGTTGTGACCAGCACTGTCATCACCCACCAGAACTATCACGAAATAGAAGAGATTGTGGCACTAACCCAAGCCATTGGGGTGGATCGAGCGACGTTTAGCCGTTTCATTGGACCGCCTTTGCCCGAGATCGAGACAAGCGAAGGTGAGCTCGAAGTGGCTGTGCAGGCTATCGAGCTATTAATAGATAATGGACACTATCCCGAAGGTGGCGGAGAGGCGATTCGCTACGGGGCGCCCATTCCCCGTTGTTTTACTGACAATCGTTCCAACGGGTGTATGGCGGGGTTCGTCCATGCAACCATTGATCCGTGGGGGAACTTGCGACCATGCCCTCACGTGCCAATAATCGCGGGTAACGTGTTGGAACAAGACTTTGATACAATCTGGTATTCTCTGACTATGGAAACTTGGCGGAAGGGACTGCTGGCTCAGTGTGATGGTTGCCCCATCGCGGGTGAATGTCGCAGCGGATGTCAGGCACAGGCCATGTGGAGAAAGACATTGCGGGATCCACTTATTCAGTGATTCCTGTGGTTGAATGCTCGCAGCCCGCTGCTAAACCCAGCAGCGGGCTGTTTTGTTGTACAATCATCGCCAGGTTGATTGCATCTTCCAGACCCGATCTCGAATCGATCAAGGGGCACAGAAAAGGGGCTATCCTAAACCCAAGACAGCCCCATGCTCTTGAATCAACGCTTGCTAATCTGGTCTTTCCTCCCTACACCACCTTCTCCCTCACCTTGGCGCTGGCGTAGTCCAGAGCGGCTACCACGATGGCCCACGTTTGTTTTCACCATCCTCCTCGGCTACAGCCGACTGGGCTGCGGCGTACACTTCGGCCAGAGGCACGCCGTGTTCCCGCGCGATCCGCGCGCAATCTTCGTATTCTGGGGCGGAGGCGAGGGTTTCATCGCCAAGCAACTTCTCTTTGACCCGGACTGCGCCCCACGCAGTCTGGACCTCTCGCACCCTTCGCCCGGCCTTCCAGCGGTGCAGGGGTGGGGTGATGCGCAGGCCCAGGGTCGGGGTTTCGCGCAGGACAATAAGTCCCAGGGTCTCGGCCTGGCCTGCTGGAGCCAATACGGAGAGCATGGTCGCCGGGCGGTTCTTCTTCATGAAGATGGGGGTGAACCATACGTCCAGGGCGCCGGCGGCGAACAAACGCTCCATCGCGTAGCCCAGGGCCTCGCCGGTGACGTCGTCCAGGTTGCATTCCAGGAGCACGACCTGGTCTGCCTCGGTCGGCGCGGGATGGAACGGCTCGCCCAGCCAGACGCGCAGGCTGTTGGGCCAGGGAAACTCCTTGTCACCGAAGCCGATCCCCACAGCCTGGACTTTCATCGGGGGGCGTTGGAAACGGGCCAGCTCGGCCAGGAGGGCGGCCGCAGTGGGGGTGACCAGCTCGGTTTGGGCGGGATGGGGCACGGTCGGCGCTCCCACTTCGGACAGGAGGGCCAGGGTGGCCGGTGCAGGCACTGGCAGGAGGCCGTGCTCGGTTTCGATAAACCCGCTGCCCAATGGCAGGGGCGAGGCGTAGACCGCTGTCACGTCCAGGACGTGCAGCCCGGCCACTACCCCCACGATGTCCACGATGCTGTCCACCGCACCGATCTCGTGGAAATGGATTTCGTCTTCAGGGATGCCGTGCACGCGAGCCTCGGCGCGGGCCAGCCGTGCGAATACGGCCCGGCTGCGGGCTTTCACTTCGGGGGGAAGGGCGCTGACCTCGATGATGGCGTACACGTCCCGTGGATGGCGAGCGGGGCGTGCGCCCAATGTATCGCGCACGTGGAGCTTGCTACCAGCCATTCCGTGGCGCACCTGGCGTTCCAGCTCCAGCTCGTAGCCCTCCAGATGGAGCTTGTTCAACTCAGCTTGCAGGCGTTCCAGCGGTAGTCCCGCATCGAGTAGCGCGCCGAGCAGCATGTCGCCGCTGGCCCCACTGAAACAGTCAAAGTAAACGATTCGTGACGCTATGGTACCTCCCTGGTATTGGGATTGAACTGTTGCGTGTTGCGTGTTGCGTGTTGCGTGTCTACGGCATAGGCGGGTTGTCAAGCAGGTCTGTTAGATCCACATCGTAGGATGCCCGTTCTTCTTTCAGCTTATAGCCGCGCTCGGCGGGGATAATGGTGAGTAACAGGCGGATGATGTTGGTCAAAAGCTTAATGCGATGCGTGGCAACGGTCTCTGAGAGGACGTGTCGCCCTTGACGATACCAGCCGCGAGACTCGCGGGCCGAGCCCAGGGCATACTCGTAGAAGCGGGCTTGATCTCTACCAGACCGGCGGCTATAACCCTCGGCAACGTTGGCGCTGATGGAGCCGACGGCCCGATACAACTGATCGGCCAGACTGACAGTACGCTTGTCCTGGATCAGCCTGGACACATCTAGCCACACCAGGTCACCGACGAAGACAGCGAGCCGATAAACCTCCATCCGCCAAAGAGGGTCACCGGTGAATTCTGGAGGGACAGAAGCCAGCCAATCGTTGTAATCCATTGAGAGCTCCTTCTAACCACGCAACACGCAATACGCACCACGCAATACGCACCACGCAATACGCACCACGCCATCACCCTTTTGGGTAAAACCGAACTGTTCTCAAGTATTCATCGGATTTGATTACTGGGCTCTTCGTCTGGCAGCGGCGGCGCGATTGGCGATGAGGCCGGCCATGGCCGCCGCGCCGATGCCGTTGTCAATGTTGACTACGGCCATGCCAGGTGAACAGGTCTGAAGCATGGTCAACAGTGCTGCCACCCCCTGACCGCCCAACCCATAGCCGATTGAGGTGGGCAGGCCGATGACCGGCACGTCCACCAGGCCGCTGACCACCGACGGCAACGCGCCGTCCATTCCCGCGGCAACGATGATCACGTCCACCTGCGCCTGATTCAACAAACGCTCCAACGGCTCGAACAGGCGGTGCAGGCCGGCCACCCCCACGTCGTAGGCGGTGTGTACCTGGCAGCCCATCTCTCGACAGAGCACTGCTGCTTCCTCGGCGATGGGCACGTCTGAGGTGCCCGCCGTGAGGATGCCGACCCGTCCCCCCGAATCCGGAGGGGCGGTGCCGGGGCGGCGCAGAACCATTGCCCGTGGGACAGGATGCCACTCGATGTCGAAGGAGGCGAATTCAGCCCGCAGGCACGCTTCCATCTCCGGCGGGACGCGGCTGAGGATCGCCCGCCCCTCGATCTCCAGGAAGCGGCGAGTGATCTCCAGTATCTGGCTGGCATCCTTGCGCTCGGCCAGGATGACCTCAGGCACACCCTTGCGCGCCTGGCGGTGGAAATCTGGGCAGGCGAATTGGGGCTCAGTCATGCTTCAGAACCTCGTTCATGCTGCCGGAACGGAAGCCAGCCAGGTCGAGGGCCACGTAGACGTAGCCCAGCTCCCGCAGGCGAGCCACGATGCGGGCCCGCGCATCTTCGGCCAGCAGACGCGACCAGTCGGCGGTTTCGATCTCCAGGCGGGCGACAGGATGGTGGTCACGCACGCGGAGACTCTCCAGCCCGAACTCGGCGCGCAGGAAGGCCTCCGCTGCCTCCACGCGGTGCAGCCCTTCCCCGGTGAGCTGTGTGCCATAGGGAAAGCGGGTGGCCAGGCAAGCCTGGGCAGGCCGGTTCCACACGGCTAGCCCTTTCTCGCGGGCCAGTCGGCGTATCTCCGCCTTGGTCAGCCCGGCCTCCAGCAGCGGGGCGCGCACGCCCAACTCCTGGGCAGCGCGGTTGCCCGGCCGATAGTCGCCCGCGTCGTCGGCGTTGGCGCCGTGGACCACGTGGGCCTGCCCTGAGCCCCGTCGAAGGGCCAGCCCTTCTTCCTGGGCGCTGGCGATGATGGCGGCCAACACCTCGCGCTTGCACCAATAGCAGCGGTCCGGAGGGTTAGCGGAGAAACGAGGGTTGTCCAGCGGGTGGAGGCGGATGGTGCGATGGCGCACGCCCAGGTGGTGGGCAAGCTCACGCGCGGCGGCGATTTCCTCGCGGGGATGAATCTCGGCGTCGGCAGTGACGGCCAGCACGTTTTCCGAGCCGAGCACGTCCAGGCACTCTGCCAGCAGATAAGTGCTGTCCACCCCGCCGGAGAAGGCTACTACGGCGCTGCCGATCTCAGCGATAATCTGCCTCAGGCGCGCCGTCTTTCGCCCATTCGCCCATTCGCCCATTCGCTCATTCGCCCATTCGCTCATTCGCCCATTCGCCCATTCGCCCATTTTGTTGTCGGAACATCTGCCTCCTACCAGCTACTGGTTCCAGGCCCCTCGGCTGGGAACGTCAACGGTGATGAGGATGGGGTCAACGCGGTTCTGGACGATCTCGACCCCCTCGTGGATCAGCCCCGCCCATAGATAAAAAGGGTTGCGCGGTGGCTTGTCCAGAATCTGGATGGCCCCGCTGATGGTCACCCTTTGGCCCGGCTGGAGGTAGTAGAATACATCATCCCCTTTGACCACCGCCTCCAGCTCATCGTGCCGGCCCAGGGACCAGCGGAAGGGGTAGGAATACCCGGGATTCTCCTCGAAATCTATTCCCAAGCGCCACGCTCCGTCCGATTGATACCACTCCAGGGTGCTGAAGTTCTGGCGGCTGGTGTAGGTGATCCCCGGCTGCGGGCCGGTGGTGCGAACGGGGGTATCGCCGTAGTTCTCCACGGTGGCCGTGAAATACAGCGTCGCTCCCAGGGGGATGGTGAGGGAGGTAAAGTCCCCCCGTAGCCCCTCGTTCGAGGAATACTCCACCACGGCGTTGATGATGTCGGCGCGGGGCACGCCGCCGTGCTGGATGGTCAGGATGCTCTGCTCCTCTACGCGCTGGCCCACCAGGTCCTCGGCGATGGCCACCACGGTGTAGGTCCCATCGGGCGGCGGGACAGCTCCCAGATCAACGCCTCCCTCGTAGTCGTACTGATGCAGGCCCACCTCTCCTGGTTTGATTCTCTGCGACACCGTCTCAGGGAGGAAAACCTTCTCACCCACCTCACTGAGGAGATAGACCCGCACGGTGGCCGGTTTGGGGAGGAAGTAGTTGATGGTCACGTGGTCGTCCACGCCGTCGCGGTTGGGGGTGAAAACTGGGGGGGAGACGGAGAAGCCCCGCAGCTCAGGAAGGGTGGTGTCGGCGTCAACGATGGTCAGGCTGCCCTCTGCCCTCTCGGTGTGGCCACTGTCGTCGGTGGCCTCGACCACCCAGGTGTACTGCCCATCGGGCAACAGGCGCCTCTTGACCGGCCCCCCTTGAGGCACATCCACCACCCCGCTGAACAGGGTCCAGTAAGACTCTGGTTGGGCGGAACGGCGCTCTCCATTTCGATGGTAGTGTCGCTCTCCGGCTTGGTCAACGAAGTAGACAGACACACTGGCGTTGCGGGAAAGCTTGTAGAGGACATTGGCGGCATCGTCGTGCCCGTCGGCGTTGGGTGAGATCACAGTGGGGTAGAACTCCACGTCGTAGAGCACAGGGCGGGCTGAGCATCCCGCCACGTTTAGTCCTACCAGGGTCAAGCCGATGACTAACGCTAGGGAGAAGTATTTCAAATTAGCAGTACCTCCTACCCCCTCCCTCACCCTCCCCCGTCAAGACGGGGGAGGGCAGGGGTGGGGGATTGCAGCTTTGTCAGCTTGAAGTTTACCAGATTGTGGCCGAATAGTCAAGGCCGTTTTCCCGATTTTACTTTTTGCCTCAATTGGTATAGAATAAGCACCGAACTGGTGAGGGGGGATGTTAACCTAGCCATTTTGGATCCACTGATGCTGAGTAGAAAACGAAATCGGGAGGGTTAGCTGATGAAAGCCATACTTCCAGTAAAACGTCAAACGTCAAACGTCAAGCGTCCAACTTCCAACTTCCAGCTTCCAACTTCCAACTTCAAAGTTGTCCTGGCGAGCTTGCTGATCAGCTTGTTGGTGCTGGTCTTCCCTCAAATGCTGAGGGTGGAGGGGGCGACGGTTCCCCCAGTGGAGGCCAGCGACAATGGGCTGCTATATAGAGCCAGGATCGTGCTCAGCACGTCCTCCGATTGGACACGGCTCTACGTTCGCAGCGGGGAGCGAATTCTCAACGTCCAAACCACGATCCTGCAGGGCAACGCCGCCACAACGCGAGTTGGGTGGAACAAGGACGAGCTCTACCTGGAGCAACCTCTGACCGACGCTCTGACCAATCTGGTCAAGGTGCAGTACGATTTGGTGATGACAGGCCTCGAGAAGGACACCCATCTCTTCTTTGAGAATCAGAAAGGCGATTTGGGCGTTGCCACGGCGGAGCTCTATAACTACAACTCGCAGATAGCCACCCCTATCGCCTCTTGGTCCAATTTGCTTGATGTTTCGGGTGATCCTGCCAACCCCTTCTCCTTCTCTATAGCTGATTCCCACTTCACCACGGGTGGCCCTCTGCCCCAGTCCCCTGTGTTTCCCAAATTGGTCTTGGCTTTCTACTATCCTTGGTATGATGCTGATTCCTGGTCGAGTCCCGTTCTCGAGGATCATCCTCTTCTTCCCTATAGCTCTGACGACCTGGAGGCCATCACCCGGCACGTCACCTGGGCGCGGCAGTACGGCATTAACGGCTTCATCTCCTCTTGGTGGGGTTCGGGTAACTATCGGGACATGAACTTCGCCAAACTCCTCACCGCAATAGAAGGCACCGATTTCAGGGCCACCATCTACTTTGAGACCCTCAGCGAACGTTTTCGGACAACTCAAGATGTGATCAATCAGTTGGAGTACGTCTTGGCTTCCTACAGCCATCACCCCAACTTCTTGCGCCATCGCGGTAAGCCAGTGGTTTTCCTCTACGCGGTTGAAAGCGTGGTCAGAAACCCGGGCCAAAGCCCTCTCCAGGCCTGGCAGGCCATCCTCGGTCAAATCCGAGCCGATGGCTACGATGCGGTGTGGATCGGCCAGACCTTTGATCCGAGCTATCTGGAGGTGTTCGATGGCCTGCATGCCTATGGCTTCTATGCCCCAGATCTACCCGAAATATATTCCTTGGTTTCAGGACAGGTGAGGGCCTATCCGTTCCTGCAGGACCCAAACGCTGGGAGGAAAATCTGGGCGCCGGCGGTGATGCCTGGCTATGATGATGACCTCTTGCGTCGGCCTAACTCCTGGTATCTCGATCGAGCTGGTGGCGATACCTATGGCTTCACTTTCCAGGCGGCCATCCAGTCCCAGGCCGATTGGATTGTCATCACCAGCTTCAACGAGTGGTGGGAGCATACCCACATTGAGCCCAGCGAACGCCACGGTTTTACTTACCTTGAGCTGACCAAGCAATGGTCAGACACCTTTCTAGCAGGAGCTCTTCACCCCGTTCTCCTGCCCATACTCACCAAGAACTGGTAAATCGGGAAACTGGGAAACTGGTAAATTGGGACACGATTCACCAACCTACCAATTTACCAATCTGCCAATCTACCAACCTACCAATTTACCAATCTACCAATTTACCAATCTACCGTAACTACTCAGGCTGTCATTGCGAGCGAAGCGAAGCAATCCCCAAGCCGCAAGGAGGAGATTGCTTCGTCGCAAGAAACGCTCCTCGCAATGACACGGGCTGAGCAGTTACAATCTACCAGTCTACCAACTAAGTGGAGGCTTAACTAGATGTCGGATACCGATATGGACAAACTTCTCGAAGAAGGGGGCTTTTTGGCCATCAGTGGCCAGCGGGCCCTGGGAATCCCCAAGGATTTGGCAGATGCGCTTATTGAAGAAAGTGGCGAGATTGCCGAGTATCCTCTGCTTCCCTTACGGGATACGGTGATCTTTCCTCACATGGTGACTCCACTCTTCGTGGGTCGCGATCGCTCGCTGAAGGCCGTGGAAGCAGCGATGGCCAACGAGGGCACCATCGTCGTTGTGGCTCAGAAGGAGGACGAGGTGGAAGAGCCAGACCCCGATGACATCTACACCGTTGGCACGGAGATGACGATTGCCCGCATGTGGCACCTGCCGGATGGCACGACCAACATCTGGGCCCGGGGTACGCGCAGGGTTGAAGTCCTTGATGTTGTGCAGGTTGACCCTTATATCAAAGTAAGGGTCAGGCACGTAATAGAACCCAGTGAGCAGAGCCTCTCTACGCAAGCGCTGATGCGCGCTGTGCTGGCTCTGTTCGAAAAGTGCGTGCAGTTGGACCGCAACATCCCTGAGGACGCTTATGTAATCGCCATGAACATTGACGAGCCAGGTTGGCTGGCGGACCTGGTAGCCTCTGCCCTCAACATAGAGGTTGGAAAGCGGCAGGAAATCCTGGAGACCTTCCATTCGACTACTCGTTTGCAACGATTGAGCATCCTTCTGGCCCAGGAGCTAGACGTCCTGGAGCTGGAGGACAGGATCCACGCCCAGGTGCAGGAAGAGGTTGATAAGTCCCAGCGCGAGTATTTCCTGCGCCAACAGATGAAGGCTATCCAGACCGAGTTGGGCGAGATAGATGGCCAGCTCCAAGAAATTGACGAGCTGAAGGAGAAGATCGCTGCGGCCGAGATGCCCGAGGAGGCACGTCTGAAGGCGGAAAAAGAGCTTGAGCGGCTCGCTTCTATGCCCCCCGCTTCTCCTGAGGTGAGCGTCATCCGCACCTATCTGGACTGGTTAATTGAGCTACCTTGGAGCAACGCCACAGAGAACAACATGGACATTTCGGCTGCAGCCAGGGCGTTGGACGATAGCCACTACGGCCTGACCAGGGCCAAGGAGCGTATCTTGGAATACATGGCTGTCCGCAAGCTGGCCGCCGAGAAGATGCGCAGTCCTATCCTGTGCTTCGTGGGACCACCGGGGACGGGCAAGACCTCCCTGGGCAAAGCCATTGCCCAGGCGCTGGGGAGGAAGTTCGTGCGGGTGAGCCTGGGCGGCATCCACGATGAGGCTGAGATACGGGGGCACCGGCGCACTTATGTGGGCGCCATGCCGGGTCGTATTATCCAGACCATGCGCCGCGCCGAGACCATCAACCCGCTATTCATGTTGGACGAGATAGACAAGGTGGGCATTGACTTCCGAGGCGATCCCTCGGCAGCCTTGCTGGAGGTGCTGGACCCTGAGCAGAATCACGCCTTCTCCGATCACTACCTGGACGTGTGCTACGACCTGTCAAAGGTGATGTTCATCACCACAGCCAACATCCTCGAGCCCGTTCCTCCGGCCTTACGTGACCGCATGGAGGTCATCGAATTCCCCGGCTACATTGAAGAGGAGAAGCTGGAGATCGCCAAGCGGTTTCTCGTTCCTCGACAGCTCATGGAGAATGGCCTGGACAACACGAAGCTCCACTTCTCAGACGAAGCTTTGCGCCAGATCATCCGCGAGTACACCTACGAGGCTGGGGTACGCAACATGGAGCGAGAGATCGCCAATGTTTGTCGTAAGGTAGCCCGACGAGTGGCTGATAGTAAGCCAGTCCCCCAGCGTATCACCGCCCAGTCGTTGGTCAAGTACCTGGGCCCGCCGCAGTTCATCTACGGCCTGGCCGAGAAGGAGGATGAGATTGGGGTAGCCATGAGCATCGCCTGGACCGAGGCTGGCGGAGACATCATGCCTGTGGAAGTGACTTTAATGGAGGGCAAAGGCATGCTCATGCTCACTGGTCAGTTGGGTGAGATCATGCAGGAATCCGCCCAGGCGGCCCTCTCCTATACTCGTTCTCGTGCCAAGGAGCTGGGTATCAGCGGGCACACCTTCGACAAGTTAGACATCCACATCCACATGCCGGAGGGTGCTATTCCCAAGGACGGCCCTTCGGCAGGGATCACCATGGCCACGGCCCTCGTCTCGGCCCTCACCAGGCGTCCCGTCCGTCACGATGTGGGCATGACGGGCGAGATCACCCTGCGGGGACGGGTGCTGCCCATCGGCGGCTTCAAGGAGAAGGTTTTGGCCGCCCACCGGGCTGGATTTAAAACCGTCATCCTGCCGAAGAGAAACCAAAAGGACATGGTGGAAATCCCCAACAAGGTCAAACGGGATCTGGAGTTCATCTTCGTGGATCAGATGGGCGAGGTGTTGACTGCGGCTCTGCTGCCGGAACGCAAACCCCCTGTCAAGAGGACTTCGCACTAATACTAGACTTCCGAAGTCTCTTGCAGACTTCGGAAGTCTTCGTCTGACTCATGAGAGGGCATCGGCAGACGTTATTGAGCGGTTCATAGGGGGAAAGATGACGTCAGTCATCAGAGAACAAAAAAGACGAGGCCCAGGTGACGGTGAAAGTGATGGTTGGTGATCAGCTTGTTGACCATCTCTGTGACCTCACCAGGGAATCCACCGGAAAGGTCAAGGATGTGACCAGGTGGAGGGTGAGTTGTCCGGAATAATCCCTCTAAAGGAGGTTTCTTGATGCAAACAGTCACGGTAAGCAAGAAATACGCCGATATCCTTGCTCCTCTAGGTGATGTGCAGCAAGCAGTGGACGAGGCATTGCGTCACTACGCTGTGGAGAGAATCGGCCAGCGTATCGCTGAGCTACGTCGCCAGATTCGTCCCTGGGAAGAGAAGTATGATTGTACATACGAGGTCTTCTATGCTCGTGTCACTGGTGATGAGGAGTATGTGACCAATCTCCGTCAAAGCCATCCCACCTGGGAGCGTGACTTCCAACAGTGGGAGTTTTACGTCGAGGAGATGCGCGAATGGCTCGCCCGGTTGGAGAGTATATCAACGAGTTGATCGCCACAGCGCGGGCGACCTTCCGCGATGTTCAAGTCGTTCGGCGTGATGAACGCCCAACCCGCGCGCTGATAGATGTGGAGGGGTGGTGGGGAGCTTACCGTATCATCATCTCCGAGATCATTCTGCCCGATGGCAGTATCCGCTATGCTTACTATGTCCTTGACACGGACAACCGATTGGTGCACGGTTTCGACAACACGCCCGATGTGCGGGCTGTCAGGTTGCGTTATGGCAGGGGGTACCGTCGCCATCTGGGCGAACGCACGCCGCATCAGCACACGGCTGACGATAGATTGAGTTTGACAGAGCCAATGACTTTGGATCGTTTCATCGAGTGGTTGCAGCAGAATTTACCAAAGGAGGCTTGATCATGACTTTCATCGAAGATATAAGGGCTCGCGAGATTTTGGATTCGCGGGGTAACCCCACGCTGGAAGTGGAAGTGTTTTTGGTGAGCGGGGCAGTGGGGCAGGCGGCGGTGCCCTCAGGCGCGTCCACCGGCGTCCACGAGGCGTTGGAGCTACGCGACGGCGACGCAGGCCGCTATCTGGGCAAGGGCGTGTTGAAGGCTGTGGATAACGTCAACATCACCATCGCTGACGAGCTTTTAGGCTGGAATGCGCTGGATCAGGCGGGCATTGACGAGTTTCTGATTGACCTGGACGGCACGCCCAACAAGGAGAGCCTGGGAGCCAACGCCATCCTGGGTGTCTCCCTCGCTGTGGCCAAGGCGGCGGCAGCGGAGCTGGGGATGCCCCTTTATCGCTACGTCGGCGGCGTATCAGCGCGTACCCTGCCTGTCCCTTTGATGAACATCCTCAATGGAGGCAAGCACGCTGCCGATTCCACGGACTTGCAGGAGTTCATGATCGCGCCCGTAGGCGCGCCCACCTTTGCCGAGGCCCTGCGCTGGGGCGCCGAAGTCTACCACAGCCTGAAGAAGGTACTGAAAGGCCAGGGCTACAACACCAACGTGGGCGACGAGGGTGGCTTTGCTCCCAGCCTGGGTTCTAACCAGGAGGCCGTGGAGGTCATCCTGGAGGCCATCGAGCGGGCGGGCTACCAGC
>CAYUPJ010000012.1:0-37889 GCA_964446635.1 uncultured Anaerolineae bacterium
TGGTTTTCATTATCTGGTATGGCGGTTTCCTGGTCACTCAGGGCCGACTGACCCTCGGAGAACTGGTGGCTTTTTCCACTTACCTGGCTCAACTGGTACAGCCGGTGCGACGCCTGGGCACGATCATCCCTGCCCTCTCTCTGGCGGCGGCCGCAGGCGAGCGCGTCTTTGAGATCCTGGACGTCGTGTCGGAGGTGCAGGAAGCGCCCGACGCAGTGCCGTTGCCACCAGTGCGCGGTCACGTGCGTTTCGAGCACGTCTCCTTCGCCTATTTCGGTCGCCATCGAGTACTCACAGATGTCACGTTTGAGGCATTGCCAGGTCAGGTGATCGCCTTGCTGGGTGCGACTGGTTCCGGCAAGTCCACCATCATCAATCTCATCCCGCGTTTTTACGACCCAACGGAGGGACGCATTACCATGGACGGCCATGACATCCACCACGTGACGCTGAATTCCCTGCGAGACCAGATCGGCATTGTATTGCAGGAGACAACACTTTTCGCTGCTTCCATTCGAGAGAACATTGCCTTCGGTCGCCCTGACGCCAGTGAGGCGGAAATCATTGAGGCGGCTCGCGCTGCCCAGGCACATTCCTTCATTTGCGAGCTGCCGAACGGGTATGATACTCTGGTGGGCGAGCGAGGTGTCACCCTCTCCGGCGGGCAGCGGCAACGCATTGCCATCGCTCGCGCCTTGCTCAAGGACCATCGCATCCTCATCCTAGACGATGCGACATCCAGCGTGGATACAGAGACCGAGCAGCTCATCCAGACGGCCCTTCAGCGACTAATGCGTGAGCGCACGTCTTTCGTCATCGCTCAACGTCTGAGCACACTGCGTATGGCCGACTTGATCATCGTCCTGGAGAAGGGACGCATCGCTGCCTGCGGCACTCATGCAGAGCTACTGCGCACCTCTGGCCTATATGCAGAGATTTATCATCATCAGTTGCGACCACAAGGACAGAAGCTATGAGTATTTCCATAGGCACCGCCAGTGCTGATATAGGCCCGCGCCACGTCATGGAGGGTTTTGGCGAAAGGACAGATGGGAAAGCCTTTGATTGGCGCGTTATCACCCGCCTGCTGACCTACCTGCGCCCTTACTGGCAACGCATGGCCGTCGCCTTCCTGTTGATGCTGGTTGCGTCGGCGCTGACTCTGGCTGTCCCCTATCTCATCAAGGTAGCAATTGACCAGTTCATCGCCCAAGGTTATGCGGCCGGTCTGACTCGCATCGCCCTCCTGCTGGCAGGCATCTTCGTAGGCATTTACCTGACCACGTCGGGACAGCAGTATCTGCTGTCCTGGGTAGGGCAACAAGTACTGGCGACCCTGCGCACGCAGCTCTTCCGCCATCTCCAGACGCTTCCTCTAAGCTATCACGATACCCACATCGTCGGTGTGACCATCTCCCGCGTCATCAACGACGTGGCTGTTATCAACGAACTGCTGTCGGAGGGGTTGATTACCCTGGTCGGTGATGCCCTGGTGCTGGTAGGCATCATCACCGTTATGCTATCCCTGAGTCTGCGGTTGGCCCTTCTCACCTTTAGCGTCTTTCCGTTGATGCTGCTGGCGACTTATCTCTTTGCCCGACGGGCTCAGGTCGCTTTCCGCCACACCCGTGCCAGAATCGCGGCTGTGGTGGGCGACCTGGCTGAAGACATTTCCGGGATGCGCGTAATCCAGGCCTTTGCCCAGGAAGATGCGTCGCAGGAGCGTTTTGACGAAGTGAATCGAGCTAACCGAGACGCCTACATTAACGCCATGTCCCTCTCTTTCGTCTTCTTGCCCTCCATCGAGTTCCTCGGTATGTTAGCAACAGGCATTGTTTTGTGGTTTGGCGGTCTCGCCGTCGCTCGCAGCGAGCTGACCCTGGGAGTAATGGTGGCGTTCCTGGCCTACGTGTCCCGCTTCTTCCAACCGATTCGGGAGTTGAGCCAGCTCTACACCACCATGCAGGCAGCGATGGCGGGAGGCGAACGAGTGTTGGACCTGCTCGACACCCGGCCGGAAATCACGGACCAGCCTGATGCCATTGAGATGCCGACCATCGCTGGCCAGGTGGAGCTACGCCACGTCTCTTTTTCATACCGGGGTGACACGCGCGTGCTGCACGATGTGAACTTGGTCATCGAGCCAGGGCAGACGGTGGCGCTGGTGGGACCGACCGGCGCCGGCAAAACGTCCATCGCCAATCTAGTGGCCCGCTTCTATGACGTTATAGATGGCGCGGTGCTGATTGACGGAATGGATGTGCGCCAAGTCACCCAGCATTCCCTGCGGCGGCAGATGGGCCTAGTACCTCAAGAGCCTTTCCTCTTCTCCGGCACGATCGCCGATAACATCCACTTTGGTCGCCCGGACGCATCCGACGGCGCCGTGGAGGAGGCCGCCCGCCTGGCCAATGCCCACGAATTCATCGCCGCGCTGCCAGAGCGGTATGATACAGAGATCCTGGAGGGAGGCGTCAACCTCTCCGTCGGTCAACGTCAGCTCATCTGCATTGCCCGCGCGGTGTTGGCCGATCCGCGCATCTTGATCCTGGACGAGGCCACCTCTAGCGTGGATACAGTGACCGAGGTGCTGATCCAGGATGCGCTACGGCGGTTGCTGGCCGGACGCACCGCCCTTGTCATCGCTCATCGGCTGAGTACCATCCGCAATGCAGACCTGATTTGCGTGGTGAACGATGGTCGCATCGTCGAGCGGGGCACGCACGAGGAGCTGCTAGCGCAAAGGGGATTTTATCACGATCTCTACGAGCGGCAGTTTGTGGATCTCGTGCCCACGTGAGTGCCACACGAGCAGAAACCATGTCGAGAATTCATTCAAACCGGATGGCAAGCTGAGATCTACTCCACCCTCTCTAACACCACTTTCGCCCCGCTGCGCACCTGCTTGAAGACGGTGGGATCGCCCTCCAAATGCCCGAAGACATTGACAGGGCTGGCCGGGCGAATTTCGTCGCCACGACTAACGGGGGTGCGACCGAAGAAGATGCAGAAAGCATTGCCCACAGGCCAGTAACCCAAGTCGCCCTTCTCTACCACCTGTTGAGCGTTTTCTTCTTCAAGATAGACAGGGATGGAGAAGTAGATCTCGTCCCCCCAAGTGTTGGCCTGCCCTTCTATGGGCAAGGCATTCCAAATAACTTGAGCCGTCGCCGTCTCGTTGAGTTCCGCAAAGGCAACGACGTCACCTGCAGCAATCTTGATTCTAGGCATTGGAAGCTCCTTCTTGATCGAGTTGAATAGACAAGACGATGCTAACTCGTGAAGCGTAAAACGTGACTTCACCTCACGTTTCACGTTTTACGCTTCACGTTTCACGGCCCTTTCCACATCTTCCATGCTGCCCCGGAAGGGTCCGGGTTGTTCTAACTTAAGCGAGGTCATGGCTGCCGCAAAGCGGCAGGCCTCCTCAGGATCAGCGGTCAGCCGCCGGCCCAGATAGCTGGCGAAGCAGGTGTCACCTCGCCCGGTGCGGCCCCTCACTTCTCTGGGATTGAAGGGGGCCTGATAATACTCCCCATCTGCATAGACCAGCACGCCCTGAGGACGGGTCAGCACGATTTCCTTGGGGCCGTAGGCGGCCAATTCCCGCATCGCTTGGTGCACGTCGGTCTGGCCCGTCAGCACCTCGGCCTCGGCAGTATCTACCTTGAGCGCGTCCACCAGCGAGAGCCCCTCCTGCTTCTGGGGCCAGTCCCTGAACACCAGTACCTGCCCTGAGCCTGCCGAAGGGTCCTCCCCCGCTCGCACGCGGACGAAACCCTGGGCATCCAGGGCAATGGTGCCTTTCGGCGATAATGCTTTGAGTAAAGGGATGTCCACTTCGCCAGCCATGATGGGCCCGACGAGAAAGGTTCTGGCCTGAATATCGGGCAGGTCTTCGATGCGAAATGGGCCGGCAAAACCAAGCGGTTTGCACCGCCGCCGGTCCATGTCGTCGGTAAAGTAAGTGTTCTCTATCCCCGAAGTCTGTTCTGCCGGCTGAGCAAAGACCAGGATGCCCTCGTTTTTCAACTCGTCGAGCAGCCCAAAGTCGTCTTGCTTCAGGCGGGTGATGACGGCCACCCTGAGCCCCATCCGCCGTAGGGCGATAGCCCCGTAGTAGACCGAACCCCCAGAGGAGACCCGTTCCTCCCCTCGGAAGATGATCTTGTCCTTGGCAAAGTGGCCAATCACAGCGATGTCAACGCTGATTCGTCCTGAGTCCATCGTCCTTGGTCCTAAGTCATCTTGAGATTCAGCGCCGGAGTCCCCAACTTGCTGGGGTGCGAGCCCCTGAACCTGAACAAGTTCAGGACTCCAGTATGCTATCCTGGTGCGTTACCGATACGCCTGCGGCACGTACTCCGGCAGTCTCTTTTCGGCAAAGATGGGCTCGAGGCGAGCAAACCGCTGCCGGCCATCCACCAGCGGGATGGCGGGCCAGTCGTCGCCGATGAGGGGGCGGGCATAACGCACGAAGTCATCGGTGACGTCCACCCGACTGGGCGCGATCCAGCTTTCGGGGAAGGCCCGTTCAGAGTTGGCCACCACTTCCAATGACACCTTGTCGTAGCGGACGTGGTAGAACGGGCCCGGCTCTCGCAAGATGGTGGCCATAAAACCAGAACCTTCCTCAGCGGCTATCAGCACCGCCTTTTGCCCGACCTTGTAAGCCTCTTCCAGGTCAACGCTCGAGGCATAGATCATGTTGTGACGCTGGTCAGTGCCCGCCACGTTGCCGCGAGCTGACCCACGGGCCGACAACCCGACCTCGTTCAGATAGTTCACCACCACCCGTTCGACGGTCATAAGGCTGGAGGAGAACATGGTGTGTCCGAAGGCGTCCTTCAGCTCGCCGATGGGTCCGACGTCAAATCCTTCGCTGATCACCACCAGCGCCCGGCCACGCTCCCTGAGCATATCGTTCACGCTATCGGCCAGCTCCTCCAGAGTCAGGCCCGACTCCCGCATGAAGATGAGTAGCGGCATCTCCCTATCCGGGTCAGCCAGGCGGGCGGCGGCTGGGATGAAGCCGATCTTGCGCCCCATGGCCTGCATCACCAGCACCGGATCCGACGGGCTGGAGCCGGCGTTCTCCTGGTCGGCGTTCTGGACGTTGAGCGCCCAGTAGCGGGCCACCGAGCCATAGCCAGGGGTGTGATCTATCAGCCTGAATTCGCTATCGCCCACATCGTTGTCTATGGTTTTAGGCACGCCGGTAGCAGTGAGCTCCAGGCCCCACTCCTGGGCCAGCAGCGCGATCTTGTGGGCCGTGTCCATGGAGTCGTTGCCGCCGATGTAGAAGAGGTAGCCGACGTTGTGGGCACGGAAGACCTCGATCACCCGCTCAAAGTCTTCCTGCTGAGCGGCCTTCAGCTTGTAGCGGCAGGTGCCGATGGCGCCAGCGGCTGGGGTGGTGCGCAGCAGGCAGATCTCTGCCGCAGGCTGGGCGGAGAGGTCGAGCAACTCCTCTTTCAACACCCCCTCGATGCCATGCCAGCCAGCATACACCGTGCCAAACACACCGGGCATGACGCGGCAGGTCTCCACCACGCCGCGCAGCGAGTTGTTGATCACCGGCGTCGGCCCGCCCGATTGGGCTACGACGACGTTTCGTAGTTGGGTCATTTCCTCCTCCTCGATGGCGACCAGAAACCCGTTTTCTCACGCCAAATTGCCATCCACGTTGACTTGAAACAGGTTGATTCAGTTAGATTTCGGTAACAGAGTCATCAGAAAACGGGTTTCTTCAGCTTTGTCCAAAGTCCAAAGGTAATGGGTCAACGAGTTAACAAATTGACCCGCTGCCCTGTTACTCGTTGACTCGTTACTACACCCCCCGATTATACCAGAAAATGGATTGTCAGGCAATTGCGACGTATTCGCTCACGTCTCGACTTTGGCCATTTTTATCGAAATCTGATATACTATGCCCTGGACGGGAAGATGGTGGATCGGCCAGTGGTGGAGCGAGCCCGCATTGCGGTTTGATCAACTATTTGGTATAATATGGATGAAAAAGGGATTACCGAGCAATAGCGGCGCGGGAAAGGCTATCATAGCCGACTTCCCTCGAAGAAGAGAAGGAGTTGATGGCGATGAGTCTCCTCTCCAAATTGCGATCTGGCGTCTACTTGTATGACCGCCGTACAGGCCACGAGCGGCTGGTTCAGGCTGTGGAAAGATACGGCCAGGTTGTCTTTCTCAGCTTTAAGCGTCCCCAAACAGGCACGGTTGATCGTCAGTCATTCTCTGTGGCAGAGCTCGAAAGTCGCTTTGAGGTCCTTGAAGAGGAAGCTGTCGCCTTCTGTGCCGAACCGGAGGTTGTATCGCTTGTGGCCGAGGCCTATCGCCTACAACACGCCTATCTCTTCAATCCTCTCTTTACTACTGAGACCTCTCTCATTGATCTGCTGCCGCACCAGCTTGCCGCTGTCTACGGCGTCCCCGCTACGCCTGAGCGCCCCGCAGAAGAACCTGGCATGCTGGACTTGCCCCGCTTGCGCTTCTTGCTGGCTGACGATGCAGGTGCTGGCAAGACCATCATGGCTGGCTTGGTGATCCGCGAGATGCTATTGCGCCGGCTTATCAAGCGGGTGCTCATTGTTCCACCTGCTGGCCTGGTGGGCAACTGGGAGCGTGAATTGCGCATCCTATTCCGGCTGCGCTCCCGCATCCTTTCCAGTTCCGATGTCAGAGATGACAATAATCCCTTCACTGATCCTCGTAATGACCTGGCGATCATCAGCGTGGATACACTCTGGCGCGAGCGGGTGCGGGCTGCGTACGTGGCAGCGCCCCCGTATGATCTGGTCGTCTTCGACGAGGCCCATAAACTCTCTGCGCGGCGCAATGCCGACCTGACCATAGACAAGACCCTCCGCTACGAGATGGCCGAGATCATTGCCCGACAGGGACGTCACCTGCTCCTCATGACCGCCACGCCCCACATGGGCAAGGATGACCCTTATTACTTTCTGTGGCGGTTGTTGGAACCTGAGCTGCTATCTACCCCAGAGGCCTTCGGGCGTCTCACCAGCACCCAGAAACGACACTACCTGCTGCGGCGCATGAAGGAGGGGATGGTGCGCTTTGATGGAAGCTCCATCTTCCTCTCGCGCGAGAGCAGCACTATCGAGTACCCCCTCACCCAGGGACCGGGCCAGGAACAAGACCTCTACGATCAGGCCACTGCCTACTGCCAGACGCATTACGACCAAGCACGGCTGCGTAACCGCTCGGCGGCCGGACTGGCCATGAGCATCCTCCAACGGCGGCTGGCTTCGTCCACCTGGGCCTTGTTCAGGTCGTTGGAGCGCCGGGCCGAGAAGTTGAGTGGAATCTTCGAGGCATTGGCGAGTGGTCTGCTCACTTTAGAACAGTTAGAAGCCCGTCAGTTTGCGCTGCCCACTCAGGACGTGCGGGATACCAAGACCGGCGATGAAGAAGAGAGCCAGGATGAGCTCGAGGAATCCGAGCGACAGGATGAGGAAGTGGCGTCTGCTACCGACGCTCGCACCCTAGCTGAACTACGCAGCGAGTGGGAAGAGGTCCGGCGATTGGTCGTCCTGGCTCGCCAGGTCTATGACCAGAAGCACGAAAGCAAGTTCGAGAAGCTGTGGGAGGCGCTGGAGGCGTATCCGGATACCAAGGTGCTCATCTTTACTGAGTTCCGGGACACGCTGGACTTTCTGGTAGGGCGGCTGGAGGGCAAGGGTCTCACCGGCAAGATCGCCCAGATTCACGGTGGGATGGACTACAAAGAGCGCGACCGCCAGGCAGCCTTTTTCCGTGACCCCGACGGCGCGCGTATCATGGTAGCTACCGACGCCGCCGGCGAGGGGATCAACCTGCAATTCTGCTGGCTGCTAGTCAATTATGACATCCCCTGGAACCCGGCCCGCATCGAGCAGCGCATGGGGCGTGTTCATCGCTACAAGCAAGAGCACGAAGTACTCTTGCTCAACCTGGTAGCGAAGAACACCCGCGAGGGCCGCGTCCTCAAAGTATTGCTGGACAAGCTGGAGAGGATTCGCCGTGAGTTGGGTAACGACAAGGTATTCGACATCATCGGCCAGCAATTCACCGGCAAGCCATTGACCGAGTTGATCTTTGAAGCGGTGGTCGAAGGCAAGGAAGAGCAGACGCTGCGCGAGTTCGATCAGAGACTGGACAAGGAGCAGGTAGAGGCTCGTCTAGCAGCTCAGGCGCGCAAAGTGGAGATCAGCCAGGTGCGCGCGTTGCTGGCTGTC
This sequence comes from uncultured Anaerolineae bacterium, assembly GCA_964446635.1. GTDB lineage: Bacteria > Chloroflexota > Anaerolineae > VGOG01 > VGOG01 > CAYUPJ01. Next base: position 8,253 of record CAYUPJ010000012.1, read on the forward strand.
TTGCAACAGCAGCGGGAAGTGGCCGAGATGCGGCGCATGATGCCGGCCTACGTGCGCCGCTTCTTCCAACTGGCCGCCCCGCTGGTTGGCGTTGGCATCCGGGGTGACATCGAGGACATCTTCTGGCTCGATCCTTGCCCAGTCAATGTGCAGCAGGCGTTGGCTACCTACCCGGCGGACGTTCAGCAATGCCTGACCTTTGACCGTGACCGCGCCATGCCCGACTTAGCCCAAGACCCAAAGGCCATCTATTTGCACCCAGGCGAACCGGTCTTCGAGGCGGTGGTGGACCTTTTCCTGGGCCAGTATGAGCACCAGGCCATGCGCGGTGCGGTCTTCTTCGACCCGGAGGCTACAGAATCTTACCTCTTCTATCTGGCCAGAGTGGCGGTACTGCGAGATGCTGAGAAGGCGGATGATAAACCCGGTTTCTCGGAGAAACCGGGTTTCTGGGAGTCTGAGATCGTCGAGGAGAAGATGACCGGCGTGCGCCGCTACGAGGATGGCCGCTGCGATTTGGCCCCAGCCCATCTGTTGTTGACTTTGTTTCCCACCACGGAGGAGACGGCAGACTTCCGAAGTCTGCGAGACTTCGGAAGTCTTGATACAGCCCCTGTGGAGGTTTTCATGGTGCGGGCACTGGGGCAGCCCGCTCTGGAGGCGCGCCGCCAGGAGGAAGAGGAACGTCTACCTCAGCGCCGGGAGCAACTGCGAGTGGCCTACAATCTACAGGGGGTTGAGCTCTTACAACAGCGCCGGTTGTTGAAGGAAGCGATTGAGAAAGGAGTGCCAGCCGCCCCGACGAAATTGCGTAGATGTGAAGCTGAACTGGAGGACCTGGACCGCCGTCGCCGGGAGGCGGAAGCGGCCCTGTACGCCGAGGTGGAACGGCTGCGCCTGGGGCCGGTCAGCATCTACGCCCAGGCCCTGGTGCTGCCCCTGCCGCCCGAGGAAGCGGAGCGTCGCCGCGACGTCCAGGCTGAACAGGTAGCCCTGGCCGAAGTCATTGGCCGCGAGGAGGCAGAGGGTTCAGTGGTTGAGGACGTCTCTGCCTCACATCTCAAGGCCGGCTTTGACCTGAAAGTGTTGCGTGCCGACGGCTCGATCCGCTATGTAGAGGTGAAGGGACGCAGTAGCACGCAGGCGGTAGAAATGACTGCTAACGAATGGGCGCAAGCGGCTAACCACCGCGACCGTTACTGGCTCTACGTGGTCTACAATTGCGACACCGTACCGCAGCTCTATCGCGTGCCCGATCCCTTTGGGCGACTGGTGGCGCAGCAGGTAGGCACCGTGCGCATCAACGCCAGCGACGTGATGGCCGCTGCAGAGAAAGTACCTCCGGCGATTTGACATTCCCCGCCAATCCGGGTATAATGTAGTCACAAAAGAGACTACAATGAATGGAGAGAGAACGATGCCAGATGTTGGAGTGCGAGAACTCAAGGCCAGCGCTTCAGAGATCATCCGCAATGTGCGGGATCGGCGGGCCCGCTATGTCATCACCTATCGGGGGCGGCCGGTGGGTCTATTGATGCCTCTGGACGAGACCCATCCTGTATCGCCGCTCTCAGCCAGACAACCGGAGGCAAGCGCCTGGGAGACGTTGATCCGGCTGGGGGAAGAGATCGGCCGGGGATGGCGTTCATCCCTGACAAGCACCGAATTGCTGTCGGAGATGCGTCGCTAGGAGGCTGCCTGTGACCAGCACATACACCGTGGATGCCAGTGTCTTTCTCAACGCATTCAACCCCTACGAAGCAGGACACGGAGAGAGCCATCGTTTCCTGGCCCGGTTGCAGGAGCGGGCGATTCCCATCATCGTACCGACGCTGCTGTTGCCGGAGGTAGCCGCTGCGGTCAGCCGGGGTCGGGAGGACGAGGCGTTGGCCCGCGAGTTCGTCGTCGCGCTAAGCCGATTGCCTCACCTGACGATGATCCCGCTCGATAGCACGTTGGCGCACCAAGCCGCCGATGTGGCCGCCCAATACCGCCTGCGGGGCAGCGATGCTGTCTACGCCGCCGTCGCCCTGCGCTTTGGCAGCACTCTGGTCACGCTGGACCGGGAACAACGGGAACGGGTCATGGCTGTGCTCACCACCCGCTACCCGACCGAAGTGCTGGTAGAGGAAGAGGGAACATGAATAGGGGGCCGCAGTGACCCAACGTCGCCTCATCGAAGAAGCCTTCCCGCTGAAAAAAGTCTCCGAAGACTCGAAGCACGAAAAGAACGTGCGCCACGGCCACATCAGCACGTTGCACATCTGGCCGGCCCGCCGGCCGCTGGCTGCCTGTCGTGCGGCGATCATCGCCGCCCTGCTGCCCGACCCCGGCGACGAGCGCAGCCGGGCTGATCTTTGCAAGAAGATTGAGAGCATCACTCGCTGGGGCACCGAGAACGGCCCCGCGCTCGATTTCTTCCGGCGGGAGATCCGCAAAGCCTTTGGTGGGCGCGCCCCGAGGGTGCTGGATATGTTCGCCGGCGGCGGAGCCATCCCCCTGGAGGCTATGCGTCTGGGCTGCGACGTAGTGGCCAACGACTATAACCCGGTGGCCTGGTTCATCCTCAAGTGCACCCTGGAGTTTCCCCAACGACTGGCGGGCAAAACCTGGCCGCTTCCGAGCAAGGGAGCAAGGGAGCAGGGGAGCAAGGGAGCAGGGGGGCAGTTGGCGTTGTTAGAGGACCGACAGGGAAAGCAGGGCGACCTGGCTGACCACGTGCGCTGGTGGGGGAAGTGGGTGCTGGAGCACGCCCGCAAGGAGTTGGCTCCCTATTACCCCACCGTAGATGGCCAACCAACGGTGGCCTACCTGTGGGCGCGCACTGTACCTTGCCCCGACCCGGCCTGCGGCGCCGAAGTGCCCCTGCTCAAGACCCTCTGGCTGTGCAAAAAGGCGGAAAAGACCCTGCTCGACACCCCCGAAAACCGCGCCCGGCCCGACTTCCTGCGCATCAAGCGCACGCGCAACACCAGCCGTGTCGTCATCAACGGCCGCCGCGCCCTGCGCCTGGTCGTTGAGAGAAACCCGTTTTCTCCAAGAAAACGGGTTTCTGAGGTGTCTCTCGAGATCTGGACCCCCAGCCCGAAAGACAAAGTGCCGCCCGGCACCATGGCCGGTGCCAAGTCCCGCTGCCCTGTCTGTGGTGTAAACGTGACGCCGGACTACATCAAGCAGTGTGGCCACGAGGGGAGGATGGGCGCACGAATGACCGCCGTGGTGGTGGATACAGGACACGGCAAGGAATACCGCCTGCCTACAATGGAGGAGGAAAAAGCCACGCGCTGCGCTGCCGACGCCTTACCCGAGGCTGCTACTCAGATTCCTTACGGTCTACCTACTGAGCCGTTGCCGGGGCCGGAGATACTGGGCATGCGCATACCTCTCTACGGCTTCAAGACCTGGGCCGACCTCTTCACCCCCCGCCAGTTGCTGGCCCTGGTCACCTTTGTCAAGTGGACTCGCGCCGCCCGCGAGGAGATGCGCCGGCTGGAGTATCCGGAGGGGTGGGTGGAGGCGGTAAGCGGATATTTGGCGCTTCTGACTGACAAAGTGGCGGACAGGAACTCAGGTCAATGCATATGGATTTCCACAAATGCGGAAAAGGCTGCCGGAACCTTCGGACGTTTTGCCCTGCCAATTACTTGGGACTTTGTAGAGGTGTATCCCTGGTCAGAATCAGCAGGAGGAGCACCTGGTAGTCTCAAGCACAACGCTGAATTCGTAGATCACGCTCTAGTGGCCGTTCGCAACAGCGTAGAATCCCGTCTTCTGACAGAAAGCGGAGTTCCGAAAGTGCTCTGTCAATCGGCTATCGAACCCTTCGATGGCCCAGTAGACGCCGTAATCACAGACCCTCCTTACTACGATGCCATTCCCTATGCCGACTTGGCTGACTTCTTCTACGTCTGGCTGCGCCGCACGGTGGGCGACGAGTATTCAAACCTCTTTGTCAGCCCACTTACTTTCAAGGATGAGGAGCTAGTACAGCAGACCCGTGGCGATGAAACTGGACGCAAGGGCAAGGCGGAGTATGAAGCAGGCATGGCCGCTGCTTTCCGGCGTGCTTGGGAGGCGTTGACGCCCGACGGACGTATGGTGGTCGTCTTTGCTCACAAGGACCCGGAGGCATGGGAGACGTTGGTTACAGCGATGATCCATGCTGGGTTCACCGTCACCGCTTCATGGCCCATTGATACTGAACGAGGTGGCCGAGTACGAGCCCAGGCAAGCGCTGCTTTGGCCTCATCTATCTGGCTGGTGTGCCGGAAGAGAGAAACCCATTTTCTTGAAGAAAACGGGTTTCTGGGCCAGCCCACCGTCGGCCGGTACGCTGCCGTTCGCAGATCTATGCAAGAACGGATCACCGAGCGACTGCGCTACTTCTGGGATGTGGGCATCAGCGGGCCGGACTTCGTCTGGGCCGCCGTTGGCCCAGCGCTGGAGTCCTACTCCGCCTACGACGAGGTGCGCCGCCTGGACGGTTCGCCCTTCACCGTGAGCGAGTTCCTGCGGGAGGTGCGGCGCATGGTGGCCGACTTTGCTCTGGGCCAGATCCTCAAGGGACACTCCACCGAGGGCCTGGACGAGTGGACGCGCTACTACCTCATCCATCGCAACCTCTTCGGCCTGGAACCAGCCCCGGTGGGGGAGTGCATCCTGCTCTCCCAGGGCTACGGCCTGGACCTGAACGACCTGCGCGGGCCGCGTGGTTTCCTGTCCAAGGATTCGGGCAGCGACCCTTCGCCAGGCTCAGGGCGAGCTCTGCGCCTGGCGAAGTGGGACGAGCGGACTCGCGACGACCTGGGCGAACCACACCCCAGCGGCGGCCTGCCCATGATTGACATGCTGCACCGGCTGATGCACCTGTGGGCGGCGGGCAATCTGGACGCGCTCAACACCTACGCCGCAGAGAAGGGCCTGCGCCACAACGACCTGTTTTGGGCCGTAGCCCAGGCCGTGCTGGAGATGGCGGCCGTGAAGAGCCGCGAGCGCACGCTGTTGGAGGCGGTGGTGGCGTGGGGGCGGGGGAAAACCCCTGCTACATTGGCTGAACAGCCCGCTTTGCCAACGATGGTTGAACAGGAGGAGGTGACATGATTACTCGATTGGACGTTCGAGCTTTCAAGGGGCTGCGCGAATTCAGCATCACGCCCCAGCGGGTGAACCTGCTGATCGGCGCCAACGGCACCGGCAAGACCAACTTCACCGACCTGATCGCCTTTATTGCCAGCTTGTGCCCCCGTGGCCTGTCGGCGACGATAGAAGAGGAGTTCGGCGGCCTGGAGCGGGTCCGTACTCGCCAGCCCGGCGCAGGCACGCCCTTCAAACTCCGGATCGAATTCCAACTGGGAGAAGATCCATCTCGCGGGATCCAAAAGGCCCACTACCGCTTTGCTCTCGCGCAGTCCAAAGAGATCAAAGTGCAGGAGGAAAGGCTGGACGCAGTGGTCTACAAGCGCAAGCCGGGCAAGCCGACGAAGAAGGGCTTCCCTCTCTTCGACACAGGCCAGCCGGTCATATTGCGTTACAAGCGAGAAGGAACCACCGTGACCGAGTGGAGCGAAGCTCTGGGTCCTTCCGTCTCTGAATTTGACGATGAGCGGGAGTTGATCCTGGTTTCCTACGGACGGTTGGGGGAACTGCGTACCCTGAGCGACTATCTTAGCTCGTGGCACGTCTACAACATTGACGCAGCCATTGCCAAACAGTCCACCGGCGGCAGCGACGTGGAACTGGAGCGGTATGGGGCCAACATCGTCCCTTATGTGGCGCGTATGTTACGCGATCAGCGGTTCCGAGAGCGGCTGTTGAGTGACCTGCGGGAAGCTGTGCCCTACATCCAGAACATTCAACCGGACCGGGTGTTGACCTTCCAGACCCTGCGTTTCGCAGAACAGGACACCCAGGTCGAGTTTCAACTGCCCGATATGTCCGATGGCACCATCCGGCTGTTGGGGTTGCTTGCAGTGTTGCGCCAGCCCGTTCCCCCGGCAGTGGTGGTCATCGAAGAACCGGAGAATGCCTTGCACGCCTATGCCATTCGCCACTTTACAGATGTGGCCCGCCGGGTGGCCATGGCCGACACGTTTGCATCACAGGTGTTCTTTACCTCGCACTCGCCAGCCGTGGTAGACGCTGTGCTCAGCGTAGAGGCCATACGCGAAACCAAGGGGCAGATCGGGTCCTTTGTGACCCAACGCCGGCCAAGAGCACCGTCCATTGTTCCATCGCCCGAGTCGGTCATGCAGGCCATCGCGCAGAACCTGGGCCGGCCCAGCGATTTTCAGCGCGAGGGTAGTTTCGGCGATGAGCCAGCTCAACTGGAACTACCGCTGATGACATCGGAGGCACCATGATAACAGCCATCGTCGAAGGCCCCGGTGACAAGCGCGCCTTACCAATCCTGATCCGGCGGGAACGAAGCAAGACATCGGTTCGCTGTGTCAATATGAGGGGCAAATCCAACATCGTGCGTCGAGACCGAGGGTTTGAAGATACCGTGCGCCGGCAACATGCTCTCGGTGGAGAGAGTTTTATCGTGTTGATGGATGGTGATGTTACCTGTGCGCCTTATCAGTCATTGCAAGAGGAACGAGAGGATATGCCCCGGCGAGCCAAATCTCTGGAGCAGGAGCTAGGTGTACCCATTTGGGTGCATTGGGCCGTACTCGAAATGGAATCCTGGTTGATTGGGGGCATCAAACCCAAGTCAATCTATTGCGGCCTGAGGAGGGTCGGGCGGGTGCCGGCTAATACTGAGACAGAACCCCGGGACCCCAAGAACTGGTTAGAGAGTCACCTGCCGGATTCTTACTATTCACCAGAGACCCAAGAGTGCCTGGCTCGCAGCATTGACATACAAGAAGCCAAAATCCGTAATCGTTCCATGCAGACCTTTTTTGACAATGTTGAATCTCTCAGCAGTTGAAAGGCATCTAAGATTGTGAGGAGAATCCATGTCTACCTCTCGCATCCCGTTGCAAGCCCATCTAGTAGTGGACAACTGCGTCCTCGTGATGTTTAACGAGTATTTCTGCGAGTGCCAAGCGACGCGGTTGGGAGCAGCGCGACTCATTCCAGCCCTCACCCAGTGGATGGCTGACAAACTGGGTATCCTGAAGCAGTTCACACCAGATGGCCTGGTGCATTGTACCAAGTGTGTGGCCGATGAATTTAATCCCGGGGCTGGTCGTCTATCCCAGGTGCGCGGCATCGGACGGCCTGAGTGCAGAACGTTGACGAACAGGGTGTGTTCCAACCTGCATCAGACCAGCGTGGACACGCGCGAGTCTGCTTTCTTACGTGGTCTACCCGCCGCCCCTCGCAAATTGGTTGGGCCAGGCGGCTTGAGCGACAACGATCTCTCGCTGGTTGTGCTGGGACTCCACTTGACTGAACACAACGGTCCTGTGTACGTGCTGACCAACGATCAGGACTTGCTGTCCTTCATCACCTGGCTGCGACCCAAACCTGAAGTTCGCCAGCGCTGGGGAAACGCCAGGTTGCTGCAGGGGTTACAAAGCCTGACCTACCTGGAACTTATTCACCGTGACTGCAGGATTCAGACAGAACAGATGGAAGGCCTTATCAACTTCTACATGATCGAGCACTATAACAGAAAGGACCTGGCAGGGACGGTAAAGGGCAATTCCATCTTTCTCCAGTTAATCAATGTCCGTAATAGCCTGACTGAGTCTGTTCGTATCAAGCTAGCCACTGGAGGGGCATTGGCATGACCGATTTGGATCCATCCGTTGATTCCTTTTTGGCCGAACTAAAGGCATCGCTATCGCAAGGTGACGGGCAAGCCGTGTTACGCCGCATCAACGCCGAACGGCTGCTGCGCCTCCTGGCCGATGAGTTCATTGAGACCCACCAAGCAGAGCGTATTCGCATCCTGCCTGACAACCGGCTGGCCGGGGAGGCGGGGGCTGACTTCCTGCTCCAGATAGACGACTACGACATCCGACTGCTGTTTCTGGATGCCCCGGACGGTACACCGGCCCTCAATGTGAACCAAGTGCCCGATTTCCTGAAGCTGCTGGAAGACAACCCGAGCACGGTGGCTCTAGTTCTTGTCTGGACTACTGATGACCTTCTGGCTGTTCCTTTGTCCATGCGTCGCATCCGGTTCCTAACCCAGAACCCTGATCGGCTGCCCGATCTTCTGCAAGGCGCGAAACCTCTGCCTGAAACCCTGCGGGCGGTGGTGGACAGACAGACCAAACTCTGGGAAGTTGGGCTAGATCAAGTGCCTCGCACAACGGCCAAGTCTACCGACATGCGTCGCCTGTTCGAAGAGGCGATCGGGGCTGCGATTGATGCAGAGCGCCAGCGGTCGTACCGGCATACCGAGCGCAAATTGGCCGCTCGCCGCTTCCCGGTTGACGAAGAGAAGCAACTCATCTTTGATGTTTTGGGAAAAGCTCTTAGTGGCACATCGGCAAGGGAGCTTGTGCATCAGCTCACCCGCACATCCCAGCGAGGTAGACGATGATCACACATGTTAAGATGATCAACTGGCGGGCTTATGACGAGTACGAGGTCTATTTTGACCCCGGTATTACCTTCATCATGGGCGCGAACGGCGTCGGCAAGACCTCAATTCTCGAGGCCATTGCCTACGCACTTACCGGCGAGCCCTCCACGGTAAAGCACCGGGGCAAACTGCTGCGCGATCCCAATAAGCTGGCAACAGTTCATCTATCGTTCACAGTGAATGGTCAGAGCTATCTGGTCGAGCGCTCCCAGTCGCGCACACGGGCAGAAGGGGCAAATTTGACCCGACTCGGGGATCAGAGACGATTGGCCTCCAGCCACAAGCAGGTTACCGAAAAGATCGAGAAACTGATGGGCGTATCGACCGACTTCTTGCAGAGGATCGTCTACATGGCCGAGGGCGATGTCTTTCGCTTTCTTGACAAGCCTCCCGGCGAGGCACTGGACTTGCAGATACGTCAAGTGTTGGGACTGACGCAATTAGACGAGTTTATGCAGGCGTTGGAGATGGCTGAGAAGGAACTCAAGAACCAGATTCAGGTCCTTCAGAAGCTGCTGGATGACTTTGAGCGATTGGGCATTAGAAAGGATCCGGATTTTGAACAGCGTGTGCGCGACATGGATGCGCGTCGCGAAAAACTGTTTGCCGAACTGAGCGCCGCTCAGAACAGGATTGTTCAGCATGAACGCGAGAACGAGGATTGGGGACACTTGACGCAACTGCTCGACAGGGCGGCGCCCGCCCTGCAGCGGGATCCCCACACATGGCAGGCAGCGCAACACAAGCCGGTACTCGCCCTCTTTGCGGACCTGGAAGCCAAAGTGCTCGATACCCAATCCGCCATCCAGCGATGCCAATTGGATATGGCACGCCTTGACGGAGAGCAATTGGCCTACCAACGTATCCTCGACATCATGGAACCTTACACTGGCCGTGCGGAAACACTGCCCTGCCCGGTCTGCGGCAAGCCCATGACCAGTGGCGAGCGCGAGAACATCACGCGCGACATTCAGGGCAGCTTGGACCGCATCGTCAGGGATGCACAAGATCTTCAAGCGCAGCAGGCCGAAGCTGGGCCACTACTGGACAGGCTAAGGGATCAAGTAGAGACCTTGCGCGAACTGCGCAATGCCCTGGTCCACATGCGGTTCAGATCAGTCAGTAAGGATGCCATCTTGACTGAGCTGCTACAGACGGGGCGATCTCAACAGTCAAGAGTACCGAGTGACCTGCAGGAACGGGCCTCTGCCTTGAAGCGACAGATGGTTGAGTTGGAGAACGAAAGAGCCGAGTATTTAGCCGTCCGGCAGCGTTTGCAGAGTTTGGGCTATTTTATTCCCGAAGAAGCCAGCGACGCGCTAGTTGGGCTAGAAGTCCGTTCCCTCTCCCTTCGGGCAGCGCGTCGTGCCGCTGAGGACACGTTGACCGCTCAGCGGAACGTTGATATGGAGGCCATCTATGACCAGATTGCTCACATCTGGGAGGTTTTTTCCGGCGAGGCAAACTGGCGTGTCCAACTGGATGGCGAGGGCATGCCTATGCTGGAAGATCATGAGGGTCGCCAGTTTGACTTTAGTCAGTTCAGCGGCGGAGAAAAGACCGCCTTGCTAATCATGTTGCACACCATCATTGCTCACCATTTTTCGAGAAGCGACTTCCTTCTCATTGACGAGCCGCTGGAACATCTGGACTCGGTCAACCGCCGTTCTCTGATCCGCTTCTTGATAGGCGCGTACCGGCGCAAGAGCTTTGAGCAGGCAATCGTCGCCACCTTTGAGGAATCGCTGATCCGCAAGTACATGTCGGAAGAAGGCGTAAACGTCATTCACCTGGCTAAACCATAGGAGGGTAGCATGAGCGTTTCACCCTGGCACCAACTCTGTACCCTGCGTGAAGATGTACGCAGCGGTACTCTCACCCTGGCCGAGTTCGCCGCCGACCTCAATGACGTTCGCACCGGCGATGCGCCGGCGGTCTATCGCGACCCGGCCATGTTCTTCGACCGCACCTATCCCACCTATCGCATGAAGGTATTGACCCGTGACGTGCTGTTGCGGCTGGCTGGCCGGGGGGGCAGACCGGTCCTGCAGCTTCAGGTCGCCTACGGTGGTGGCAAGACTCACACCCTCATCGCCTTGCTCCACCTGGCCGAACGGAGAGCGGGGCTGGCCGAACACAAAACTGTGAAGGAGTTCTTCACCTTCGCCGGCCTATCCCAACTCCCTCAGACGCGTGTGGCCCTGTTGCCCTGCGACAAGTTCGACATCAAAGAGGGCCTGGAGGTCTATGGTCCTGACAGGAAAACCCGCCGCGTGCGGACGCTGTGGGGCGCGCTGGCCTATCAACTGGCTGGCGATGTGGGCTACGCCCGGCTGGAGGAGCACGACCAGGACTTCATCGTGCCGGCGGAGCCACTGCTGGTGGATCTGTTGCGGGCCCCGGTGAAGGAGGGGTTGGGTGCACTGGTATTGGTGGACGAGGCGGTGTGGTACTATCGCGGGCTCGTGAACAAGAACCCGCGTATGCTGGGAACCATCAAGGACTTCTATCAGGTGCTCACCCAGGCCGTGGCCAAAGTTCCGCGTGCGGCCCTGGTTGCCTCGCTCATTGCTTCCAAGGTAGAGGCTAGGGATCAGACCGGCACGCAATGCCTGGGGGCGCTGGAGGACATCTTTGGCCGGATTGCGGAGCCGGTAGAGCCTGTAGCGCGAGAGGACGTGGCCGAGGTGCTGCGCCGCCGCTTATTCGAGCGGGTGCCTGGTGAGGCGGAGCGCCGTCCGGCGGTGGACGCCGTGATGGCCGCCATGCAGCGGCTGCCTCTGCGCGATGCCCAACGCGACCAGACCGCTTACGACCGGTTGATGGACAGTTATCCCTTCCACCCCGACCTGATCAACGTCCTCTACCAGAAATGGACACAGATGAGCGGGTTTCAGCAGACCCGTGGTGCCCTGCGCCTGCTGGCCTACGTCTTGCGCGATAGCCGGGGCCAAGACCCATCCCCGATTGTCGGCCCTGGTGCACTACTACTTTACGCACCCAGGAACGGGAATGGAGGTGGACTCTCAGCCGCACTTGATGAGTTGGTTGACATCTGCGAAGAAAAGGAGAAATGGACGCCGATCTTGATCGGGGAGTTGGAGAAAGCCCGTGAGATACAGGCTGGTCTGCCCACGCTGAGCGCACGAGAGATCGAGCAGGCGGTGGTGGCTACCTTCCTCCACTCACAGCCCATAGGACAGAGGGCCGCGCCCAGCGAGCTCCTTGCCTTGCTCGCCCACCCGTCCGTAGACGCCGCTGCTCTGGAAGAGGGCCTGCGCAAGTGGCGTGGTATCTCCTGGTTCCTGGTGGAGAATCCCGATGTGTGGCAACTGAGTACCACGCCCAACTTGACCCGCATGCACGATAGAGCCATGAGCTGGCTGAATGAGCCAGAAATTGACGACGAACTGAAGCGACGCATTCGTGCTGTTCCTACATTGAAGACCGCAGATCCGGGTGTTGAAGTCCACACCTTGCCCCAAAGCCCACGCGATATCAGCGATGACCCGCAATTGCATTACCTGATCCTGGGGCCGGAGTGTGCCATGGAACTGGGCAAACCGCTGCCTGCTGAGGTCGAAGCCTACTTCAACGAGAAAACCGGTCCCCACGACCCGCGTATCTATCGCAACAATATCCTGGCTCTCGTGCCTGAGGTCTCCAGGATGGCTGGCCTGCGCGAGCAGGTGCGACGCTGGCTGGGATGGGGCCGTCTCGAGAAGCCCGATGTCTTCAAGCTTCTGACGGATCAGCAGAAGAAAGATCTGCCCAGGCGCAAGCAGGAAGCGGCCAACGGCCTGCCGGAGGCTGTGGTCGGTGCTTACAACATCCTGGTCGCGGTGGATGAGACGGGACAGGTGCGCGCCCAGACCTTGCGCGCCGATCCCGCGGTCGGCGGAGTCCCATTCGAGCGTATCAAGGCCACGCTCGCTCAGGATGAGCGGCTGGTGACGACCAGCCTGGACCCCGACCTGATTCTGCCAGGCAGCTACCTGGAATTGTGGGGGGAGGGTGAGACAGCCCGCCGGGTCACTGATCTGATGGCCGCCTTTGGCCAGTTCCCACGTCTGCCTCGCCTGCTGCGCCCTGAATCCCTCTTCGACACGCTGGCCCGTGGCGTGCGCGAAGGCGTGTTGGTGCTCCGTCTCCCTCGCGCCGACGGCTCGGTCCGTACCTGGTGGCTTATTCCGCCAGATCACGATACTTTGCGGCGTTCGGAGATGGAGGTGCAGCCAGCCAATCTGGCTGTCCTGCACGACCTGGAGCCGGAACTGCTGGAACCGGAACGGGTAGACAGTTTGTGGCCAGTCCCAACAGGGCCACTCACGCTAGGGGAACTGCACGCCTTCTTTGACGGCGTTCGTGCCCCACGTCTCGCTGCGCCCGACGTGTTAGATGCAGCCGTGCGCACAGCCGTGCAACGAGGCACACTGATGGCCCGCCTGGATGACAGCAGCTTATTCCGGGAGCCGCTACCCGATGGCCTGTTGCCTGTAGAACTGGAACTTTTTCCCCCACCTCCGCCCATCCACGGTGCCGATTTGACTCCTCAGGCGCTCCCAGAAGCATGGGAGGACGATCAGGCCGCCTTGCAGGCCATCGCCGACGCACTGGCTGCCCGGCACGGCTACACCCTTCCCTGGACGCTCCTGAGCCAGGGAGTGAACGAAGCTTTGCAACTGCACTTGTTTGAGCGAGTGCCGAAGAGCGGCCCCTGGCCTTGTTCGCCGGCAGCCGCCGATCAGGTACGTTTCTGTCGTGTCGAGAAGATTCACCTACCGCCGGAGACTGTGGCAGCGGCCCTGGGATACACCAGCGACGCCACCCCCGCGTTGCGCGCTGTGAAGGAGACCATCGAGGCACGCTTCCTAGGGCGTGAGGTGCCAACGGAGCTTTTCGTTAGCGCAGTCCAGGCAGCTATCGCGCAAGGGCTAGTGGCAGAGGCTGACGAGTGGCGTCGGCTGGACACGGCGACAGACCCTCTCGCGGTCAGAATCCGCCTGCCGGCTGCGGCTTTGCTAGCCGAAGCAACTCTCGACCCGATGGCTTTGCAGAAGCTCGCCGAACGGGTGGAGCAGCTTCTCACCGTCGCGCCACAACTAGCCTTCAGCTTCCGCGTTATCCTCAGCGCTGAGGGCCCAAGGCCAGACGCAGAAACCCTCCAGCGGCTAAATGAGTTGTTGGCAGAGATTCACCCAGAGTGGAGGTTAGGCAGTGGGTAATTTTGTCCGCATCAAACCGCGATGGTATTCTGCAGTACATTAACAGGAAAGGAGAAACTCTCATGGAAACCAAACTACAGGAGCTCAAAACTCGTCTCCACGAGATCAATGATCTGGAGTCCGCCGCTGCGCTATTGAGCTGGGACCAGTCAACCTACATGCCGGCAGGCGGTGCGACAGCGCGGGCACGTCAAATCGCCACCCTGAAGCGACTGGCCCACGAAAAGCTCACCGACCCGGCCATCGGGAAGCTACTGGAGGACCTGCGGCCCTATGAGGAGAGCCTGCCCTACGATTCGAACGAGGCCAGCCTCATCCGCGTCACGCGGCGCGACTACGAAAGAGCAGTGAAGGTGCCGCCGTCTTTTATGGCCCAGCTCTCCAACCATGCCTCCCAGTGTTATGATGTCTGGACCAGGGCCCGGCCGGCGAACGACTTTGCCGCCGTGCAGCCTTACCTGGAAAAGATGCTCGACCTGAGCCAGCAACTGGCCGATTTCTTCCCCGGCTACGAGCACATCGCCGACCCCTTGATTGACTTCAGCGACTACAGTATCAAAGCCTCCACCCTACGCCCTCTCTTTGCCGAGTTGCGCAAGCAATTAGTGCCTATAGTGGAGGAAATCACTGCTCAGCCTGCGGCCGACGACTCGTGCCTGCACCAGACCTTCCCCGAAGCGCAGCAATTGGCGTTCGGGATCGAGGTCGTCAAGCGCTTAGGCTACGACTTTGAGCGCGGGCGAGAGGACAAGACCCCTCACCCGTACACGACCAAGTTCTCCATTGGCGATGTACGCATCACCACCCGCATCAAGGAAAACGAACTGAGCGAAGGGTTGTTCGGCACAATACACGAGGCCGGTCACGCCCTGTACGAGCAGGGCATACGCCCAGACTTCGAAGGCACGCCGCTGGCTGAGGGAACGTCGGCAGGCGCGCACGAGAGCCAATCTCGCCTGTGGGAGAACTTCGTCGGGCGCAGCCGGGGCTTTTGGAAGTTCTTCTACCCCAGACTCCAGGCGGTCTTTCCCAACCAACTGGGGTCAGTGTCGCCAGACACGTTCTACCGGGCGATCAACAAAGTCGAGCGCTCACTGATACGCACCGAAGCCGATGAGGTGACCTACAGCCTGCACGTCATGCTGCGCTTCGACTTTGAGCTGGCTCTGCTGGAAGGTCAGTTGGCTGTGCGCGACTTGCCCGAGGCTTGGCGTGAGCGCTACAAAGCTGACCTGGGCATCCTCCCGCCGGACGACCGCGACGGCGTGCTGCAAGACGTGCATTGGTATGGCGGCGTCATCGGTGGCGCTTTTCAAGGCTATACCTTGGGCGACGTCCTGAGTGCCCAGTTCTTCGAGACCGCTCTGTCAGCCCATCCTGAGATCCCAGCAGAGATGGAAGAGGGCGAGTTCGGCACGCTGCACGGCTGGCTCAAAGAGAACATCTATCAGCACGGACGCAAGTACACCGCGTCCGAGCTTGTCGAGCGCATCACCGGCGGGCCGATGAGCATTGAGCCGTACATACGTTATCTGCGGGCAAAATATGGGGAACTTTACAGATTGTAGGAACTGCGAAGAAAAAATGACTGCGTGAAACGTTAGACGTTTGCGTATTGCATGATGCCGGGACACGGCGATTAGGGCGTGCGCACCTGGACAATGAGGCGCACGATCTGGGCAAAAGTCGCCGCGTCTCGGCCGCGTTGTGTAGCGCCCAGGCCGTCTACGTCGGGACAGGCCAGCAGATCAGCGGCGTACTCCGGAGCGACGCTCCCACCGTAGATGATGCGCACCCTTTCGGCCACCACATCGCCCCAGTGTCCACGCAACCAACCCCGAACGACGCCGCATCCAGTTGCCACATGCTCCGGCGAGGCGGGCACAGCCACGCCGATAGCAGCCTCGGGCTCGTACATGAAGGCCATCGTCTCCACCTGCTCCGCCCGGCAACTTGCCAGCACATGCTCTAGTTGCCGTTCCAGTGCGTCAGCCAGCAGCGCTTGGTCGTCGTGTGCTTCGCCGATCAGCAGGATGGGTGCCAGGCCCACATCGAGCGCCAAGTGTACTTTGCGGTTGACGGTCGCATCGTCGTCACCCAGGTGGCGGCGGACTTCCCAATGCCCCAGCATCACCCAGCGGCAGCCGACGTCGGCCAACTGCGCCGCCGAGATCTCGCCGGTGCGCGCCCGATCCTCGGTTGGCGCGATATTCTGTCCCCCCAGTTGGACGCGACTACCGCGCAACACCTGCGCCACCGGCCACAGCGCGGTGAAGGGCGGACAGATCACCACGTCCACCCTATCGAGCAGGTCGCCCGCTATCGCCTCAAAGTCACGGACGAAGGCCAAACTCTCGGCGACTGTCATCGCCATCTTCCAGTTTGAAAGCGCCTGGGGCTTTCGAGTCATCGGTCTACAGATAGCCTCATTCCTCATCAAGCAAGAAAACCTCTTCATCCCCACCCACTGAAAAGAGGAAGTGAAAACCGTCAGGCCCCAGCTTGCGCGTCAGCTTGGCCATGATGCGATCCACGTTATCGTAAGGGCCGGCGATGAAGAAAGGCTTGCCATCTCTGCCGCCCAATGGGATGCGCACGTCGCAGGCATCGGGGTCAGCGTCGCCCAGCACCAGCATGGCATCGCGGTAGTCGGGGTCGGGCCTAAATCCCAGCTCATCGGCGTAAGCAATTGCTTCGCGGACGATCTTGGCCACCAGGTTGAGGTCAGCCTTCATCATGTCTTGGCGAGACATCATTCCATTACGCAATTCCTCGTACTCTCGTCGAGTGTCGAACAGACTAGCGAAGGCGCTTTTGACCCCCAGGCAGCCCAGGTCTACCAGGAAAGTGCCAGTGGCAATCTGCCCTGAGGGCGAGCGGCGGGCCATCAGGATTTGTATAATAACGCCCTCCTCCTGCCACTCCTTGGTCAAAAGGCAATCGTACAGAGGCCAACTGCCAGATGCGCGGAGCAGGGTGCGCGGGCTCTGAATCAGTTGGCTCAAGAGAGAACGCTTCTCTCTGCTTTTAGCCTCCTTGCGCTGACGCACTTTTTGCCTTCGTTTTGCCGATGGTTTAGGCATTCCCATCCTCCCAAATCTCAAAATGGAATATCAGGAGCACTGAACGCCCCGCAATCCGCCTCACTGCCATTCCGTGTGGAACGTGCCTTCTTTGTCAATCCGCCGGTAGGTGTGGGCGCCAAAGTAGTCGCGCTGGGCCTGGGTGAGATTAGCTGGCAAGCGAGCAGTGCGGTAGGCGTCAAAGTAGGCCAACGCGCTACTGAAGGCCAAGCAGGGCACGCCGTTCATTACGACTGTCTGGATGACCCGCCGCAGCGCCCCCTGACGCTGCTGCACCGCCTGGCCAAACTCAGCGTCCATCAACAGATTGGACAGATCGGGATTGCGCTCGAAGGCAGCATGGATGTCGTTCAGGAAGACAGCACGGATGATGCAGCCCCCCCGCCAGATGCGAGCGAGCTCGCCGTAGTTCAGGTTGTAGTCGTACTCCTGGCTGGCGGCGTGCAGCAGGGCAAAGCCCTGGGCATAGGAGCAGATCTTGGCAGCGTAGAGGGCATCGCGAAGATCACGGACGAGCGTGTCGCGATCGCCGTCGAACCGGGTCTCCGGGCCGGAGAGGACCTGGCTGGCCGCCACCCGCTCGGCTTTGTAGGCCGAGATGATGCGCGACTCCACGGCAGCATTGATGGTCGGCGTCGGTGCGCCCAGGTCGAGGGCGTTCTGGCTGGTCCACTTGCCGGTACCCTTCTGTTGTGCCTCGTCCAAGATGACCTCCACCAGGGGCTGACCGGTCTCATCATCTATTTTGGCAAAGATGTCGGCGGTGATCTCAATGAGATACGATTTCAACTCCCCCTGATTCCATTCGGCAAAGACCTGGTGAAGCTCGGCCGCCGACAGGCCGCCGATCCGTTTCAGGATGTCGTAGGACTCGGCGATGAGTTGCATATCGCCGTACTCGATGCCGTTGTGCACCATCTTGACGTAGTGCCCGGAGCCGCGTGGACCGATGTGGGTCACACACGGATCGCCGTTCACTTTGGCAGCGATGGCAGTGAAGATCGGCTTCACCATCTCCCACGCCTCTGGCTGGCCGCCGGGCATGATGCTCGGCCCCCACAGCGCGCCGTACTCTCCGCCGGAAACGCCGGTGCCGATGTAGTTGGTGCCGGCTTCGGCCAATTCCTTGGCCCGCCGCTCGGTGTCGCCAAAGAAGGAGTTGCCGCCGTCAATGATCAGATCGCCCGGCTCCAGGTGAGGTTTCAGTTGGGAGATAGTGTCGTCCACCGCCGCGCCGGCCTGGACCATGAGCATGATCTTACGCGGCTTTTCCAGTCTATCCACCAATTCCTCGACCGTGTACGCCGCCTGGATGTTTTTCCCCTCGGCCGGTCCGGCCACAAATTCGTCGGTGCGGGCTGCGGTGCGGTTGTAGACCGCCACTGAGAAGCCGTTCCGTTCGACGTTGAGGGCCAGGTTCTGGCCCATCACCGCCATACCGATTAAGCCGAATTGTTGCTTGTTCATTTCTACCCCTCCTGATCTTCGTGGTACGTGATGCGTAGCGAACGGCAGGGTGTGTCGTGATCCGTTCGGAATCCTACTCGGACGACAGCAGCTTGACGAATCCTGCTTGCTCAAAGTGATGATCCGACGTAAACGCCTGCGTGATTCGCTCCTGCATCATCACGAAGAAGCTGGTACAATCGGTCAAGCTCCAATCTTTGTCGAGACGCTGTTTGTAAAGTTCCCAGTGACTTACCCTTTTTTCGGCTTGTTATAAAGATAATGGTCATGTTGGTGCGCCAAATCGGTGATGCCTGTCTCAACAGCGCACTCCTCTACCAACTGTGCTAGGGCATCCCAAGCCGACTCATCCACAGAACGCTCTGGGCTAGTGACGACTTCGTCCAGGAACGTAATGATGACGCTCTGTCCGTCGCTCGCTTCGACAGGCTGGATAGGTCGCACCACACCATTTTGAAACACACCTCTCACTGATAACATGGTTTACCCCTCCCTTCGCTTGCTCAAATTATACATCGGAGTAGCCTAACAGACAAGCGACCAGCTTCTCCCATCACGCAACGCGATACAACATCTCCCCTGCTTTACGCACCACCAGAATCCCCTCGTCCTTGCGTCCCTCCCACTCGACCATATCAATCGTCGCCAGATCCAGATAGCCCAGGTTAATGCGCCGACAACGTTCTTCCGGAATGCCCGTAGCCAGGGTCACCTGGATGCGTGGCCTCTCTACGCCGTTCTCGTAGCTGCCCACGCCGCGCAGGTGTGTGGAGTGGGCCAGCACACCCCAGGGATAGTCCTTGAAGCGATCCCACTGCTTGAGGAAATAATCGCGAACGTGATAGCCGATCTGGTCAATGATCTGGCCGTGGGTGTAGGAAACCTCGGTGATGTGAGGAGCGTAGATGATCACCTCGCCGCCGTCGGCCATGGCTGGCTCCAGTTTGTACATCCCCTTGGCCGCCGTCCACAGGTCGTCGTACATCTCTGGCATGACCGACAGCACTCGCTGGAAGGGTTTGTCCACGTAGAGAATGTGCAGTTTGGCCGACAGATCGGCGGCGTGCTCGTAGGCCTCCTCCGGCGGGCCGATGAACAGCCCGGCCAGACCGATTTTCGATTGCGGATTGCGGATTGCGGATTGCGGATTGGCAATGGGGGAGTTGGGATCTGGTGCGACGACCAAACTAAAACAGAGTTTGGGGCGGTCAATGAACGAGGCCGCCCGGTCGATGACCTGTCGCACTGGGGTATGCTTGGTGCCGATGACTTTCATACTGGTGATCACCGCCCCCAGCCAGTGGGTGAAATTGATCACTTCCGGACCGCCGATACCGGGGAAGAAGTACTTGTTGCCGCCGGAGAACCCAACCACTTCGTGAGGGAAAGTGGGGCCGCAGATAATGAGCTGGTCGTAGTCGAAGATGAGCTTGTTGAGGGCGACTGGCACCTCCTGGCGCATCAGGCCACCGGTGATCTCCTCGATCTCCGCAGCAGGGATAGTGCCAATGGTGACGAAGGTGTCGGGCAGGTCCCAGCGGTGGTTGAAGATGCAGGCATCGTGGTACTTCTCCGCTCGCTCCGCCGCAGTGACTCCCACCAGCCTGTTCAGCGCCTCCTCACTCATTGGCTGGTGCGTGCCCAGCGCCACCAGGTAGTCCAGCGCGGCGACTCTCCCCCCCAGCAGTTCGTGGAACAGCCGGAAGAAGAGCGGAATCGGCGCGGTGCGGGTGTGATCGGGGATGATGATCAGCACCTGCTTGTTCCTCAAGTCGAGCTCACCCAGTGCATGGACCATCAGCTCACGGACTTGATCCTCTGAGAGAAGGCCTTCCTCGTAGCCTTTTCCGATGACCATGACCTCGCATCCTAGTTGCTTCCGTCAGCTTCGAGTTCCTGCCTCATGTACTCAATGTAGGAGCTCAGGTTCTCCGCATAGAACTTTTTTCCCAGGCTAGGCTGATGCGGAAATGGGAACAGTTGACGGGCCAGCCTGTTTTCGGCAGGAGCAACGCATCGAAAGTCCATTGGAGGATTCGTCTGCCAATCTTGTCGGTATCCCCAGTAATATCTCACCTGTGCACTAACCCCCTTAGAGACCAAAGTGGACAAAAGGGGCTCACCCAAGGTGAGAACAGGAACGTCGGGAAAGACAGACAGCTCCCCCTTGAGAAGTGGGAGCCAGACATCGCCAAAGACCTTGAATATGTCAATAGGCGAGATTTGTCTGGGAGGCGCGACGAAAAAGTTCTTCAAGAAGTTGGTCGCATACACATTGTGATCCAGCTCAATTCCTAGTTTGTGGCACACATCTTCCAAGTACCTACGCAAGCCCCCACCTTTGTTCAGATTCAAGACAGTTGTGATCTTCTTCCTGCTCTCCGGTTTCTTCACAGTGGGGTCCTGCCCGAGGACTATGAGTTTGATCTCTCCATCTCCGGCAAAGACCTTGGGGATCGAAAGAGAGTTGTCAATGTAACAGATCAACGACGGATTGTCTTGCACAAACTGTCGAAGTAGAGTTTCTGCTTTGTGGACAACTTGATCACCAATCCCTGCCATCCTGATTCCTCCAGTTCACTGGAAGCTATTTGCTCCCCAATTGATCACTTCTTCCATGGCGGCACTTCCAGCGGCAGCTTCTCGAAGTCAGCGAGCAGCGTGACACGGCGGACATCGGAGATTGTTCCGGGTGTCATGATTCCAATGGCCTCCGCAGGCCTCGCCGCACCGCTTCGGCCAATGCCTCTGATTGGCGTATCCGCGGTAGTCGCGCTACAATCGGCACTCCGCCTGAGGACAAGACGTGAACCAACTCTGGATGAATTGCAGCAGGTCCTCCAGATTTGTGACGGTGGATGATGACGGTGCCTCCTGATCTAGCAGGTGTACGTGATGAGGAGCGGTGGCAACGTTGGGCCAGTGGGGCGCATTGTCCCAGCGTCGCCGCAAGGTGCCATCAGCCTCCATCCACTGGTAGGCATACTTGCGACTGCCATCGGCAAAGAAGTAATCGCGCAGTTCGAGGCGGCTGTCATCCTGCAAAATGGCCGACAACTGGAGCAAGTATGCCTCGGCCTCCTGCTCATAGCGGATCACGCGCCAGGATTTGAAGAGCGCTGCATAGGTATCGAATAACTCAAGCATAGTCTATGGCTCAGAGATGGCAGCTAGTTGGGCGTTGACAGTCTCGACGGCGTCAGCATACCACTGCCATTGCAGGTAGTCGTCGTCGGCTTCAAAATCCTCACTGCCGAGGGCTGTGTAGCGTGCACGCAAGTCCTCCAGTGTGCAATCCCACTTAGCTTCCAACCGTCGAATGGCAGCTTGATAACGCGCCAGCCGCCCTAGCAGAATCATGCGGGCATGTTGGCGAGCTGCTACCAGCGGATCAGGATAGCCCAGGGAGATAAGGATACTCTCAGTAGTGTAAGATTTGATAGATGTGTTCATCAGCACTCTCCTTAAACTGAGTCGGCGGCATACGCCAGTGCAGCCCGGATGTCCGCCTGGATCAGGCGGGGATATGCATCCAGCTTCGGCCAATGCCTCTGATTGGCGTATCGAAGATTGTAGCACACCCATGCGTAAACTGCAAGCCAAGCTGGTCTGACGATTTGCTGATTTGTTGATTTGCCTATTTGCCATTTGCTGATTTGCGATTTGCCGATTTTTCACCGCTTCCACGGCGGTGTTTCGGGCATGAATCGCTCGAACTCGGCGATCAACCTGGCCTCGTAGTCGCCGGCGTATTCCTGGGCCAGGAATTTGTGGAGTCCCTCCTCGTAGAACCGCTGCCACGACTCCTCCTCGTGGCCGGGGTTGATGGGGTAGAAGAGCGCACCATTGTCTTGGGCTGCCTTCATGTCGCCCGGCGCATCGCCGATCACCAGTATGTGGTCAGGTGCGTATCGGCCTTTGGCGGCCAGAGCGATGTGCTCGCTCTTGGTGCCCATCTCCTGCCCGGCGGTGACCCGCACGTAGCGGTCAATGCCATGCTCCTGCCACTCGCGCTCCAACGCCTCGTTCGGCGTCTGCGAAACGACGATCATATCGGCCTTGTCGAACAGGGTCTCCAGGCTCTCGCGCACATAGGGGAAGGGCGGTATGCCGTGCACCATGTCGGCGATGGTGGCGTTGACCGCCAGGCTCCAGGTCAGGGCGCGGTCCAGCTCAGGATCGGGATGCTCGGCCATGTAGGCCCTTAAACCATCGTTGCTCTTGGGGAACCCCTCATCGGCGATGAACTCGCGGATGCGGGGCGCTTCGGGAATCTGCACGCCTCGCCGCTGCACCTCGGGCCGCTCGCGCAGCAGGTCGAACACCTTCATCAGCGCAGGCCAGCGGTTGACGCCCCGCCACTTGGAGTACAGGTTGACGAACTCGGCCGCCTCGCGGGCATACTTGGAGACGGGCTGAAGCCCCCAGTGCTTGATGATGTTGGGGCAGAAACACTCCTTGTGCTTGATCTCCATCGTGTCGAAAACGCAGCCGTCGGAATCAATGCCGACGAAGAAATCAAACTCGGGCTGCATTTCCACCAATGATCGTGCTGCTTCGTGAACTTCTGACATTGGTTTACCTCCTGTTGTTGATTGTCATTACGAAAGGTTTGACCGCAGTGCTTCCCAACACATCCGCACGCAGATGCCGCACACCTCGTCCTCTAGGCCCAGCACCTTCAGCCGACGGCGGCATCTCTCCCGATAGCACTCCTCCGGGCGCAGGATGGGACACACCTCCAGACAGGCGCTGCAATCGCCGCAACCTGGCAAATCCCTGTTGTCCGAAGAGAGCCGCTGTGGCACAAAAACGGTGGCGAAGCGCAGGGCGGGACCGGCCTCAGGAGTGACCACCAGACCACTTTTCCCCCGCCAGCCCACACCTGCCGCCTCGGCGAAGGCCCGGTGGGAGACGCAGTGGGGGAAATAGTCGTTGACGTGGTTCACCTGCTCCACTCAGCCTTCGAGCGTGGGCCCCTTCTCTCTTTCAACAATCTCCTCCTTTCTCCAACGTCACCCCTGGCGCCACTTGGAGGCGATAGAACTCCGATGCGCCGGCTTCGCACAGCGCCTCCTCTAGCCGCGTGGCATCGGGCCAGGGCCAAAGGGCGATGATCGTCCCACCGTGGCCCGCGCCGGCCAGCTTGGCCCCCAGCGCACCGGCCTCCAAGGCTGCGGCAATAAGTTTTTCATTAGACTCGCCCGATCCACCTAGGTCGCGCTGAATGGCGTGATTCTCGTTCATCAAGCGCCCCAGCAGCGGCCAATTGGCCGTGAGGAGCGCCTTCTTGCCCATGCGAGCGATTTCAGTAATACGCCTGTAGCCCTCCACCACGCCCGCCTCTCCCTCCAACCAGCGCTCGCGGAGCGGCTTGTGCACCTGACCGGAGTCATGCAGTACGCCAGTGAAACCCAGCACGAAGGGCAACTCCGGCACGTAATCACCGAGCGGCTCAATGGTGGCGAAGAGTTCCGCCTCGGCGTGGCGGTAGAATTGCTTGCCTCCGAAGTCCATGTAGTTGAGGCCGCCAAAGGTGCACATGTAGGCATCCTGGTAGCCACACACGACCTTGAGGTAGTTCAACTCAATGTGACGAGCCCGCTCGGCCAGTTGGTAACGGTTGGGATATTCCCCTTGCCACGCCAACAACGCTTGCAGCAAGGCCACCACCAGCGCGGTGGACCCCGAAAGCCCGCTGCGCAAGGAGATTTCGCTTTTATACTGCACGCGACATTTCAAAGGCGGCAGGCGCATGTAGTCCAGAATAGCCCGCGCCAAATCAAAGTGGTCGCGCCGGGGACGCAGGTCGTCTCGGCTAGCGATCCGGCATTCTTGCCCACCCGTTTCCAGCACAAGTTCCGAGGCTGGGGTTATGGTTGCGCGGGCTCGCATCCCCACCGAACAGGAAAGAACCGCGCCGCCGTACATGTCGGTCGGGTTACCAATGATCCCGGCCCGACCGGGCGCCGAACAGATCACTTCACGCTGATCAGAGCTCATAGGCTTTGGCTTTGATGTATTTTCGGACCAGGTAACCGTATCGTTCATCGGCCAGGGCGAAGTCAATGAAGGTGCGGAAATAGCTCTCGAAATTGCCCACGTCGTAGCGGCGCTGGTCAGAGGAGAAAAGCCAGGCGTACACCGGCTCTCCCTTATGGATCAGCAGCCTGATGGCGTCGGTCAATTGGATTTCTCCCTGCTTGTCGGGCACGGTGCGATCAAGGGCCTCGAAGATGGCCGGGCTAAAGACGTAGCGCGCGGCCACGGCCAGGGTGGTTGGAGCCGTACCCGGCAGTGGCTTCTCCACGATGCCGGTCACAATCACTGGCTCGCCAGGGAGAGGCTCCACGCCGTTGACGCTGACGATGCCATAGCGAAAGGCCTCTTCCGGAGGCACCTTTTCCACCGCTACCATGGCCGCCGCTCCCAGTTGGTGGTGGGCCTTCATCATCGCCCGCAAGGGAGCAGCCGGGTCATCGGCCGCGATGAGAGAATCTCCCAAGGCCACCACACAATCATCGTCACCTGCGAAATCAGCTCCCAGCGAAACCGCGTGGCCCAGCCCCCGGGGCGTGCTCTGCCGGGTGTAGAAGAAGTTCGATTTGCCGGCGATGTAAGCCAGGTCCGCCAGGAGCGTCTCATTTCCGGCATCTTTCAGCGCCGCCACAAGCTCAGGATCGTCATCGAAGTGGTCTTCTATAGTCCGCTTGCGGCGGCCGGTGATGATGAGCAACTGGCGCAGGCCGGCCTCTTGCAACTCCTCCACCACGTATTGCAGCACCGGTTTGCGTCCCACCGGCAACATCTCTTTGGGCTGCGACTTGGTGGCCGGCAAGAGCCGTGTGCCCAGCCCGGCGGCCGGGACAATTGCTTTGGTTATTGGTTGAGTCATGGGCCAATCTCCTTTCCCATTGTAAGCACTCACCCCTCCTTCGCAGGGAGGGGATGGGGGAGGGTGGGTCTCGGCAAATAGGAATTCCCACCCCCACCCCCACCCTCCCCCTGGGAGGGGGAGGGCGTGAATCGTTAACCCTATTCTGCAAAAGGCGAAAGGTGCTTTTCAAAGTGCGTCTCTAGCGCCGTATAATATGCCTCTTCGTGAGCTGCTAGAACGCTCAATAGATCTCCGCCAAACCG
This sequence comes from uncultured Anaerolineae bacterium, assembly GCA_964446635.1. Classification (GTDB taxonomy): domain Bacteria; phylum Chloroflexota; class Anaerolineae; order VGOG01; family VGOG01; genus CAYUPJ01. The sequence continues at coordinate 33,710 of CAYUPJ010000012.1, forward strand.
ATCCAGCATCGAACCAAAGGTCACGTGCAGCACCTGTCGCGCATCGAATTGGTCGAGCAAGGCAGAGAGATCTGCGTCCGTCAGGGTATCAGGCGCTGGAACCTTGGCCAGTTCTGCTGAGACGTGATAGGTGGCACGGTCTGCTGGATAGCGCTCGATAGCATAGGCCAGGATCTCCCGAAACAGGGCCGGCTCCACTTGCGCCACCACCCGCAGCGCCTCCAGGTAGCTGGTGCCCGCCGTCTTGAGATGCACCAGCCCGCGCGTGTGGCGGGCAACGATGGGATAGATGCTGAACTTGTCCGAGCCAGAATGGATGCTCAGCTTGTACGGCCCCACGGCGCGGGCAATAGCAGCGTGTTTGGCGATCTGCACCTCAAACTCGGCCAGAGCCTGTCCTGAGTCCATCGAAGGGCCGCCGATGTAATCTACTCCCTTTTCAAAACGGCCAATGTAGCGCGGGGCCAGGCTCACCCAGTGCACACCCAGCCGCCTGAGCTCGCTGGCGATAAAGAAGTGCTCCTCTATCGAGGTCGGGGTCTCCGTCTCGTCCACCGACATCTCCAGCTCAAAATCCGCGGTTTGGGCAGCCAGGTGGCGGTGCATGCGGACGGTGTGGGCAACGGCCCGGCCGTACTTGGCAGCTGCTCGCGCCAGCGTGGTCTGGCCAAACTTCAGGGAAAAGTCCTCCACCTCGAAGCGGCGGTTGAGGTAGCGCGTGTGCAACCCCTCCGGCGAGTCCTCCAACTGGTCCCAGGGCAAAGCATGGATTTTGTCCTTGAGCGCTTTTAGAGTTGCGGTGTGGGCTCCGTTGTCCACGTGGTCGCCGGGGTCAATGGTAAAGAAGGTGTAGCCGGCGGCCACACAGAGGTCAATGTACTCGGTCATCTTAAGGTGGTCGGCGTCCGCGCCCCACGGCTCGCGCCAGCCCTCTTGAAAGATACCCCAGAGCGCATCGTCCATCACCTGTTGGGGGGTGCGGCAGGTGCGGGCGTTCTCGCGCATGGATTGCTGGGCGAACATCGGCGCAATCCCGCTGAACTGACGAACCGCTCGCACGTGCCCCGGCGTCGCCAGCCCCAAGCGGTCGCCACAGCCGGCCGAAGTTTGCAGCCCCAGGGGTTGGGGCCGCAGCCAAGGAAGTCTCTCTCGCAGGGCAGCGGCGTTGGCCGCCGTCAGCGGGCACAGGGTGACGTCGCCCTGCCGTTCTCCTTCAAAGCCGGTCGCTTGGCCCAGGATGCCGAGACGCTTGCCAACAGCACCGCAAGTCAGGAAATAGGTAGTGCCTTCAACCTTGACCATAGAATTTGGATAGACCGTTTTTGGGTTATCGGCTATTGGATATTGGGTATTGGTCATTGAACTTGTAAGCTCCTTTGGCCAACCGGTAGGCCGTGTCCTGAATCATCTCGTGAGCGTCGTCCATGTCCACGATGCCCCGCACGACGAGGCTGGCGATCCAGTTGGCGCTCACCCGCCGCCACAGGTCGTGTCGAGCCGGGATGGAGGGAAAAGCGCGGGTGTCATCGTTGAATCCAACGGTGTTGTAGAACCCGGCCGTCTCGATGACCTGCTCGAAGTAACGTTTCATGCCATTGATGCTATCCTGGAACCACCACGGCCCACCCAGTTTCATCGCCGGATAGTGGCCGGCCAGCGGAGCTAACTCGCGGGTGTAGGTGGACTCGTCCAGCGTGAAGACAACAAAGGTCAGACGCGGGTCGTTGCCGTATTTGTTCAGCAGCGGTCGCAGGTTGTGGGTGAACTCGGCCCGGATGGGAATGTCACACCCCAGGTCGGGGCCGAAGCGGTCAAAGAGCGGCTGATTGTGGTTGCGACACGAGCCAAAATGCACCTGCATCACCAGCCCATCCTCGATGCTCATCCGCGCACTTTCCATGAGCATGTGACCGAAAAAGCGGGTAGCGTCTTCGGCTGTGGCCTGCCCGTTCAGTGCTCGCTGGAAAATCCCATCTGCCTCGTGCGCGGTGAGCTCACCGGTGGTCAGCACGGTCCCGTCGCTGTCGGTGGCAACCGCTCCCAACGATTTGAAGAAGACTCGTCGCTCTTCCAGCGCCTGGATCAAAGCAGGGTAGGAGTTGACCTCGATCCCAGTCAGATCGCTCAGCGTGTCAATGTTTTTCCGCCAACCTGGCCTCAACAGATGTATCACGTCATCGGGGCGAAAAGTGGGTCGAATATCTCCCTCCCAACCAGAGGCCCGGATGGCCTGGTGATAACACAACGGGTCAGTGGCGAAATCCGTGGTGCAGAGCACTTCGATGTTGAAGCGTTCGAACAGGGCGCGGGGGCGGAACTCAGGCGAAGCCAGCTTGGCCTCCAGTTGATCGTAGACCATCTGGGCCGTCGCCCCGGCCAGTTTCTCCTCGATGCCGAAAACCTGGTTAAACACATAGGTCAGCCAAAGGCCGGTGGGTATGCCGCGAAAAAGATAGAAGTTCTCGGCGAAAACTTGCCAGATTTGGCGATGATCTCGCTCCACCGGGCCATTGTCCCGAGGAGCGATGCCCAACGCCTCCAGCGGGATGCCCTGAGAGTAAAGCATACGCAGGACGTAGTGGTCAGAGGTGATCAGCAACTCAACCGGGGTGCCAAAGGTGGCGCTCTCATCAGCAAAGAGACGGGGGACCACGTGCCCGTGGGGGCTGACGATGGGCAAGTCAGCCACCGACTCGTACAGCTCCCACGCCATGCGCCGTTGCGCTGGATCAGGGTCAAAGTATCGGTCTAGGGGTAGGTGCCATTTGGGGTGTGTCATGATCTAATTGTAGAACATTTGCCGCCAATTGGCAAGTCAGCGTCCTGGCAACGAGTTCTCTTGCCTCATAGGAATTCAGGAGTACTCAAGCAGGGAAGGCAAAAAGACCTCTGAGGTCTACAACCTCAGAGGTCTTTTTGCGTACAATGTGACCAGTTCTGGTCGGTAGATTTGGAATTCGTTCCTACGAAGGGTAAAGGCCGCGCAGATAGGCTATGCTCCGCTGAGCCGCCGTGTCGGCGTCGGGCAGAGGCCTGAATTCGCCGGAGACGTAGCCCTGGTAGCCGGTGGCTAAGAGCGCATCCAGGATGGACTTGAAGTCCAGGTGGCCGGCGCCAGAATACCAGCGGTTGGAATCGGCCACGTGAAAGTGGAAGATGCGGTCGCCGCAGGCGCGGATGCTGTCCTCGATCACCGGCTCCTCAATGTTCATGTGGAAGGTGTCGAGCAGCAGGCCGAAGTTGTCGGCACCTACAGCCTGAATGAGCGCCAACCCCTGCTCGACGTTGTTGATGAGCGTGGTCTCGTAGCGGTTGATGGGCTCCAACACCAGGCGCACGCCGTGAGATGCGGCAACTGCGGAACAGCGTTGCAGCGCTTCGACGAGCCAGGCGCACGCCTGGTCGTGGCTGACGCCGGGCTTCACGATCCCACGCAGCAGGCCGATGATGATCACGGCGCCGGCGCGAGCAGCGAAGGGCACGTGGTCGCACACCCGCTGGATAGCTGCCTCCCGAATTTCGGGGTCGGGGTCGGTGAAGGACAGCCCCTCCTCGCCCCAGGCCTGGCCGGTGCCGATGGCCGGCACCTCCAGGCCGTGGGCTGACACCACGCGCAGCAGTTCGTCGGCATCCACCAGCCTGGGGTCGCGGATGGCGAGCTCGACGCCGTCGTAGCCCCAGCGTGCGATCTTGGCCACGTTGGCCTCGAAGTCACCTTTGAAGGCCACCGCCTGGAACTGGGCGGCGTGAGTGGAGAGGACAATGCTGAGTTTCATCTCTTCGGTAAATTGGTACACTGGTAAATTGGTAAATTGGGAGACGACCAATTTACCAGTCTGCCGACCTACCAGCCTATCCGCGGCAGGCTGTAGACCGTCTTCCAGCCTTCGCTCATGGGCTCCTTCAGATAGGGTTCCATCTCCTCGGCGGTGCGCAGGGTCACCATCTCGGTAGGTGGCACAGTGCCGGGTGGGAAGGCCTCCAGGATGTTGTCAACGAGCAGGGTCAGGTAACGAAGGATGGCCGCCAGCGGCCGCTTGGCCTTGTAGGGATCGCCGAGAGTGGCCCGGCCTACTACGCCCTCCGGCGTGCCGGCGATCTCGATGGCGGCGTGGCCCTCCCCCTCCGACCACCGACATGGCCTGCGGAACGGATCCACCGACTTGTCCAGGTGACCATC
>CAYUPJ010000013.1:0-37103 GCA_964446635.1 uncultured Anaerolineae bacterium
GCTCTGTCTGCTGCCAGGCCAAGTTCAAAATCGGCTTAAGTTGACACTAATGGCTCTCAAGATACCAAAAAAGTGTAAGCGTTACGCCAGGAGTAGAGCGAGGGGCCGGAAACTCCACTGCGCTTCATGGAAATCTCGATTGTCTCTGTGATCGACATATGTGGTTTTCAAGTGCCTTAGTCGCGTTAGTAGCTGGACGGGGCTTTTATGAGCTTGTGAGGTAGCGCTGCTCCCTGGCAGGGAGCACAGGCCGTAATTCGAGGAAGGGGCTGTTGAGTAACCAGCAGTCCTACCGCGATGGCGGTGCAGAACTACAAGAGCGTAATACAAGGAGTTCTGGAATGAAACTCAGACACGATATGCTTACCCATGGTGTCTATGTCGTCTGTGCACAGCATAACGGTAAGCCAGGAGGGCTTGCTGTGGCGTGGGCAACACAAGTGGCCAAGGATCGGATTTTGATCTGTGTTGGAAAGCAGAGCGCCACACGGGAGTTGATCCTTGGGTCCAAGGCATTTGGATTGAGCGTTCTCACACAGGAGCAGTTGGGAGTTGCCCGGGCCTTTGGCACTCGATCGAGCCGTGATGTGAACAAGTTTAAAGGGATGAGTTACCATACAGCTGTGACGGGGTCTCCGCTGTTGGACGAGTGTGCTGCGACGTTTGACTGTCGAGTGGTAGAGGTACATGACCAGGGTGATGAGAAGCTGATTGTTGGAGAGATAGTGGCTGCCGAGCGTATCAAGGAGCACTACGAACCGCTAATCTACCGGGAAGAGGACTACTGATATTCTGCCAGGCCGATTTGGAATAAGCATTTGGATAAGTAGATGATCCTGCGGGGCTAGAAGAAGTCGGTGCGTCGCCTAAAGGCTTGCTGTTGTGCCCCACCGAGCTGTTGTCTTGTAGCCATGAAGAGGCCACCTGCGTTAACGCATAGGTGGCTTTTTGCTTGCCAAAGGAGTGCAGTAGGTGTGACTACGAAAGTCATTCCGTGGGCCTGTTGGGGAGCTACGGTGTGAACCTGCATCCGACTGTCCAAAGCGCTACCGGTTCCGTCGCTGGTGGCGCTTTTTCCATGTAGACAGGTCCCAGTCGGTGCTCAGCATCATAAACGGAAGCTCGGCCCGCCGATGAGGCAGGGTAAAGGTAGCATCAGGGCCACTGGGATGCTGGATCGTGGCAAATCGAGTGGCCAAAGGGCTTACCCTTATCGTATTCCGCGCATCACCTCCTGTTTCGTCTACAGTCCCCCGGTCGGCACAGGGAGAGACCGGAAGCGTAAACGCTAGAAACCAAGTGATCTGATAACATATTACTAGGAATTGTACAAGCTGGAGAACATCCGAATTTTGAAACCCTCTATTTCCTCAACATCCCTTTGACACCGAACAGATGTTCGGCTATAATATCCCTCAGAACATTTGTTCTAATCCCAAGGAATAGCTGGCCGCGAACCCGTTCCGTCTTCGCCAGTCCTTCCTCCCCTATAGACGCTTGGGAATAACCCACGATGCTATCTGTTCACCCCTTTGAGAGAAGGTGGCAGCCTTGGGCACCAAGAAGAACAGGGCCAAGTTGAAACAGCTGGAGATGGCCGTCCTCCAAATCCAAAGACGCTAGGGACCGAAAGCGATCCGCAAGCTAGAGGCTTCCAAGGCTGATGTCGAAATCCTCCACATCCCAACGGGATTTGGCAAGCTGGACAAAGCGTTGGGAATCGGAGGCATCCCCCGCGGCCGCATCACCGAGATCCTGGGACCTCTCACCTCTGGCAAGACCACCATGGCCCTGAAGATCATCGCCCATGCCCAGGGGCTGAAGGATAAAGCCGCCTACATAGATCTCTCCCAAACGTTTGACCCCGATTATGCCTTCCGGTGCGGTGTGGATTTAAGAAAGCTGCTCATCGTTCAGCCCAACAGCGGCCGAGAGGCCCTGGCCATCGCCAATTCGTTGGTCTCAAGCAAGGGGCTGGGGGTCATGGTCTTTGATTCCATTGCCAGCATGTTGGGAGAAACGCCCTCTTCCCAGCTAATGTCCGAGGCACTGAGGTAGCTCACAGGCTCTCTCGCCGATTCAGCCTGCGCGTTGATCTTCCTCACCTCCCTGTGCTTCGGTAGGCCATCGTCCAACCATAATTACCCCAGCGGGTTTGCCCTGAGCCACTACGCCTCGCTGCGACTATTGGTTGAGAGGGAGAGGGTGCTCCCCGTACATATCAACCGCAGCCATGGCAGGTGCATCCTGGAGGATGGGGGGATACGCCTGGGGTTCAGCTACGTGCATGGTCTGGGGCAGGCTGGCATGGCCAGGTTAGAAGACGCACAGAAAGAGGGGCAATTCAAGTCTATGGGTGATTTCTGCCACCGCACCCGTTTGAGCCGCAGAGCATAGGGTTGTGCAGGGTTTGTAGGCTATGTAGGCTTTTTGAAAAGGGCGTTTTGTCAAATGTTTTTTGTAGCCCACCAGAGCTTCAACGAGGCGGCGACTCATGCGAGCCTCACTCCTTTGGTTCTCACTTCCCAGGCCAGGGGATGTTCATCACGGAACTGCTCTGGACGGAAGCCGATTACTTCCATGCGCACGTCAATCTGTGTCGCTAGCCTATTCAGGCGGCACCAGTCTTCCAGACGATCTCCAGAAAGGTCAGGGGAGACGATGGCCACGTCGATGTCGCTATCCCGGTGGGATGTGCCCACAGCTTGAGAGCCATAGATATAGGCTGCTGTGGTATTCAGCCCGTCCGCGCGCAGCACCTCTAGCAACCTTTGCACTTTCTCAATCACTTCTACTCTGGTTTTAGTTCGGATTTCAGCCATTGGCCAACCTCCTGGATCATCTTGAGTTCGGCTTCAGTGTATTCTTGCGTGTAGCGCTTCCGCACTGCCGCACGCTCCTCCGGATACCGGCTCTCAATGTTGTAACCCGTGACCCGCAACAGCACATCGCGTTTATCTTCTGGAATGGTTATGCCAGCACGCCCAGCCAGGAAGAGTAGATTGTGCGTCCTCGGAGCGTGCTCTTCCGTTGCCTTGACCACCAACGCCTTCAGCAACTTCTCCAAATAGAGGTGTCCGAAGAAGAGCGCGTAGTGATAATCTCCACTAGCAAGCAGATGCTCTGCCACTGGCCAATCATCTTTGGCCAGTTCTAGCCAGTAATGAACAACCTCATCAACGTTCACAGAAGTTCTCCTTTACCACATTACGCCCATTTTACACCCTTTTGGGACATTGGGCAAGTCATTCAGGCGGGAAGGGCACCGCCGGAAGTAAGGCAGTGCTTGAAGGCCGTGATGGTCTTCGCGCCAGCCAGACCTACCTCCAAAGCAACGGGTGACTATGATGATGTGGGCGAAAGTCCTGCCAATGAAAGTGGATGCTCAGCTAGTGGATTCCCCCTCCTCCCGCTGCCGTGCCCGGATCAAGAGCTCGCCGTATTCGATCCACCTGTCCTTCTCCTCGTCGGTGAGCACTTGCCAGACGGCCTCGGCCTCTCCGAGGCGGTGGGTTGGGGAGACGCGCTGCGGCCGCCCGTAGCCGGCCAGGGCCATCAGATTGACCTCAGGGACCTTGAAAAAGAGGGCCAGCTTGGTGATGGTGTCCTCGTCACCTCGCCTGGTATGGCCAGCGATGAAGTTCCAGATCGTCCCCGAGGACAGGCCCGCCTGGAGCGAAGCCTGGCGGAAACTGGTCCCCATCAGCGCGCACGCCTTCTTCAGGAAATCGGGCAGATCCTCCGCCGTCTCAGAGAGACGGATGAGCTTTTCTTGCGTGGTCTGCATTTCTTGCTCCTTTTCTGCTTCTGCTTAGCGTATTCTCAGCCAGGTGTGACTACGAAGTGATTATATCACTACATAGACAAGAATGCAAATAGTAGCTTGACAAGCGCATAGGTTTGGGATATAGTCTCCCGTGCAACGCTCTCTACGGTTCACAGGCATTCCAACATTAAGGAAAACAAAAAAGCACCCCGAAGGGTGCAATTTCTCAACCAAGGATACTATGCTTCCCCCATCTTAACCAATGATCGGCTAACTGCAAGCACGGACGGCTTGCTGGGCTTGAAGCACGTCCTGCATCACTGCATCAGGATCAGCGTCTCTGTTTGCCTCTTGGATCTTACGGATGGCATCAAACAGCTCTTTGCGCTGATGCTTCCAGCTCTCATAAACCTCAACGGGCACCACTGCAGCCGCGGGTTTCCCATGACGACTGATGATGTAGCTATCCCCCTGGTATTGCACTTGCTCAACGAGATTGCTAAACGCCTGCCTGGCCTCGGTAATTCCCAATACCCTTTCCATCAGACTCCTCACCCCCTCTGGATACCTGGCCTTGTTTCTGTACATACTGCATGTTGTGCACATTCTAGCAGATTGTTGGGGCTTTGTCAAGTGCGTCTCCATCTACAGGCAACTGGCCTCGGTGGCCGGACATACCGCTCATCGTTTCAAAACCTTTGAGTCGCTGCACCGCATCTCCTCGGTGGAAGCTCGCTATCCAGATCAGTTGTTGATGCTTGATGAGGTGGCCCTCAAGGCCGATGATACGGTCAGGTCTGTTCAGAGGGCGATAGATGAGAGGATGTCATCCCGAAGGAGCTTGAGGATGTCTTAGCCACATGAGGGGAGAAGGTCAGCCGTGTGCGGCTGTTGTTCGACGGCGAGACCGACATGTATGCCTCTGAGGGGGCTCATCGGTGTCACGTCACCCTGTGGCGGATCATCAAGGCCGATGGTGAAAGTGAGAAGTAGCCCCCACCGTGAACTGTCCGAAGGAGCTCTACCGCTCTGTTCGCCAACAAGGGAAAGAAACACAGGTCAGAGCAACCGAAAGGCAAATTGTGTGCACTTTTGCCCTGGCAGTGCTCAGGCCATTACCACGGTGGGTTGTGTAGTGGGGATGGAGATCGGGGCTTCTTGCTTGAGCACATATCTCTGGTAAGCCCAGCAAAGGACCTCCTTCAAATCTAACCCTCGTAGGTTTGTCCCTACCACATCGAAGCTCATGTCTAGCTCCGGAATGACGCCCCGTTCATCGATGGCGTTGAAATAGACAGAGAAGTCCAGCCACTCGAAGCCAACGATTTTGGCTGGATCGTCCCAGTCATAACGGACGTAGAAGTCGTAGTTTGTCTCGGCCATTCTGGCAGGGCGCTTGGGGAGTGTACGCAAGTAAAGTGTATCTTTCGCCTCATGATATCTTACTTCCATCTTCACTGTTTTCGCCATAGCAATTCACCTTTCTTGACGTTTCTGAGGTACGAGGGCTCGGGAACCATCGCCGTCCTGAAATCTAATCGCCCGTATTTCCGATCTACTCCTACGATGAAAGGCTCTCCCTCAACGGCTTCCTCGCTTTCATAAATCGTGGCTATGTAGACCTCGCGGAAAGGCTTGCTTTTCAGATGTCCTCGCCTAATCTCCATGGGATTGACGATAGTCTCTGCGATCCAACGTATGCGTTCTATCCGCTCTTCATCATCCATCAAGTGAGCATAATCACCGATATCAAAGTATACTTTCTCATCCCTGGCATCGATGACGAAAGGCACTAAGAGCCGATTGAATAGCTCAAAGGCCTCAGAAGCTGTGTTCAGAGGCACGACATTGTGCTTACTGACCATAATTGGTTTTTCTCCTTCCCTGCCGCCTTTGCCCTTTTGCTTTCACATTATACCACCATTCTGCTTTATGGGCAACACTGGGTATTCTTTGACGTTACCTGTTTCTGGACTCTAAGCGCAAGCGTGGCCATGCCCGCACCCCAAAGGCAGCGATGCCCAGGCACAGAAACAGAATGTCTAGCTTGTGTAGCAGGGCATGACTCATCCCCCTCGCAAGGCCCTGAATAGCCTGGAAGGGTCATTGAAGTGTTGCTCGAACCAGAGGAGTTCCGCCGCCACCATCCCCTTATTGGTCAGGAACCAGTCCTCCCCCTCAGCCGATGTCTCGTACGTGACAAACTCCAGCTCGACCAGGGCCTGCAGGTGGGGCAAGGGGTCGGGGCAATCGTGCCCAGCGGCTTTCAGCGACACGGTGATGCGTGGGGTGGAGACCTTCTGTCGCCGCAACATGATCAAGATCTCCTGCTGGGTTTGTGGTAACTCGTTAATGGTTGTACTCACGGTGGTTTTGGACTCTCCTCTCAGACTTGTAGTAACTCGCTAATGACGATCCTCACGCTGGTTTCACGCGCTCCTGGTAGTCTTGTAGTAACTCGCTAATGACGGTCCCCACGCTGGTTTCACGCGCTCCTGGTAGTCTTGTAGTAACTCGCTAATGACGATCCTCACGCTGGTTTCACACTCTCCCCGCCGTCTTGTAGTAACTCGCTAATGACGGTCCTCACACTGGTTTCGCGCTCTCTTGGTAGTCTCAGTACGTAAGTTTAGTGCAACCAGGATACAGAAACGGAGATTTTGGCCCAAAGTGCTCAGTTTCCATCGGCGGTGGGGCCTTCGTCACCAAAGAGAGGTAGAGGGAGTTGACCGGGAGGCAAGGGTGGCCCTTTTACGAAGGCTTGGGCATATGAACTGCGCATAGATAGCTCCGTGACGCATTCATTCTCTTTCCAGGTCACACGAGCCATCACGCGCAGACCTTTCGTCACTAACTCCCGCATTCCGAGGCCTTCGTACTCTGTTCCTGCGAAGAACTCATTGGCTGCCCAACTCCAGAGGTCGTAGGCCAGCAGCCCTAACTGCACAACGGCCTCGTTGGGAACCAGCTTGCGGGTTCGCAGATGGCGGAAATGGATCACGTTCCCGCTAACTTTGTTGAAGGCTTCGATGGTCTGCCGTCCATTGTAGAAACGGGCTATCCCGATCGTTCCTAGAAAGCTGACCGGCAGATTAGAGAGCAGGTGGTAGTAGGTATCTGGCCCGTCTTCATGGGAGCGGCGTCCGACCACAATGCGCAGCGGGAAGGGACATCCTGTGATGTGGGTCCGCTTGGCTTCGGCCACTCGCAAGGTTTTGTCCACCGCCAGCTAGTCGTTGGCATCTGTGATCTCCCGAGCCAGCATGACCGCCGTCTCGGGGCTGTAGCCTTTCAAGACGAAGAAGCAGCCCAACTCACAGAGGGTGGTCACGACCTCGGCTGTCCCGGTGTGGCTGTCACCACGCAGAATGATGAAGCGAGGCACAAAGGCTTCCAGAGGTTCCTGGGCCAGAGTTCTCAGCCGGGCGGCTTCCTGCTGCAATTCCTGGGCTCGTTTTTGCCAGGCTCCAGCCCGGTCACGCCGGGATAGAATCTCGGCTCGGCTCTGTTCCATACGCTTCTGGTACCAAGCACTGAGCCGTTGTTCCTCGGTGATCTGCTCCTGGTATTTGGAGGCTCGTTGTGGCAGCCGACGGCTTCGCTTTTCTAGTTCCGCGATGCGCGCTTGGTGCTTCTCGGCCTTGCGGAGTTGGGCGCCAACCTTCTCCCACAGATTGATTACCTTTCGGTCAGCCGTGATGACCTGAGTGGTCAGGCGATTGGCTTCCGCCTCCAATAGATCGGCATGTTGTCGCAAGAGTTCTCGCCGAGGTTGGGGACGCCCCAGACGTCGTTGGATAATCTCCAGGAGAGCCGGCCACTGGGAGAGGATGTGAGCACTCCCTGGGGCCAGGTGACCGCCCAAGACCTCCCGGAAGCCTTCACCGATGAAGGCGGCCGCGAATTGTAGCCCTTCATGACCTGGTCCCTGAGGGAAATAGCCAGCTTCGGCTCCTTCGACGAAAAAGCTCTTGCGAGAGAGGGGGATGCCCATCAGGTCTACGTCCACGACCAAAGGAGCAGCCAGGGGTTGGCGCAAGGCCAGGCTGTTGTGTTGGAAAAGATCCTGGAACAGATCCTCGATCTGCCTCAGGTGTTCCGGCTTCAGGGCATGGAGGGTGTCGTTGACCAAACCCTGATCAGCAAAGCCCGTCACCAGTCCCCAGGCCGTGGCGACCGACGGGTAGGGACAGAGCTTGTCGCCGATGTCGCTCGTGTAGCCACAACCGTCCACCAGGGAGATGAAGAAGGTCAGGAGCTTATCCACGGGGTCGTGCCGCCTAGCTCGCATCTTGAGGTGGATGAACCGGTGGAAGGCATCTCCCAGGCCAATAGCCTGGGAGAAGTGGCCCATAGCCACCAGGAAGCCGTGGTCGCAGAACTCGTCCAGGTTCGCCAGACGGTAGACAAACCGAAAGGGCCCGACCCGGTGGACCCGGCTGGAACTTGTGAAAGTGCATACCTCGGGCATAACTGCTGCCGCTCCCTTCTGGAAGTTTTGGCAGACAGTATACCACCCGAGGACAAAACTGACTACTTTTGGCCTTAATTTCCGCTTTTGCTACCGTGTTGTACCAAACTTACGTACTGAGTCTAGCCTGATACCCTACAACCTGCATGACCGTAACTTGATGGGTGTAACTTTCACAGCAGGCTACTTAGCCTGATACCCTACAACCTGTATAACCGCAACTTGATGAGTATAACCCTCACAGCAGGCTACTTAGCCTGATACCTTACAACCTGTATAACCGCAACTTGATGAGTGTAGCCTTCACAGCAGGCTGAGCAGCCTGATACTTTACACGTATGTAATCACAGCTTGGTTGAGAAGGGGTTTCCTACGGCCGGTCAACCTGAGACATTGCACGTATACAGGCGATGGCTTGATGATAGAGGTGCGACCGTATGCGAAAAGAGCGACGAGGTGAATCGTAGCCAGTGCGGTGGTAGCGATTGCTTGAGTAACCTACAAGGGGGACTGCTGGGCCTGCGCCGTGGATGGGACAGGGAGAGGACATGCGCCGGCGATGATCCTGGGGCTTGCCTTTCAGGCGAGCCGGCGCGACCAGGTGGCCTCGCGCCGAGCCTCCGCTCCAAGCGCAACGTTGACCGTAGCGACGAATGGGACGATCCTGGGTGTCCAAAGAGACACAAGTGCGAAGATCACCGAGCTCTTGCACCACGGTAAGAAAACGCGAAACAACGAGAAAAATTACGGATATTCCGAGGTCAGGAACGCTGATTGTAAGCTGACGGGCGGCCCGGTTTGGTAACGTTTCAGCGTTGACGAAAGTTCGTGGTCAAACCGGGCTGAATGACCGAGCGGCAGGCGAAACGTAACGCAATCGAGGAAAACACGCGCCGGCGCATTGAAAACGCGGCGAAAGAAACGCAACGCAAACAAAAAGGCAAAGCGGGGAGAAATCGAGACAAACGAAAGGGGAAACGCCCGGCCAGTCAATCCGAATGTGGGTTTCGCAATGTTTTCACGTTGTTTTCGGGAGATTTCGGGGCAGCATTGGTGTCATCCTTTTCCCTATGCCCAGTTATCCTTTTCCTTACGCATTCTTACACTCAATTATCCTTTTCCTTACAAAAAATTCGGCTGTTACTCCATCACGATGATTCTGATATATTGGGATATAGGCGCTTAAGCTTAACGCGAGCATCCGACGTGCTGAACCGCCAATTGTGAGACGTTTTTTTCAACTCGCGGCGCACGGTCTCATACGAGATGAGGGCTAGCAAGGATGTGCGCTCTTCTTCCGTCAGATCGACGATATAGATTCTCCTGGGCATCGGTTCCCTCCTGCAAAAGTAAACTCACCCATAGTTTACCGCAGGAAGGGAATCATATCAAAATCACTGCGATGGAGTACTATTTCCCCTATTGAAATCTCACTCATATTGTGGTATAATAGTATTAATTCCTGTCCAATTACGTGGTCTGTTGCTGAACGCAGTCGACTGTCGCTAGCTATTGTCAAACAAGAGGTATTTTGTTCCATGAAAGAGATTCTAACAGTCCAAGAAGTCGCCGACTACTTAAGACTCAGCCGCGCGACCATCTGGCGCTGGTGCAATGAGGGCAAAGTGCAAGCCTTCAAGGTGGGACGTGGCTGGCGGATTCATCGGTCCGAGGTAGAGCGGATTGTGACGCAGAACCCCGGCTCGATGAAGGAAACAAAAGAACGTAAGCGAATCACCCTCCAGTAAATGCGAGGCATCTTGGCCCTTTCCGTGAAACAGTTGTCACAAGTCTTACATCCCCATGCCGGCCATCAGTTCTGCGCTCCCGGCTTGCCACTCTGGCGTACGTTTGGCAGGAGGTCACATGGCTGTTGAATGTTCACACTGTCGCCACCTAAACCGCGATGGTGCTCGCTTCTGCGGTGTGTGCGGCGCCCCCCTAGTTCAGGCCGGACCGTCTCAAACCGGACTCTTGTCACCCAATACCCTCTTGGCTAGTCGGTATCTCATTCTGCGCAAGATCGCCCAGGGTGGGTTCGGTGCAGTTTACCAGGCCAGTGATCGCCGATTGCCTGGCAAACTGTGGGCCGTAAAGGAGATGTCAGATACAGTCATCACTGATCCGGCCGAGAAGCAACGTGCCATCAGTGCTTTCTTGCGGGAGGCTCAGATCCTCGCCTCCCTGGACCACTCTAATATCCCAAAGGTCATTGACTCGTTCGACCACGCAGGCAAGCATTGCCTCGTCATGGAGTACGTGGATGGCAACACTCTGGAAACACTATTGACCGCCCGAGGTCAGCCTTTCACTGAGGCCGAAATACGGTCCTGGCTGGATCAACTTTGTAGCGCACTGGCGTACCTTCATTCGCGTTACCCGCCGGTGATCTTCCGCGATCTCAAGCCTGAGAACATCATGTTGGATCGCAGTGGCCAGATCAAGCTGATTGACTTTGGCATTGCCCGCTTCTTCAAGCCAGGGAAGGCCAGAGATACTGCACAGTTGGGCACGCTCGGCTACGCGCCGCCGGAGCAGTATGGTCAAGGCCAGACCGATGCGCGTTCGGATGTTTATGCTCTAGGTGCGACCCTTCACCGACTGCTGACTTGCCACGACCCACCGACAACCCCCTTCAATCTACCGCCCGTTCGCAAGCTCAATTCTGGTATCTCACAGACAATGGAAAGGGTGATCAACCGGGCGCTGGAGCCGGACCCTCGGAAGCGTTGGCAAAGCGTTGATCAGATCCAAGCCGCACTGTGGTCCGATCCGCTGTGGCAGAGAGCCGGACCAAGTAGATTGGATGCGGCCACACAGCGCAGCCCTGTCCAGCCAACTCAGCCCCGTCCATCCTCCCGTCCAACAACACGGCTACTGCTGGCTATGACCGAGATGTCCAACCGACAACTCGCTATTGCTGTCGGTGTCTTGGTGATTCTGGTCGCTTTGAGCATCTGGGTGCTAGCACCGATTGTTGCCCGTGACTTCCCCATCATCGCGTACAACGTGCCGGCCTTTGTGACCATCGGACCGGCAGCCTACGCTGCCGCGCGACGGCGCGGAGCAGCGATCCTGGTCCACGTTCCAATCACCCTGATCGGCTTTCTGACTTGGTGGACACGCAGCGACTATGTCCCCAACAGTTACTGGCCATTGGTGGTTGGCAGCATTATCAGCGGGCTAGCTATCGAGGCTGGTCTGTACTGCCTGCCCAAAGTCAGGGGAAAGGCTGGCGGCGAAGCATGGAAACGCGAGATAGCCTGGTTCGCATTGCTTGGAGTGGCTGCAGCTATCTCCTTCTACATGTTTGAGGAGAGCGCAGCATATAGCATGCGCCCCGGTATGTGGATCGGTGCGGCTGTTCTGGGTGCGTTAGCATGGTTTCTGGGTGACCTGGTACAACAATGGTTGTTCCTGCGACAGACCGGCATGCGGCGAGCGTCTCGAGTTTAGGAGGATCAACATGCCACCACCTCTCCAACCGGGCACTATCCTACAAGCAAAATACCGAGTCCTAGGGATCGTTGGCGGTGGGGGGATGGCCCTCGTCTACAAGATCGAAGAGATTCACCCACCTGGCCAGATAGGGGCGCTCAAGGAACTCCGGGCCGCGTCGAGTATTTCTGAAGAAATGGCAGAAGCCCGGCGTCAATTCCGTCAGGAAGCTGAGATGTTGGCCCGCCTGGATCATCCCAATCTACCCAAGGTGGTGGACTACTTCGACGAGCCTCAGCGGTCGTTTCTGGTGATGGAATTCATCGAGGGACAATCCCTCGAAAAACACCTAGAGGCAGCCGGCCAAGGGTTGCCGGAGAAGCCCGTGTTGCACTGGATGATCCAGGTCTGCCAGGTACTGGGTTACCTGCATCGGCAGCAGCCTCCCGTCATCTTCCGTGACTTGAAACCCAGCAACATGATGCTGTCCAACACTGGGGTGATCAAACTCATTGACTTCGGCATTGCCCGTACTTACAAAGTGGGCAAGAAGAAAGATACGACGACCATGGGATCAGAGAACTATGCCCCACCGGAGCAGTGGGGAAAAGGGCAAACTGATGTACGCTCCGACATCTATGCTCTCGGAGCGACAACGTATCATCTGCTCACTGGGATACCACCACTACCGTGCTTCGTTCCTCAACAGTTACCATCACCCTGTAGTCTCAACTCAGCCATTTCACCAGACACCGAGCAAGCAATCCTGACAGCGATGGCCAAGGCACGGCGAGATCGTTACCAGACGGTCGAAGAGGTAGAGGCAGCACTGTCAAGCTGCTTGACAGCGCTCAGAGCTGCTCAGCCCATCATACCAGGCCCGGTGACCACAGGAAAGCCTTGCCCCTCTTGTAGCCGATCTAACCGGCCAGAGGCACACTTCTGTGGAAACTGTGGCACCCATCTCGGCGGTCAGCTTCGGGGGATGCTTCAAATCATTGGCACGGCCGGGCCGGCCTGGGAAATGACGGTGGCTAAGTCCCCTTTCCTCATTGGCCGCAAGAGTCCTGGCGACGGCATTTACCCGGATCTGGACTTATCTCACTACGACGCGAAGTTCGTCTCTCGTCTTCACGCCCAGATCACACGAAGCGGTAACGAGTATGTCCTCACAGACCTGGCAAGTGCCAACGGCACCTTCGTCAACGGGATGCCACTATCCCCTCAGAGGCCGCAAGTCCTGCGCAGTGGGGATGGGATTGCTATTGGGAAAGCGCACCTGGTGTTTCGCCTAGGTGCATAGAAAGTTGGTCACGCTACGCCATTACACAACTATGAAGGAGGAGGGAATGAATCATTCGGGCTATCATCCCAGAGAACAAAAGCCATCTTGCTGGCACACGTTGCTTGCTAGCGCCGTAGCTAACGCTATACTCGTGGCCCTGCTTGTGACAGGTAAGCCTGTAACCGCTTCATTTGCCCAGGAAAACACACCAACGCCAAGCCCAACGACAACTACTAGTGATTCGCCTACGGCAACCAGCACCGCAACAGGTACACCTACGGCGACGGATACACCGACGTCGAGCCCCACTGCAACGTCAACACCAACTAACACACCAACGCCGACCATCACCCCTACGCCCACGACCACGCCAATTGACACACCAACACCGACACCAACCAATACGCTTACACTGACGGCCACTTACACGCCTACACTCACGCCGACACCGACGCAAACACGCACGTCTACAGTGGTTGCACCCACAGCCACAGTGACGCCCACTGCTACAGTAGCTCCAAATTGGATCATCGAAGAAGCACGCAAGCTATTCCCTGGCCTTCTTTGGATAGCAGCCATCGTCATCTTGCTGTTTGGTGCTGCAGGTATAGGCTTCATCGTGTTGAGAAGGAGACCGCCTCCTGTGAAGCCCACTCCACCACCTCCACCGCCGGTCTATCCGGAGCCTGAGGCCCCACCCAAGCTTCCTCCCGCTGTGACCATAGTGCAGCCTGCGCGGGGCGTCCCGTATCTGAAAAGCCTGGGACGGCCAGCCGGGACGGTATATTGCAGGCTGGACAAGCCAGTGACGCATATAGGCCGGGCCGACGATGGTAGCAACGATCTGGTGATTGACGAGCATTTCGTGGGGTGGCCAACGGTCTCACGCATCCATGCGCTGATCGAATACGATGGGGAGCGTTGTGTAGTGGTAGATTTGGACTCGGAAAATGGGGTGTATATCAATGGCCAGCGCACTGGCGAAAACGTTCTCCACGATGGGTGCACCGTTAGCTTCGGCCAGGTTCACTTTCTTTTCCAGATGAATCAGGGAGGTAGTGCAACATGATTATCTGTCCAAGTTGTAATGCACAAAATCGCGCTGGAGCACGGTTCTGCCAAACCTGTGGAACACCTCTGGCCCCGGCCTCGCCCACGGCCCCGGTGGCTAAGGCGCTAGAGACAAAACCTTTGGCCCAGGAGTCCACCGCAATGCCAGAACCGCTTCCTGCAGGCCAGCGGGCATCGGATGTGCCAACCAAGCTACTACCCTCGCCAGAATTCGCCCCTTTACCGCCTGGGGCACTTCTCGAAAAGAGGCGCTATGTGATTGTTTCGGTCCTCAATAAAAGCCCGAAGCTGAACGCCTATCAGGTACAGGATCGTCACCACAGGCAGTGCCCCCAATGCGGCTCTGCAGCTAGCAAGCCTGATGAGGAGTTCTGCAGCGATTGCGGGCTGTCCTTCACGGGTCAGCCTGCCGAGCACCCCACCTACCTGCTGAGGGAGACCCTCGATCGAGAGATGTTGGCTCAGGAAGCGCAAATCGCCGAGCTTGGGCTGCGGCACGAGGGCATGGTGAATATCCATCGCGCCTTCGAGGACCGCCCCTATGGGCCTCGTGCCCGGCTCTATCTGGTCTCTGATCTCGACGAGGGGGCGGGCCTGACAGCCCTGCCACGTCCCCAGCCGGAAGAAAAGGTACTGACGTGGGGCAAGCAATTGGCGGAAGCGTTGGCCTACCTTCACAGCCACAATGTCCGTCATCGCAACATCCGACCCGAGAACATTCGCCTGGTTGGTTCGAAAGCCAGGCTGACCAACTTCAACCTGGCTGAGAAGCCCCCCCGAGCTGCCCCAAGAGAGTGGTTTGCCGAGGACGTAGAGGCCCTGGCTCGACTGTTGCAAGCGTTGCTGGCGGGTCAGACGCCATCACCGGCTGTGGCTGCCATCTTCAACAAAGCTTTAGCTTCCAATAGAAAGGACCGGTACGCCACAGCCGAGGCGCTGGCCATAGATATGAAGCAGGCACTTGAAGCTCTGCAACGCCCGGCCAATGTGACCTTCATCGTAGGTCGCCGCTCCGATACGGGGCGACAACGAGAGCTGAACGAGGATAGCTTGCTGACCCTGGAAATCGAGCGAGTACAGCAATCGGAAAGCAAGCCGGCCGGCCTGTATGTAGTGGCCGATGGGATGGGCGGCCACTCAGCGGGCGAGGTGGCCAGTGCGATGGCCATTAACACTCTGGCCCAGACCATATTGACCAAGCTGATGCTTCCCGCCCTTGAAAAGGCGGTTGAGGCTGAGCCAGACTACGGGGCACTGCTGAAGGAAGCCTGTGCAGAGGCCAACCGGGCCGTCCATGAGCGGGCGCGCAAGACACGCAGTGACATGGGCACGACCCTGGTGGCAGCCCTGGTTGTGGGTAGTGAAGCCTACATTGCCAATATCGGTGACAGTCGCGCCTATCGAGTGAACCAACGGGAGATCCGACCCATCACGACCGACCACTCCCTGGTGGAGCGGTTGGTAGCTACGGGACAAATCACCAAAGAGGAGGCGCGCACACACCCTCAGCGCAACGTGATCTATCGCACTGTGGGGGACAAGCCTCAGGTAGAGGTGGATATCTTTCACGAGAGCCTGAAGCGAGACGATTGGCTGGTGCTATGTTCCGATGGGTTGCATGGCCTGGTGGAGGATATCCAAATCCAGCAGGCTGTCACGACGTGCTTGCATCCCCAGGATGTCTGCGAGGAATTGGTGAGCCTGGCCAATGAGGCTGGCGGGGACGACAACATCACGGTGATTGCTCTCAAGCTGGAAGAGGTTGGGAGTGCCGGGTGAAGAAAGGAGGCAATTCGATGAAATGCCCTTGTGGTAAGGAGAATCGAGAAGGAGCTCGCTTCTGCATGACCTGTGGGGTGCGTCTGGCCACGCCAGCCGCTGCTCCATCCACGCCAGACACAACCGGGTCTGAGGTACCGCCGACGTTGACCACGGAGCCGATACCGCTTCCGGATGACGAGGGGCCGCTATCCATTGCGCCGGCCCCTCAGACCCCGCCTTCCATGGCGCCTGCGGAACTGCTGGAGGAGACGCCACAAGTTCTCATGGTGGCAACTGCTGAACAGCGCATTGAGGAGGCCAAACCACCAGAGCCTGCCGAAGAAGCAATTCCAGCGCCTGAACCAGCAGAGCCTATCCAGGCCCCTGTACCACCAGCCGCAGAGGTCCTCTCCCCCTTGACGCCTGGGACCGTGGTTGCCGGTCGCTTTCAGATCGTGGAGTTATTGGAGTCTGGTGTGAATGCTAATCTCTATTCCGCCCATGATCTAGCGATCTGTCCAAAATGCCGTGAAGAACGCGATCAGTCCGATAACGACTACTGTAATCAATGCGGTGCTGCTCTAGAAGTCGCGGGGCCTCTTGTGTTGTGCAAACTTCAGGAGGCGCTGTCGCCTGATGCGTTCGGGGCGAACGCCGAGGACGGAGTATTCCACAACGGCCGGTTTTATTTGGCTCTGCCAGAGGAGGAGATGTTAGCCCTCCCGCAAGCGGAGCCGGCCTTCCCGTATGGCATGACCCTATCTGTGGGTTATGCCTCTGACGTAGGCCAACGCGACCTGGACGAGGATAGTCTGTGCGTATTCACGCTATCCGGCATCTACGAATCGGTGGCCGATCCCACCCTGGGGCTATTTATCGTAGCCGATGGGATGGGCGGCTACGAGGGTGGGGAGGTCGCCAGCAAGCTGGCCGTGCAGATCATCGCCGACCGGCTGATCCAGAACGTCCTCCTACGGCGATTCACCGGCGAGGACCAGCCGCTGGGGGAGGCGGTGAGAGATCACTTGACCGAGGCGATCAGCGAAGCCAATAAGCGAGTATGTCATCTGGCCCAGGAACGCGCCAACGACATGGGGTGCACGTTGACCCTGGCCCTGGTGATGGATGGTAAAGCCTATATCGCCAACGTCGGTGATAGCCGCACCTACGTCTATGGTCAGGAAGGGCTCAAACAGATCACCACCGATCACTCTGTAGTGGCCAGTCTGATCGCAGCCGGGATGGCGGAGCCCGAGGAGCTATATACCCATCCAGAGCGCCACGTCATATACCGCGCCCTCGGCACCAAGCCCACCATTGAGGTGGACATCTGGGAAGAGGGGTTGATGCCGGGCGACACCCTTCTGTTGTGTTGCGACGGTCTGTGGGAATCCATCCACGATGAGGGCATCGAAGACGTGTTGCTAACCCAGTTTGATCCCCAGGCTGCGTGCGACGAGATGGTCCGCCTAGCCAACCAGGCCGGCGGCGAGGACAATATCAGCGTGATTCTGGTGAAGGTCAGTGCGATTGAGAAGTCAGGTGGTCTGGTCACGTAGTCTGATGGTCGGGTGGTCATGATCGAGTGACTACACGACCACACAACCATAAGCTACAGGAGTGAGAGATGTTAATCTCTGGGACAGTGCTGCAAAGCCGATATCGCATTATCCGCCAGATTGGGGGAGGCGGCCAGGCCCTGGTCTATCTGGCTGAGGATACCAACCTGGGTGACTTACGAGCGATCAAGGAACTGACACACGATCCGAACGCCTCTCCCCAGGAGCGGCAGGCGGCCTACGACCAGTTTCAGCGCGAGGCGCGCGTCCTGGCCAGGCTGAACCATCCCCACCTGGCGCGGGTGTGGGATCATTTCCGCGTTGGCGACAACGCCTATCTGATCATGGACTACATTGAGGGCCAGACGTTGCAGGATATCTTGGATCAGACCGCAGGATTCCTGCCCGAGGCGGCAGTCCAACGCTGGGGCGGCCAGCTCTGCGACGTGCTGGACTACCTGCATCGGCAGCACCCGCCCATCATCTTCCGCGATCTGAAGCCATCCAACGTGATGCTCGACCGCAGCGACACCGTCAAGCTAATAGACTTTGGCATCGTGCGTCTCTTCCAGCCGGGCAAGAAGACAGACACGCTGAGGATGGGCACCATGGGCTACGCCCCGCCAGAGCAGTACGAAGGCCAGGGCCAGACCGACGCCCGTTCGGACATCTACAGCCTGGGGGCGACGTTGCATCACCTGTTGACCAAACGCGACCCGACGCAGTATCCGCCTTTCTCCTTCAACACCGTCCCACCACGCAGTCTGAACCCGGCCGTTTCACCGCACGTAGAGGCAGCGATCACCAAGTCCCTGGCCTATGACCGCGTCCAGCGGTTCCAGAGCGCGCTGGAGATGAAGCGTGCCCTGGCGGGTGCACCTGCGCCCACGCCCACAGTAACCATCCCGCGTCCGGCGGCGAGACGTCGGATCGAGCTCCGATGGCCCCTGCTGGGGCTGGCCGTGTTCTTCGTAGTCGTGATATGGTTCGTGATGGGACGGGGAGGACCTGGGACGCAGCCGACCCCGACGGTTTCCGCACCGGTTGTGTTGGCGAACACAGCGACCCCAACGCCAGGTCTGATCGCATCGCGGACACCTACACCAATGTCAGCGCCGACAGTAGCAGCCACGCTTACACCTGAGCCCCCAACTCCCACCAAACCGTTACCTACTGCTGTGCCTGGGCGCGAACGGGTATGGGAGAAAGACGGCTCGGTGATGGTCCACGTCCCCGCTGGCGAGTTCCTAATGGGCAGCAAGGACGATCCTGATGCCGATGACGACGAGCATCTTCAGCACACCGTCTATGTGAGCGAGTTCTGGATTGACAAGACCGAGGTGACGAACGCGCAGTACCGGAAATGTGTAGAGGCTGGGACGTGTCGTGCCCCGACTACCTGCGATTGGGGAGACCCGACGTATTCCGACTCATCGAAGACAGATCACCCCGTGGTATGCGTGTCCTGGCAGGATGCGAAAGCCTACTGCGAATGGGCAGGGAAGCGGCTGCCAACGGAGGCAGAATGGGAGAAGGCGGCGCGGGGGACGGACGGGCGGAAGTACCCCTGGGGAAACAGCTTTGACGGCAACAAGCTGAACTCCAGCGGCACCGACGACGGCTACCAATACACCGCGCCAGTGGGAAGCTATCCAGAGGGGGCCAGTCCGTACGGTGTCCTGGACATGGCGGGGAACGTGTGGGAGTGGTGCCAGGATTGGTACGACGAGGACTACTATGCCATTTCACCGCAGCGTGACCCGCAGGGACCCAGTTCGGGAAGCTACCGCGTCGTTCGTGGCGGCTCGTGGGGCAACTATGAGAGGGGCGTGCGCGCCGCTGATCGCGACAGGCTCGTCCCCGACTACCGCGCCGACTACCTCGGTTTTCGCTGCGTCTCCCAGTCTCCGTAGTTCTGGATGCTGGGTGCTGGTTTCGGTATTCTGACACGGGGGGAGTCTGAGGGGGGTGTCCCCCCTCAGACATCCGCGGGCAGTGCGAAAACAGCCTTTGCAGGCACACTGGAGTATCGGTTGGAAGCCAAACAATCACCCGTCTTCACCAAGACCTACGACCTGCTCAAGTGGCTGGTGCCCCACGTGGGCAAGTATCCCAAGAGCCAGCGTTTTCGGCTGGCGAAGCGCATTGAGGACGCCGCTTTCGACTTCCACGGCCTGCTCATCCAGGCCACCAAAGAAGGCAATCCGCGCCGCACCTTGCTGCGAGCCGATGCCGAACTGGATAAACTGCGACACTATATCCGCCTGGGCATGGACCTGGGCTATACCAGCCATCGGCAATACGGTCACGTGGCCCAGATGCTGCTGGAAGTGGGCAAGCTGCTGGGCGGCTGGTTGAACAGCCTGGAAGAACAAGACACAAAACATGGGGAGCGGAAACCGCGCTCCCGCAAGACTGCGGCATAACGGGACGCTCGTCGTCCCTTATGTGGGGCCGGTCGGAAAGACGCCGCGTCGTTCGTGGCGGCTCGTGGAACAACAATGAGAGGAACGTGCGCGCCGCTAATCGCAACAGGAACGACCCCGACAACCGCAACAACAACATCGGTTTTCGCTGCGTCTCACAGAGCTCAACGCGCTCGCTTCACCCATCGGGTGTGGCGATACCGGGTCTGAATGTCGGACGTTCACGGACGTCCGGCCTGCCGCAAGGACCTGCTCTTCGGAGCGGGGGCCCACGGAGAACTGGCGCCGACCGTGTACCCGGCTGGGGGCAACCCCAGGCAAATATAGAAGAGCCCCGCCCCCTGGAGTAGGCATCGCCGAAACCTGGGGCGGGGCATCCCCCGCCCTCAAAGAAATAGCTGTAGTACAGCGCCTTGTGCGCGTTTTTGCGCGATTCTGACGCCCACGAGGGGCTATGCTACTTTGGAGAGTGCCTAAATGAAACTAACCACAGGACAGGTATTGCAAGGCCGCTACCGCATCGTTCGCCTTCTGGGAGAAGGCGGTTACGGAGCTGTGTACCTGGTCCAGGATATGCGGCTGGGTGGCAAGAGTATGGCCCTCAAGGAGAGCTTCAATAGCTCCCCTGAGGCCCAACAACAGTTCCAATTGGAAGCCAGCCTGCTGGCCAATCTAATCCATCCCCACCTGCCCCGGGTTAGCGATTATTTTATCGAGCCGTCGGGCCGGCAGTATCTGGTCATGGACTACGTGGAGGGTCAGGATCTGACCGAGATGCTCTTACAACGACAGACCCCGGTGCCGGAGGGACAGGCCGTGACCTGGATGTTCCAGATCTGTCAGGCGGTGGCGCACTTGCACAGCCAGCGGCCCAACCCCATCATCCACCGCGACATCAAGCCGTCCAACGTCAAGATCACGCCGACCGGCCAGGCGGTGCTGGTGGACTTCGGCATTGCCAAGATCTATGTCCCCAAGAAGGGCACAGCGCCCATTGCCAAGGCGGTCTCGCCGGGGTTCTCACCGCCGGAGCAGTACGCCGGTGGCACCGATGCGCGTTCCGATGTCTACGCCCTGGGAGCCACGCTCTACGCCCTGGTCACAGCAACTGTGCCCCTGGATGCTTTCGACCGTTTCGTGAAGGGGACGCCTCTCGCGCCACCCACTCGCCACAACCCCCGGGTGACGCCAGCGCTGGAGCAGGTCATCATGCAAGCGATGGAGCTGGATCCGCGCCGCCGGTTCTCTTCCGCTCAGGAGATGTTGCAGGCCCTGCAGGCGTGTCTGTCGGGGCGTCCAGCACCGGCACCAGTGAGCACAGCCGAACCGACATGTCCAAGATGCCGCACCGTCAATCGGTCGGGAGCCAAGTTCTGCCTGGCTTGCGGTACCCGTCTGGTGGCTCCAGCACCTGCTCCATCACCGCCAGCTCTGGCTGGCTCCCCGGAACTGAACTTCGAGCTAGGCAATGCCTACGCCCGCAACAATCAACTCGAGCAGGCAATCCAGGCTTACCGACAGGCTTTGGTTGGCGGTCTTTCCGATACAGCATTGTATCACAACCTGGGGCTGGTATGCATCATGGCCGACCGCTATGCCGAAGCTATCTCGATCCTGCGACAAGGCTTGAGGAGCTTCTCGAAGGATGGGGACCTCTACTTTCAACTGGGACGTGCCTATGCCCTGAATCGCCAGCTTGCCGAGAGTGCACAGGCTCTGGAACAGGCCAAACGACTGCAGCCACAGGATGCGAGCTGCCGGCTGTTCCTGGGCATGGTTCTGCAAGACCAGGGGCAACACCAGCAGGCCATCTCCGAGCTGGAGCAGGCGGTGCGCCTGGAGAAGGATCGGGCATTCGCTCACTATCTTTTGGGCAAGTCGTACTACTACACTCAACAGATGAAACAGGCAGAGAAAGCCTTCGCGGAAACAGTACGTCTCGATCCCAGTGACGCTGACCATCATTTCTTTCTTGGCCTAACCTACCATCGTCAGAAGAAGTCGAACCTGGCCATACAGGCCCTGAGGCAAGCGATTCAACAGGAGCCCGATCATTTCATGGCCCACTATTTCCTGGGCGAGGTCTATGTCGCGCAGGACAACTGGCGAGAGGCTGCCAACTACTTTCAGCGAGCAGCGGCCCTGGACCCCAGCGACCCCGATCCCCACATCGGGCTGGGCATCTGCTACGCCATGCTGAACCGTCGCAGCGACGCTATCGCTGCTATCCAGCAGGCGTTGGTCATTGATCCAAACAACCAGCGGGCGAGAGATATCTTAAGCAAACTATAAAACGAAAGGGAGGTATGATTATGCAAACCACAGGAATTGACCTACTGTTGAGGGCGATTGATGTATCCCTTGATCGTCGCAAGCTGGCCCTGGCCGTGCTGGGGCTGCTGGCGGCTGGCCTGATCGGGGGGATGTTCTTTGGCCTGGCGGCGTCTGTTGACAACGTCGTAGCCGTTGCTCTCCTGGCACTGCTCGGCCTGATCGCTGTGTGGGTTATCACCACACTCTTCACGGGAGCCATCTCGAAGATGAGCTACGAAAGCCTGGCTGGCCGGCCACCTCTTGACGTGGGTGACGCTCTGCGCTACGCCGCCAAACACCTGACCAGCCTACTCTTCGCCCCGCTTCTTCTCGCCGCCGTGATCCTCGCGGTCTACGTCGCCGAGGCCATTGTGCTGCTTCTGGGGCGTATCCCAACGGCGGGCCCCATCCTGTCGTCACTGCTGTTCCTTCCTCTGGTGCTGATCAACATGTTCCTGCTGGCCTTTGTCTTCTTCGGAGCCTGGCTGGCGCCGGCCATCATCGCCGGAGAAGGCACGGGAGTCGTGGAGACGCTATCACGACTACGAACCATCGTGCGCCAGGCACCAGGGCGGATTGCGACGTATTGGGTGATGACGGTCATCCTTGTGCTCATCCTAGGGCTCGTCTTGCTCACGCTGATGTCCATTGCGATCACCCAAACCGAGGCTCTCTCCACCATAGCGTCTGGCGGTACACCAGCCGTCCTCACGGGTCTTTTTGGCGGTAGTCCTCTGGATTACCTGTTGGGTCCTTTTGGAGAACTCGGGCGCACTGCGGACATTGCCACCTTGCTGTACGTGTTGGCCATGCTGCTTCTCAGTGTGGTCGTGGTGGCCATCCCTTACTTCATCTTCCCCCTGGCCTGCGCCTGCGCTACACACATCAGCGTGACAAGGGGTGCACCAGCAGCCGCACCAGTACCACAACCCGTGCCAGCGCCGCCAGCTATGCCAGCAGCGCAGCCAACACCAGTCCCACCCCCGGCACGGGCACCAGTGCCACAAGCGCCGGCTGCCACCCGCTACTGCAACCAGTGCGGCGGACCACTGCGGCCAGGCGCTAGATTCTGTGGGCAGTGTAGGGCGCCAGTGCCGTAACAGTACACAATACAAAGTACACATCACGTTTCACGCCTTCACGTTTCACGTCAGGAGGTGAGTACCATGCAATACTGTAGTATCTGCGGCGGCGAGAACACCGACGCAGCTAAATTCTGCAACAAGTGCGGTGCACCACTGATGGCTGGCCCGGCCATGGCGCCCCCACCCCGCCAGCCCACCCTATCTTTGCAGTCACTGCTGCACAACCGCTACCTGATACGTAAACTCCTGGGCCAGGGTGGCATGGGCGCCGTCTACCTGGCCGAGGACAGGCAGGTCTTCAACCGCTTGTGCGTGGTCAAGGAGATGCTCCCCTACTACACGACCCCCGCCGAGCGTCAGCAGGCGGAGCACAGCTTCGAGCGCGAAGCCCGGCTCCTGGCCAGCCTGCGCAACCCCGGCTTACCTCAGGTCTACGACTACTTCATCGAGGGTAATCGCTACTACCTGGTCATGGAGTGGGTCGAGGGGGAGAACCTGGAGGACCGCATGGCCCGCCTGGGCGGCCCCCTGTCTGAGTCAGAGGTGTTGGGCTACGCCCTCCAACTGGCCAACATCCTGGTCTACATCGCCCGGCAGAACCCGCCCGTCATCCACCGCGACATCAAGCCGGCCAACATCATCCTGGGTCAGGACGATCAGGTGAAGCTGGTGGATTTCGGGATCGCCAAGGCCACAGCGGGAACCGGTCTGACCGCCACGCCATCCATCCCCCTGGGCACGCCGGGCTACGCCCCACCGGAACAGTACAGTGGTCAGGTGGAGCCACGCACCGACGTCTATGCCCTGGGAGCCACCTTGCATCACCTGCTAACCGGCCGTGACCCGTGCACCGAGGCCCCCTTCCACTTCCCGCCCGTCCGCACCCTGGCGCCGGCGGTATCACCGGAACTGGAGGAGATCCTGACCGGGATGATTCAGACAGACCTGGCGCTTCGGCCGACGACGGTAGAGCTGCGGACCAAGCTGGAGTCTCTCCTGGCGCCACAACCCACCGCACGGCCGCAGCCTTTCGTCTTCCGCTCAGGAGACGTAGCCCACAGCCTGTCCGAGCTGGCAGCCGCCTGCGATCGGCGCTGGGATGAGGCCGTCGAGCACCTGTACGCTGGCGATTTCGAGTCCTGGCTGCCACAGTGGAACCGGCCTGACCTGGCCGTGCGGGCCGCATCTATCCGCCGCCGGGGCGGCGACCGCTCGGCCGGGCTGGAGGAGTTCATCCGCGCGGTGGATCACACCATGCCCATGCCAGCCCTGGCCCTCAGCCAGACCACCCTTGACCTGGGCACCGTGGAGCGAGGGGAGAAGCGCACGGTCAGAATAGGCGTCATGAACGCCGGCCGGGGCTACCTCCACGGCGAGTTCGTGGCCGGCGTGCCGTGGGTCAAGGCATTGCCTCAGATTTTTGGCCTCATGGCAGGAGAGCAGACCACGGTGAGGGTGACGATAGATACCTCGGCCTTGGGTGAGGGACCTGTTCAGCAGGCCATCTTCGAGGTCCGGTCCAACGGCGGCCTGGAGGCCGTCATCTGTCAGGCCGACGTGACCTGGCAACCCCAGTTGAGCCTCGAGCCAAAAGGCCAGCTCGACTTCGCCCCCGTGCTGGAGGGCGAGGAACAACCAGTAAAGACCGTGTTCGTCGTCCGTAACACCGGGGGCGGCACACTGGAGGGGCACATCGCCACCAGCGCACCCTGGCTCCAGTTGGATACGGATGCCTTCCGACTGACCAGCGGTGAAAGCCTGACGGTCACGGCTGTGGCCGAACCCCGTGCATTGGGAACCCAGATGGGTTCCATCCACGTCACCACCCCCATGGAGACGATGGACTTCCCGGCCTGCTTGCGGGTGCAGAAAGCGTGGTACACCGGTTGGCCACGGGTTAAGACCTGGCTGGTCTATGGGCTGCTGATCCTGCTGGGCTATCTGGGGGCAGCGGTGCCCTTGTCTGCGGGGCTGGCCATGCTCCTGGGATGGCCACAACCGGACGACGCTATCGTCGCCGCACTCCTGGCAGCGCTGATCCTCTCGCCAGTTGGTTTCTCCCTCTCGCGGCGCTGGATGTCCCGCCTGGACGAGATGGAAGACTACCATCACCGGCGCAGCCTGGCCGACGAACTAGTCTCCAGCCGCTTCAGCAGGAAAAAGCTGGCCTGGTTGGCAGGTGCCTTCGCCCTCATAGGAATGCTACTGGGTTGGCGTTTCGCCGATCTGCGGCCCGATGAGGGAACGGCGGTGTGGCTGCTCGCTGGCGGCTTGATGGGCGCCATCGCCGGGAGCCTGCTGGCGGCCGAAGGAGAGCCAAGTCCGGCCATTCCCTCAACTCCGCCGTGGCTGGCCCGGATCTGGCGGGGCCCGACCCTGGTCACCAGTCCCACCTACGCTGTCCTGCGCAGCCTGGCGGTGTTGTTGACGGGTGGGATGCTGGGCCTTATGGCTGGTATTCTCGTCTCTGGTCGGGCGCAACCGGAAAACGCGCTGGTCGGCGCATTGCTGGGTCTACTCATGGGCAGCGAAAGCCATCGGCGGCTATGCGCCCGGCTGCGCTGGTTGCTGGCGCACGCCCGCCTGGGAGCATGGATGATCCTGGGTGCCTACCTGGCGGTCACGGCCCTAACGCTATTACAGTGGCAGCAACCCTGGACAGTAGTAGCTGGGTATGGATACCTGTTATTTTACCTCCCCAGCTCGCAAGGGCTGATACAGTTGGTGTTGCTTATAGTGGCCGCTGCCCTCGGAGCGACAGGCGGGCTGTGGACTGCTGACGGTGCTGGGCAGCCTTGGGCACGGGCGCGACG
Source organism: uncultured Anaerolineae bacterium (assembly GCA_964446635.1). Lineage (GTDB taxonomy): Bacteria > Chloroflexota > Anaerolineae > VGOG01 > VGOG01 > CAYUPJ01. The sequence continues at coordinate 25,989 of CAYUPJ010000013.1, forward strand.
CACGTTCCTGGGACTGGTGGGAGTGTTGGTGATAGCCGCTTTCCCGGTCTACCTGGCTGCCGCCATCCTGGTGAGGACAGTGAGAGCCGGCCCGGCGGGCGACTGGATCGCCATTCTGGCTGTGCTGGGGGCATCGGCCGGGGCAGCATGGGGCGTGCGGGCGCGACGGGCATGGATAGAAGCAACCCTGACTCAGGCGCGGGGCATAGTGTCCCAGGTCGGGGATTGGCTGAAGGCCATGCTGCCCGCTGCTGGTCAGCGGGCGTGGAGGGTCTTGGGAGTAACAGTGGACTGGGGTCGCGTAGGGAAGCGACTGCGCCTGTCTGCTTTTGGAAGGCGCCTGTCCGCGCTGCCGGTGGTGAGCCGGTTGCGCGGCTGGTCGCGCCCCACTCTGGCCGAGCTATCAGTTGAGATGACGATTCCCCTGGCGGTGGGCGCCGTCGGCACGGCGGTCATCGTTCAGGAATTGCTGGCCAAGATCGTGGTTGGGCTGGCCCTGGTGTTGGCTAAGGTAGCGCTATACATCCTCATCCTTTTCGTGGTGGTTGTGGTCATCGTGCTGGGAGTGCGATACATGCGTAGCCGATGACGTGATGAGGACTGCAAGTACTCAGTGATTGGGGGGAAAAGAGTCGCCGATGGGTTTGAACAACCAAACAGTAGTAGCAGAAACATCAGAAGGAAGGAGGCACGTCATGAGAAAAATCACGCGCATTAGCCCTGGATCCGCATTCAAGGTTGGCTTCGTCACCTACGCCCTGCTCCTCGCCCTAATCGGGCTCCTCGGCATTTTGCTTGCCCTGGTGGGCTTGGGCGCCATCCGCGATTTACTCGATGTCGTGGATGTGGGAGCCGGGATTGCCGGAATGCTGATTGGGTACGTCATCAGCGTGGTCGTGTACGGTATTATCGGTGGCGTGGGCTCCGCCATCACTGCCGTGATCTACAACGTGGTGGCCGGCTGGACCGGCGGCCTGGAGATAGAGCTCAGTTAAGTTAGGCAGGTTGCCCTGCCAACCATCGGCGACTCTTTACCTATAGGAATGGGAGATGCTAATCCCTGGGACAGTGCTTCAAAACCGGTATCGCATTATCCGCCAGATTGGGGGAGGCGGCCAGGCCCTGGTCTACCTGGCTGAGGATACCAACCGGGGTGGCTTGCGGGCGATCAAGGAACTGACACCCGATCCAAACGCCTCACCCCAGGAGCAGCAGGCGGCCTACGATCAGTTTCAGCGCGAGGCATACATCCTGGCCATGCTGAACCATCCCAATCTGGTCCAGGTGTGGGGCCATTTCCGCGTGGGCGGCAACGCCTATCTGGTCATGGACTACATTGACGGGCAGACGTTGCAGGAGATCATGGAGCAGACCACTGGTTTCCTGCCCGAGGCGGCGGTGCTGCGCTGGGCCGGCCAGCTCTGCGACGTGCTGGATTATTTGCATCACCAGCACCCGCCGGTCATCTTCCGCGATCTGAAGCCATCCAACGTGATGCTCGACCGCAGCGACACCGTCAAGCTAATAGACTTTGGCATCGTGCGTCTCTTCCAGCCGGGCAAGAAGACAGACACGCTGAGGATGGGCACCATGGGCTACGCCCCGCCAGAGCAGTACGAAGGCCAGGGCCAGACCGACGCCCGTTCGGACATCTACAGCCTGGGGGCGACGTTGCATCACCTGTTGACCAAACGCGATCCGACGCAGCACACACCTTTCTCCTTCAACACCGCCCCACCATGCAGTATGAACCCGGCCATCTCACCGCACGTGGAGGCAGCGACCACGAAGGCCCTGGCCTATGACCGCGTCCATCGGTTCCAGAGCGCATCGGAGATGAAGCGAGCCCTGTTGGGTGCACCTGCGCCCACGCCCACAGTAACCATCCCGCGTCCAGCGGCGAGACGTGGGATCGAGCTCCGATGGCCTTTGTTGGGGCTGGCGGCGTTCTTCGTAGTCCTGGCATGGTTCGTGATGGGACGGGGAGGACCTGGGCCGCCGCCGACCCCGACGGTTGCCCCAGCGGTTGTGTTGGCGAACACAGCGACTCCACCGCCAGGTCTGACAGCATCGCGGACACCTACACCAATGCCGACAGCGGCACCGACGCTTACACCTGAGCCACCAACTCCCACCAAACTGTTACCTACTGCTGTGCCTGGGCGCGAACGGGTATGGGAGAAAGACGGCTCGGTGATGGTCCACGTGCCCGCCGGCGAGTTTCTGATGGGCAGCAAGGACGATCCTGATGCTGATGACGACGAATATCCACAGCACACCGTCTACGTGAGCGAGTTCTGGATTGATAAGACCGAGGTGACGAACGAGCAATATAGTCGCTGTGTAACGGCAGGCGATTGTCAGGCATCGGAATATGCTAATGGCGAGCGCTTCAACGGCGCGGATCTGCCCGTGGTGGGGGTGAGCTGGCATGATGCTCAGGCCTATTGCGAATGGTCGGGGAAGCGGTTACCGACGGAGGCAGAGTGGGAGAAGGCTGCCCGGGGGACGGACGGGCGGAAGTATCCCTGGGGAGATGATTTTGACAGCAGCAAGGTGAACTTCTACGGTACCGACGATGGCTATGAATACACCGCGCCAGTGGGGAGTTACCCAGAGGGTGCCAGCCCGTATGGCGCCCTGGACATGGCGGGGAACGTGTGGGAGTGGTGCCAGGATTGGTACGACGCAGACTACTACGCCAGCTCACCGCAGCGTGACCCGCAGGGGCCGAGCTCCGGAGATGGCCGCGTCGTTCGTGGCGGCTCGTGGTACTTCAATGAGTGGCTCGTGCGCGCCGCTAATCGCCTCAGGGGCGGCCCCGACTACCGCGACCTCGACTTCGGTTTTCGCTGCGTCTCCCAGTCTCCGTAGTTCTGGATGCTGGGTGCTGGTTTCGGTATTCTGACACGGGGGGAGTCTGAGGGGGGTGTCCCCCCTCAGACATCCGCGGGCAGTGCGAAAACAGCCTTTGCAGGCACACTGGAGTATCGGTTGGAAGCCAAACAATCACCCGTCTTCACCAAGACCTACGACCTGCTCAAGTGGCTGGTGCCCCACGTGGGCAAGTATCCCAAGAGCCAGCGTTTTCGGCTGGCGAAGCGCATTGAGGACGCCGCTTTCGACTTCCACGGCCTGCTCATCCAGGCCACCAAAGAAGGCAATCCGCGCCGCACCTTGCTGCGAGCCGATGCCGAACTGGATAAACTGCGACACTATATCCGCCTGGGCATGGACCTGGGCTATACCAGCCATCGGCAATACGGTCACGTGGCCCAGATGCTGCTGGAAGTGGGCAAGCTGCTGGGCGGCTGGTTGAACAGCCTGGAAGAACAAGACACAAAACATGGGGAGCGGAAACCGCGCTCCCGCAAGACTGCGGCATAACGGGACGCTCGTCGTCCCTTATGTGGGGCCGGTCGGAAAGACGCCGCGTCGTTCGTGGCGGCTCGTGGAACAACAATGAGAGGAACGTGCGCGCCGCTAATCGCAACAGGAACGACCCCGACAACCGCAACAACAACATCGGTTTTCGCTGCGTCTCACAGAGCTCAACGCGCTCGCTTCACCCATCGGGTGTGGCGATACCGGGTCTGAATGTCGGACGTTCACGGACGTCCGGCCTGCCGCAAGGACCTGCTCTTCGGAGCGGGGGCCCACGGAGAACTGGCGCCGACCGTGTACCCGGCTGGGGGCAACCCCAGGCAAATATAGAAGAGCCCCGCCCCCTGGAGTAGGCATCGCCGAAACCTGGGGCGGGGCATCCCCCGCCCTCAAAGAAATAGCTGTAGTACAGCGCCTTGTGCGCGTTTTTGCGCGATTCTGACGCCCACGAGGGGCTATGCTACTTTGGAGAGTGCCTAAATGAAACTAACCACAGGACAGGTATTGCAAGGCCGCTACCGCATCGTTCGCCTTCTGGGAGAAGGCGGTTACGGAGCTGTGTACCTGGTCCAGGATATGCGGCTGGGTGGCAAGAGTATGGCCCTCAAGGAGAGCTTCAATAGCTCCCCTGAGGCCCAACAACAGTTCCAATTGGAAGCCAGCCTGCTGGCCAATCTAATCCATCCCCACCTGCCCCGGGTTAGCGATTATTTTATCGAGCCGTCGGGCCGGCAGTATCTGGTCATGGACTACGTGGAGGGTCAGGATCTGACCGAGATGCTCTTACAACGACAGACCCCGGTGCCGGAGGGACAGGCCGTGACCTGGATGTTCCAGATCTGTCAGGCGGTGGCGCACTTGCACAGCCAGCGGCCCAACCCCATCATCCACCGCGACATCAAGCCGTCCAACGTCAAGATCACGCCGACCGGCCAGGCGGTGCTGGTGGACTTCGGCATTGCCAAGATCTATGTCCCCAAGAAGGGCACAGCGCCCATTGCCAAGGCGGTCTCGCCGGGGTTCTCACCGCCGGAGCAGTACGCCGGTGGCACCGATGCGCGTTCCGATGTCTACGCCCTGGGAGCCACGCTCTACGCCCTGGTCACAGCAACTGTGCCCCTGGATGCTTTCGACCGTTTCGTGAAGGGGACGCCTCTCGCGCCACCCACTCGCCACAACCCCCGGGTGACGCCAGCGCTGGAGCAGGTCATCATGCAAGCGATGGAGCTGGATCCGCGCCGCCGGTTCTCTTCCGCTCAGGAGATGTTGCAGGCCCTGCAGGCGTGTCTGTCGGGGCGTCCAGCACCGGCACCAGTGAGCACAGCCGAACCGACATGTCCAAGATGCCGCACCGTCAATCGGTCGGGAGCCAAGTTCTGCCTGGCTTGCGGTACCCGTCTGGTGGCTCCAGCACCTGCTCCATCACCGCCAGCTCTGGCTGGCTCCCCGGAACTGAACTTCGAGCTAGGCAATGCCTACGCCCGCAACAATCAACTCGAGCAGGCAATCCAGGCTTACCGACAGGCTTTGGTTGGCGGTCTTTCCGATACAGCATTGTATCACAACCTGGGGCTGGTATGCATCATGGCCGACCGCTATGCCGAAGCTATCTCGATCCTGCGACAAGGCTTGAGGAGCTTCTCGAAGGATGGGGACCTCTACTTTCAACTGGGACGTGCCTATGCCCTGAATCGCCAGCTTGCCGAGAGTGCACAGGCTCTGGAACAGGCCAAACGACTGCAGCCACAGGATGCGAGCTGCCGGCTGTTCCTGGGCATGGTTCTGCAAGACCAGGGGCAACACCAGCAGGCCATCTCCGAGCTGGAGCAGGCGGTGCGCCTGGAGAAGGATCGGGCATTCGCTCACTATCTTTTGGGCAAGTCGTACTACTACACTCAACAGATGAAACAGGCAGAGAAAGCCTTCGCGGAAACAGTACGTCTCGATCCCAGTGACGCTGACCATCATTTCTTTCTTGGCCTAACCTACCATCGTCAGAAGAAGTCGAACCTGGCCATACAGGCCCTGAGGCAAGCGATTCAACAGGAGCCCGATCATTTCATGGCCCACTATTTCCTGGGCGAGGTCTATGTCGCGCAGGACAACTGGCGAGAGGCTGCCAACTACTTTCAGCGAGCAGCGGCCCTGGACCCCAGCGACCCCGATCCCCACATCGGGCTGGGCATCTGCTACGCCATGCTGAACCGTCGCAGCGACGCTATCGCTGCTATCCAGCAGGCGTTGGTCATTGATCCAAACAACCAGCGGGCGAGAGATATCTTAAGCAAACTATAAAACGAAAGGGAGGTATGATTATGCAAACCACAGGAATTGACCTACTGTTGAGGGCGATTGATGTATCCCTTGATCGTCGCAAGCTGGCCCTGGCCGTGCTGGGGCTGCTGGCGGCTGGCCTGATCGGGGGGATGTTCTTTGGCCTGGCGGCGTCTGTTGACAACGTCGTAGCCGTTGCTCTCCTGGCACTGCTCGGCCTGATCGCTGTGTGGGTTATCACCACACTCTTCACGGGAGCCATCTCGAAGATGAGCTACGAAAGCCTGGCTGGCCGGCCACCTCTTGACGTGGGTGACGCTCTGCGCTACGCCGCCAAACACCTGACCAGCCTACTCTTCGCCCCGCTTCTTCTCGCCGCCGTGATCCTCGCGGTCTACGTCGCCGAGGCCATTGTGCTGCTTCTGGGGCGTATCCCAACGGCGGGCCCCATCCTGTCGTCACTGCTGTTCCTTCCTCTGGTGCTGATCAACATGTTCCTGCTGGCCTTTGTCTTCTTCGGAGCCTGGCTGGCGCCGGCCATCATCGCCGGAGAAGGCACGGGAGTCGTGGAGACGCTATCACGACTACGAACCATCGTGCGCCAGGCACCAGGGCGGATTGCGACGTATTGGGTGATGACGGTCATCCTTGTGCTCATCCTAGGGCTCGTCTTGCTCACGCTGATGTCCATTGCGATCACCCAAACCGAGGCTCTCTCCACCATAGCGTCTGGCGGTACACCAGCCGTCCTCACGGGTCTTTTTGGCGGTAGTCCTCTGGATTACCTGTTGGGTCCTTTTGGAGAACTCGGGCGCACTGCGGACATTGCCACCTTGCTGTACGTGTTGGCCATGCTGCTTCTCAGTGTGGTCGTGGTGGCCATCCCTTACTTCATCTTCCCCCTGGCCTGCGCCTGCGCTACACACATCAGCGTGACAAGGGGTGCACCAGCAGCCGCACCAGTACCACAACCCGTGCCAGCGCCGCCAGCTATGCCAGCAGCGCAGCCAACACCAGTCCCACCCCCGGCACGGGCACCAGTGCCACAAGCGCCGGCTGCCACCCGCTACTGCAACCAGTGCGGCGGACCACTGCGGCCAGGCGCTAGATTCTGTGGGCAGTGTAGGGCGCCAGTGCCGTAACAGTACACAATACAAAGTACACATCACGTTTCACGCCTTCACGTTTCACGTCAGGAGGTGAGTACCATGCAATACTGTAGTATCTGCGGCGGCGAGAACACCGACGCAGCTAAATTCTGCAACAAGTGCGGTGCACCACTGATGGCTGGCCCGGCCATGGCGCCCCCACCCCGCCAGCCCACCCTATCTTTGCAGTCACTGCTGCACAACCGCTACCTGATACGTAAACTCCTGGGCCAGGGTGGCATGGGCGCCGTCTACCTGGCCGAGGACAGGCAGGTCTTCAACCGCTTGTGCGTGGTCAAGGAGATGCTCCCCTACTACACGACCCCCGCCGAGCGTCAGCAGGCGGAGCACAGCTTCGAGCGCGAAGCCCGGCTCCTGGCCAGCCTGCGCAACCCCGGCTTACCTCAGGTCTACGACTACTTCATCGAGGGTAATCGCTACTACCTGGTCATGGAGTGGGTCGAGGGGGAGAACCTGGAGGACCGCATGGCCCGCCTGGGCGGCCCCCTGTCTGAGTCAGAGGTGTTGGGCTACGCCCTCCAACTGGCCAACATCCTGGTCTACATCGCCCGGCAGAACCCGCCCGTCATCCACCGCGACATCAAGCCGGCCAACATCATCCTGGGTCAGGACGATCAGGTGAAGCTGGTGGATTTCGGGATCGCCAAGGCCACAGCGGGAACCGGTCTGACCGCCACGCCATCCATCCCCCTGGGCACGCCGGGCTACGCCCCACCGGAACAGTACAGTGGTCAGGTGGAGCCACGCACCGACGTCTATGCCCTGGGAGCCACCTTGCATCACCTGCTAACCGGCCGTGACCCGTGCACCGAGGCCCCCTTCCACTTCCCGCCCGTCCGCACCCTGGCGCCGGCGGTATCACCGGAACTGGAGGAGATCCTGACCGGGATGATTCAGACAGACCTGGCGCTTCGGCCGACGACGGTAGAGCTGCGGACCAAGCTGGAGTCTCTCCTGGCGCCACAACCCACCGCACGGCCGCAGCCTTTCGTCTTCCGCTCAGGAGACGTAGCCCACAGCCTGTCCGAGCTGGCAGCCGCCTGCGATCGGCGCTGGGATGAGGCCGTCGAGCACCTGTACGCTGGCGATTTCGAGTCCTGGCTGCCACAGTGGAACCGGCCTGACCTGGCCGTGCGGGCCGCATCTATCCGCCGCCGGGGCGGCGACCGCTCGGCCGGGCTGGAGGAGTTCATCCGCGCGGTGGATCACACCATGCCCATGCCAGCCCTGGCCCTCAGCCAGACCACCCTTGACCTGGGCACCGTGGAGCGAGGGGAGAAGCGCACGGTCAGAATAGGCGTCATGAACGCCGGCCGGGGCTACCTCCACGGCGAGTTCGTGGCCGGCGTGCCGTGGGTCAAGGCATTGCCTCAGATTTTTGGCCTCATGGCAGGAGAGCAGACCACGGTGAGGGTGACGATAGATACCTCGGCCTTGGGTGAGGGACCTGTTCAGCAGGCCATCTTCGAGGTCCGGTCCAACGGCGGCCTGGAGGCCGTCATCTGTCAGGCCGACGTGACCTGGCAACCCCAGTTGAGCCTCGAGCCAAAAGGCCAGCTCGACTTCGCCCCCGTGCTGGAGGGCGAGGAACAACCAGTAAAGACCGTGTTCGTCGTCCGTAACACCGGGGGCGGCACACTGGAGGGGCACATCGCCACCAGCGCACCCTGGCTCCAGTTGGATACGGATGCCTTCCGACTGACCAGCGGTGAAAGCCTGACGGTCACGGCTGTGGCCGAACCCCGTGCATTGGGAACCCAGATGGGTTCCATCCACGTCACCACCCCCATGGAGACGATGGACTTCCCGGCCTGCTTGCGGGTGCAGAAAGCGTGGTACACCGGTTGGCCACGGGTTAAGACCTGGCTGGTCTATGGGCTGCTGATCCTGCTGGGCTATCTGGGGGCAGCGGTGCCCTTGTCTGCGGGGCTGGCCATGCTCCTGGGATGGCCACAACCGGACGACGCTATCGTCGCCGCACTCCTGGCAGCGCTGATCCTCTCGCCAGTTGGTTTCTCCCTCTCGCGGCGCTGGATGTCCCGCCTGGACGAGATGGAAGACTACCATCACCGGCGCAGCCTGGCCGACGAACTAGTCTCCAGCCGCTTCAGCAGGAAAAAGCTGGCCTGGTTGGCAGGTGCCTTCGCCCTCATAGGAATGCTACTGGGTTGGCGTTTCGCCGATCTGCGGCCCGATGAGGGAACGGCGGTGTGGCTGCTCGCTGGCGGCTTGATGGGCGCCATCGCCGGGAGCCTGCTGGCGGCCGAAGGAGAGCCAAGTCCGGCCATTCCCTCAACTCCGCCGTGGCTGGCCCGGATCTGGCGGGGCCCGACCCTGGTCACCAGTCCCACCTACGCTGTCCTGCGCAGCCTGGCGGTGTTGTTGACGGGTGGGATGCTGGGCCTTATGGCTGGTATTCTCGTCTCTGGTCGGGCGCAACCGGAAAACGCGCTGGTCGGCGCATTGCTGGGTCTACTCATGGGCAGCGAAAGCCATCGGCGGCTATGCGCCCGGCTGCGCTGGTTGCTGGCGCACGCCCGCCTGGGAGCATGGATGATCCTGGGTGCCTACCTGGCGGTCACGGCCCTAACGCTATTACAGTGGCAGCAACCCTGGACAGTAGTAGCTGGGTATGGATACCTGTTATTTTACCTCCCCAGCTCGCAAGGGCTGATACAGTTGGTGTTGCTTATAGTGGCCGCTGCCCTCGGAGCGACAGGCGGGCTGTGGACTGCTGACGGTGCTGGGCAGCCTTGGGCACGGGCGCGACGCACGTTCCTGGGACTGGTGGGAGTGTTGGTGATAGCCGCTTTCCCGGTCTACCTGGCTGCCGCCATCCTGGTGAGGACAGTGAGAGCCGGCCCGGCGGGCGACTGGATCGCCATTCTGGCTGTGCTGGGGGCATCGGCCGGGGCAGCATGGGGCGTGCGGGCGCGACGGGCATGGATAGAAGCAACCCTGACTCAGGCGCGGGGCATAGTGTCCCAGGTCGGGGATTGGCTGAAGGCCATGCTGCCCGCTGCTGGTCAGCGGGCGTGGAGGGTCTTGGGAGTAACAGTGGACTGGGGTCGCGTAGGGAAGCGACTGCGCCTGTCTGCTTTTGGAAGGCGCCTGTCCGCGCTGCCGGTGGTGAGCCGGTTGCGCGGCTGGTCGCGCCCCACTCTGGCCGAGCTATCAGTTGAGATGACGATTCCCCTGGCGGTGGGCGCCGTCGGCACGGCGGTCATCGTTCAGGAATTGCTGGCCAAGATCGTGGTTGGGCTGGCCCTGGTGTTGGCTAAGGTAGCGCTATACATCCTCATCCTTTTCGTGGTGGTTGTGGTCATCGTGCTGGGAGTGCGATACATGCGTAGCCGATGACGTGATGAGGACTGCAAGTACTCAGTGATTGGGGGGAAAAGAGTCGCCGATGGGTTTGAACAACCAAACAGTAGTAGCAGAAACATCAGAAGGAAGGAGGCACGTCATGAGAAAAATCACGCGCATTAGCCCTGGATCCGCATTCAAGGTTGGCTTCGTCACCTACGCCCTGCTCCTCGCCCTAATCGGGCTCCTCGGCATTTTGCTTGCCCTGGTGGGCTTGGGCGCCATCCGCGATTTACTCGATGTCGTGGATGTGGGAGCCGGGATTGCCGGAATGCTGATTGGGTACGTCATCAGCGTGGTCGTGTACGGTATTATCGGTGGCGTGGGCTCCGCCATCACTGCCGTGATCTACAACGTGGTGGCCGGCTGGACCGGCGGCCTGGAGATAGAGCTCAGTTAAGTTAGGCAGGTTGCCCTGCCAACCATCGGCGACTCTTTACCTATAGGAATGGGAGATGCTAATCCCTGGGACAGTGCTTCAAAACCGGTATCGCATTATCCGCCAGATTGGGGGAGGCGGCCAGGCCCTGGTCTACCTGGCTGAGGATACCAACCGGGGTGGCTTGCGGGCGATCAAGGAACTGACACCCGATCCAAACGCCTCACCCCAGGAGCAGCAGGCGGCCTACGATCAGTTTCAGCGCGAGGCATACATCCTGGCCATGCTGAACCATCCCAATCTGGTCCAGGTGTGGGGCCATTTCCGCGTGGGCGGCAACGCCTATCTGGTCATGGACTACATTGACGGGCAGACGTTGCAGGAGATCATGGAGCAGACCACTGGTTTCCTGCCCGAGGCGGCGGTGCTGCGCTGGGCCGGCCAGCTCTGCGACGTGCTGGATTATTTGCATCACCAGCACCCGCCGGTCATCTTCCGCGATCTGAAGCCATCCAACGTGATGCTCGACCGCAGCGACACCGT